>NZ_JAYJJS010000009.1:0-143781 GCF_020181635.2 Mycobacterium zoologicum | reverse complement strand
CGTGGCCGCTCGCACCCGCGGGGATGCCGGCAATCGGCGCCTGCATGCCCGGTGGGCGGGCTTTGACGCACGCAAGAAACGCCCGGTGGTGGCCAACGCAGCGGTGGCCCGGGAGCTAGCCGGCTGGTGCTGGTCCCTGGCGGTCCTGACGGACTGACCGCCCATAACTGTCCAGGTGAATCCTCGTGATTGTCGGCAAGCGTCTTGGAGTGACCCGCGACGCGGCTATGAGCGATGCCGTTGCCCTGCAACGCATTACACTCGATTCTAGATAGCGGCGAACTCCGACTCGAAAGTCCCGTCCTGCGGTAGCCAACCCGCGTATATCAGACTTGATACGCGTCGATACGACACGCTCGACAACCCCAATTCACCTGGTCACGAAGCGGCGGCCATGACGACGGTCGTGGCCGCCGCTTCACCCTGCCCTTGACAAACTTCCCTACATATCAGCCGCTAGCCCAGGTCGCTGGCGGCGAACGTGTTGCACTGCTTCGGGTCGCCGCTCTGGTAGCCGACGGTGAACCAGTGCTGCCGCTGCGCCGAAGCACCGTGGGTCCACGATTCCGGGTTGACGTGCCCGGTCATGGACTGCTGGATGCGGTCGTCACCCACCGATGACGCTGCCGACAGCGCGTCGCGGATGTCGTCGTCGGTCAGCGGCTTCAGGAACGTCACCCCGGTGCCTTCCTGCTTGGTGATCGCCGCATAGTGCGCCCACACGCCGGCGTAGCAGTCGGCCTGCAATTCGGTGCGCACCCCGGCGCCCGTCGCGCCCTGCGCACCGTGCTGGGCGCGGCCCAGGTCACCGAGCAGGTTCTGCACGTGGTGGCCGAACTCGTGGGCCACCACATACTCCTGCGCCATCGGTCCACTGCTGGAGCCGAACCGGTCGACCAGTTCCTGGAAAAAGCCGGTGTCGAAATAGGCGGTCTGGTCGGTGGGACAGTAGAACGGCCCAACGGCACTGCTGGCCGTCCCGCAACCGGTGCTGATCTGGCCGCTGAACAGCTGGACGTGCGGGCGGGTGTAGCCGCGCAGCAGATCCGACCACACCGCGTCCACCGAATTGCCCGTCGCCGTCACCCGGCACTCCACGTACTTATTGGCGTCCGCACCCGTGCGGCACTTGTTGAGGTCGAAGCCCGGCGCCGAGTACTGTCCGGTATCCACCGGCTGCTGGCTCAGTACATCGCCCGGGTCGGCACCCAGCAGTAGCGCCACCACCATGATCACCAGGCCGGCGACCCCGCCGCCGATCGCGATGCCACGGCCGGCGCCGCCTGACGAGGTGGTGCTGGTATCGATCTGCATACCTTCGTTGAAGGTCATCGCACGCTCCGTTGAGTTGCCGTAAGTCCTGGGCGCCGGTGCGAGCCCGTCGGGCCCGCGGCCACATTAGCTTTGCACACCCGGACAGGCCCGGACCCCTGGTTGACCGTGATGAATCCGTGCGCCGGATCAACGCAACCCGGCTTGTCTGGCGAGTATCCAAACCTTTGCTGAATGTTTACAGCCCCGCTGTACGCCGTGGTCGCGGCGGTGTTACGTTCTGCTCCCGGCCGCAAGTGGAAAACACTCCACCACGGCTGGCGCAGCTATCGGGAGAGGATGTCAGGTCGATGAACGCGTCAACTCGATGTCGTCGGCCCCTGTCGGGGAGTCCGGCCGGAGTTGTCGGCAGCATCAGCAGCCACACCTTTATCAGGCCGTTATCACATCGCTCCGCTACAGTGACGTGCGTCAATCTTTTGACATAGACCTCTGCTGCCGCACGACCGCCGACTTCTACCACTACATGCTTCAGGGTTCCAGGAGGATCAGATGCCATTCGTAACCGCTCAGCCTGAGCTTCTGACTGCGGCTGCCGGCAGCCTGTCGGGGATCGGTGACTCGATGTCGGCGGGTATCTCGGCCGCGGCCGCGCCCACCACCGGTGTGGCGGCGCCCGCCGCCGACATGGTGTCGACGGTGACTGCTGCCCAGTTCGCCGCGCACGGACAGTTGTTCCAGCAGGTCAGCGCTCAGGCTGCCGCGGTTCACCAGCAGATCGTGGCCACCTTGAGTGGCAACTCCAACCTCTACGCCCTCACTGAGGCCGCCAACGCCGCGTCGGCCGGTTGAGTCAGGGCGTATAGATGAGCTATTCCATCTTTCCGCCGGAATGGAATTCTGGCTTGATCTACACGGGTCCGGGCTCGGAGCCGCTGCTGGTTGCCGCCGCCGCGTGGACCGCGCTGGCCACCGACCTGTCTACCTCGGCCACCTCCACCCACTCGGTGGTGGCCAATCTCGCGTCCACCTGGACGGGCACGGGTTCGGCTGCGGCGACCACCGCGGTCGCTCCGTACGTGGCGTGGCTGGAGCAGGCTTCGGCCACCGCCGCCCAGAACGCGGCGCTGGCCACGCAGGCAGCCGGGCTGTTCGAGGCGGCCCGCGCCGCCTCGGTGCCGCCGCCGGTGATCGCGGCCAATCGGGCGATGCTGCTGGCGCTGATCTCCACCAACTTCTTCGGGCAGAACACCCCCGCGATCGCGGCGACCGAGGCCCAGTACGAGGCGATGTGGGCCCAGGACGGTGCCGCGATGGACACCTACGCCGGATCTGCGCAGGCCACGACCAGCTCGCTGACGCAGCAGACGTCCCCGCCGGGATCCGCGCAGGCCACGCAGGCGACGCCGGGATCGGCTGAGGGCGGTCCGGTCGTCACCCCGCCGACCACCCCGCCCACCGGCTACAACCCGTCCACCATCGGTGGGCTGTTCGACATGCTCGGCATGAAGGGCTTGATCAATTCAATTGACCCGCAGCTGGCGGCCACCTCGGTCAGCTCGGCCATGTCGCCGTTGACCTCGGCGTCGTCCATGGGCATGATGGGCGCGCGTCTGCTGATGATGCTGCCGCAGCTCGCCCGCATGGGCGCCATGACCGGCGCGACGGGCGCGCTGGCCGGCCAGGCTTCCGGCGCCGGCGGCACCGGCACCCTGATGACGCAGATCGGCGACTTCGTCAACGACAAGCTGCAGGGCGCGGTCGGCGTGCTGGCCGGCCACTTCTCCACGGCCACCAACGCGATCTCCGCCAAGCTCGGCCAGGCCGCCTCGATGGGCGCGCTGAAGGTGCCGCAGGCCTGGTCGATGGCCGCCGACGGCATGGTCCGCGCCGCTCCGGTACTGCCGGCCACCACCGTCAGCGCCCCGATCCAGACCATGTCGGCCACCGGCGGAATCCCCGGCGGCCCGTTCGGCAATGCGCTGATGGGCGCGATGGCCGGCCGTGGAATGGGCGCGGTCGCCGCCAAGGCCCCGAAGATCATGCCCCGTTCGCCGGCGGGCGGATAGCGGAAGGGGCGCCCAACTCATACGTGACAGCCGAGCCGCCGCCCGGCATCACCACACACTTCAAGCGAGAGGAAAAAATCATGGCTACACGTTTTATGACGGATCCGGATGCGATGCGGGCGATGGCGGGTCGGTTCGATGTGCATGCGCAGACCGTTGAGGATGAGGCGCGTCGGATGTGGGCGTCGTCGACCAATATCTCGGGTGCGGGTTGGGGTGGTCTGGCGGAGCGGACCTCGATGGACACCATGGGTCAGATGCAGACTGCGTTTCGCAACATCGTGACGATGCTGCACGGTGTGCGCGATGGTCTGATCCGGGATGCGAACCACTATGAGCAGCAGGAAGCTGCGTCGCAGCAGATCCTGGGCAGCTAGGGAGGATTAGGAAGATGTCGATCAACTACCAGTTCGGTGATGTCAACGCGCACGGCGCGTTGATCCGTGCCCAGGCGGCTTCGTTGGAGGCTGAGCACCAGGCGATCGTGCACGATGTGCTGGCCGCGGGTGATTTCTGGGGTGGTTCGGGTTCGGTGGCGTGCCAGGAGTTCGTGTCCCAGTTGGGTCGCAACTTCGCGGTGATCTACGAGCAGGCCAATGCTCATGGTCAGAAGGTGCAGACCGCCGGCAACAACATGGCCAACACCGACGCCTCGGTGGGCTCCAGCTGGGCCTGACCCGCCCGGCCCGACAAGCAAAAGACCGGCGCAACCCTTTGCGGGTTGCGCCGGTTCTTTGCGTCAGGACCTGTTCTACCCGCCGGCCGTACCGGCTGACGCGCACCCACCAAGCACGGTGGTGGACAGAAACGTCGCCGCGTTGGCCAGGTGGTTGTCCGAGGGATCGTAGGTGGGCAGCGACAGCACGAACGCCCGCCGATACTGCGAGGACAGCTCCGCGAAGTCCTGCAGGATCGGGTTGTTGCTGCGCCGGCCCAACTGCTGCATCTTGTTGGCCAGACTGATCATCACCGGGCCGACCGCCAGGTTGACCGCCTTCTGCTGGGGGTTCCAGTAGGTCGCCGGGATGCTCGGGTCGATGTCGCCCCACTCGGCGGTGTCGGTGCCGAACTTGTCCAAGGTGGCCTTCCAGTCGGCGCACACCGGATTGGCACTGGTCAGATACCGCTGCGGGTTGGTGGGGTTACCCGGCGATGCGACCTTGGTGGGGGTTGACTGCGCCTCGACCAGTGGTCCACGCGCGGCCGCCGACCCGTTGTTGGCTGACGCGCAGATGGCCGCCAGTGCCGACGCCGCGCTGTGGGCGGTACCGGCCAGCGCCGCATCGCGTGCGGTGTAGGTAGGGATGTGCTCGACGAAGGTGCGGGCGTAGGCGATGAACTGCTCGTAGAGCTCTCGCATCACCCGGTGCGGGGTCAGCTTCACCAGCCCGACGGTCTGGGCGGCGGCGTTGCGCACCACCTGACCGGCGGCCAGGTACTCCTTCTTCTGTTGGTCGTCCCACGCCGAGGCCGGGGTCGACTGATCGCGCTCGTTCCACTTGCCGTGGCCCAGCAGCGACAGTGTGCTGGCCAGGTTGGAGCTGATCGATCCCCAGGCGACGCAGCTGGGATCGGTGATGATGATGGCGACCGGGCCGGTGTCATCGGCGCTGGCGATGCCCGAGGCCGCGGAATTGCGGGTGGACTCGCCGCCGGCGGTGCTGTTGACGGGGTCCCCGCCCAACAGCACTACCGCCACCAGCACGATTGCGACCACGGCCAGCACCACCACTGCGGCCAGCCCCCACTTGAGGCTGTTGTTCTGCTTCGGCGAGGCTTCCTCTTCCTCGTATTCCTCGTCGTCGTAATCGAAGTCGAGGTCATCGGTGCCATTGGTCACAGTGAGCCAGCTTAGAGCACCGACCGGCGCGGGGCAGTGCAGCGAGCGGCCACTAGACTTGGCCCCCGTCGAACCGTTACTCGACCGACTTCGAACAAAGGGGCCCTTTGGTGTTGCGCAGCCACGACGCAGGCTCGTTGCGGGCCACCGACGCCGGAGCAAGCGTGACGCTGGCCGGCTGGGTGGCGCGCCGACGCGACCATGGCGGCGTCATCTTCATCGATCTGCGGGACGCCTCCGGGGTGGCGCAGGTGGTGTTCGGTGATTCCAGCGACGCTGAGGTACTTGCGCAGGCCCACCGGTTGCGCGCCGAGTTCTGTGTTGCGGTCACCGGTGTGGTCGAGGTGCGCCCGACCGGGAACGAGAACGCCGAACTGCCCACCGGCGCCATCGAGGTCAACGCGACGACGCTGACCGTGCTCAACGAGGCGGCGCCGTTGCCGTTCCAGCTCGACGAGGCTGCCGGTGAAGAGGCCCGGCTGCGGCACCGCTACCTGGACCTGCGCCGCGAAGACGGCCCCGGCGCCGCGCTGCGGCTGCGTTCGAAGGTCAACGCCGCCGCCCGCGCGGTACTGGCCGAGCGGGGATTCGTCGAGATCGAGACGCCCACGCTGACCCGCTCCACGCCCGAGGGCGCGCGCGATTTCCTGGTTCCCGCCCGGCTGCAGCCCGGCTCCTTCTACGCCCTGCCGCAGAGCCCGCAACTGTTCAAGCAGTTGCTGATGGTGGCCGGCATGGAGCGCTACTACCAAATCGCCCGCTGCTATCGCGACGAAGACTTCCGCGCCGACCGCCAGCCGGAGTTCACCCAGCTGGACCTGGAGATGAGCTTCGTCGACTCCGAGGACGTGATCGCCGTCGCCGAGGCGGTGCTCACCGCACTGTGGGCGCTCATCGGCTACGACCTGCCGACCCCGCTGCCGCGGATGAGCTACGCCGACGCCATGCGCCGCTACGGCTCCGACAAACCGGATCTGCGGTTCGGTCTGGAACTGGTGGAGTGCGCGGAGTTCTTCAAAGACACCACCTTCCGGGTGTTCCAGGCGCCGTATGTAGGTGCCGTCGTCATGCCGGGCGGGGCGTCGCAGCCGCGGCGGACCCTGGACGGCTGGCAGGAGTGGGCCAAGCAGCGCGGGGCCAAGGGCCTGGCCTATGTGCTGGTCGGTGAGGACGGCGAGCTGTCCGGGCCGGTGGCCAAGAACCTCACCGACGGTGAAAGGGCCGGCCTGGCAGCGCATGTCGGCGCGGCGCCGGGGGACTGCATCTTCTTCGCGGCCGGGCCGGCTAAGCCGTCGCGGGCGCTGCTGGGTGCGGCCCGCGGCGAGATCGCCCGCCGACTGGACCTGATCGACCCCCAGGCCTGGGCGTTCACCTGGGTGGTGGACCCGCCGCTGTTCGAGCCCGCCGGCGACGCCACCGCAGCCGGCGACGTCGCCGTCGGTTCGGGTGCCTGGACCGCGGTGCACCACGCCTTCACCTCGCCCAAGCCCGAACACGCCGCCCATGTCGAATCCGACCCCGGTGCGGTACTGGCCGACGCCTACGACGTGGTGTGCAACGGCAACGAGATCGGCGGCGGCTCAATCCGTATCCACCGCCGCGACGTGCAGGAGCAGGTCTTCAAGGTGATGGGCTTGGGCGCAGCGGAGGTGGCCGAGAAATTCGGGTTCCTGCTCGACGCGTTCAGCTACGGCGCACCGCCGCACGGCGGGCTGGCGTTCGGCTGGGACCGGGTGGTGGCTTTGCTGGCCGGGGTGGATTCGATCCGCGAGGTCATCGCGTTCCCGAAGTCCGGCGGAGGTATCGACCCGCTGACCGAGGCGCCGGCGCCCATCACCGCGGCTCAGCGCAAGGAAGCCGGCATCGACGCGGTGCCGCAGCAGCGTTAGAGACCCTGGACAGCGCCGCTGTCGTCGGTCAGGGTGGAACTCATGGATTCTGCCGAGTTCGCCCGAATGGTGGTCGCCAGCATGCCGTTTGCGACGGCCCTGCAGATCGAGGTCACCGAGCTGACCCCGCAACAGGTGAGCGCCATCATGGCGTGGGCGCAGGAGCGGTGCACCACCGCCGGAATCCTGCACGGGGGAGCGTTGATGGCGTTCGCCGACACCGTCGGTGCGGTATGTGCGGTCGCCAACCTGCCCGAGGGTGCCGGCACCTCGACGATCGAGTCGAAGACGAATTTCTTCCGGGCGGTGCGCGAGGGCACCGTCACCGCGACCAGCACCCCGCTGCACGTCGGGCGGACGACGATCGTCGTGCAGACCGACCTCACCGACGACCGCGGGAAGCGGGTCGCCCGGGTCACTCAGACCCAGGCCGTGCTCACCAGAACGGCTTGAGCAGGCTGCGCATCGCCGGCGGCACCCAGCCCTTGACCGACGACGGGAATACCCGGCCCGGGCCGCACGTCGGCCAGGCATATGGTCCCTGTTCGTCGAGGACCCGATTGGCGACCGCGATCTGTTCCTCCCGAGACGCCTTCGCCGGCGACCCCACACCGCCGAATGCGTGCCAGGTTGACGGTTTGAACTGCAGGCCGCCGTAGAAACCGTTGCCGGTATCGGCGGCCCAGTTACCGCCGGACTCGCATTGGGCCACCGCGTCCCAGCCCATCATCATGTTCGTATCCGCGTGGGCGATACCGGCCGAGGCCAGCAGCGCCCCCACAATCCCCCCGGTAACCAGCCCGGATGCGGCCCACGCAAAGTGCCGCCCTCCGCGCTGCACGACACGCCATGTCGTGTTCCGGTGCATATCACAACCTCCGTGATAGTTGTGTATTAGTGAGGTTCACGAGCATAACGCGACAATTGATGAAATTGCACATTTTGAACACCTAACGATGCGAATGAGTTTGTTGATATTGCTGAGGTGGAAGTAAACTAGTGATATTTGAGTTAATGGTGTTGTTATTGATACGTATGTTGCGAGAGATCTCTTAATAACTAAGGGAATATTGAGTGACTAATGTTGTCTATGTGACGGATGATGCCTGAGTGAACAATGCGGTACGCGCAGGCCGCTGTGGAGCCCGGGGGCTCTCGCGGTCGCCACGTCAACCGGTCGGGATCCGATCATCGGAACTTTCGGTGCGCCCGGATGTCCCCGACAGCAACTCACGAACCGCGGTACGGGACCCGTAGGGCCGAAGCATCTGGCTGGCCGGACGGGGTCGCACCCGCAGCGGCCACCAGAACCAGCGTCCGAGCAGTGCCGCGATCGACGGCGTCAAGAAGGACCGCACGATCAACGTGTCGAACAGCAATCCGAGGCCGATGGTGGTCCCGATCTGACCGAGCACCCGTAGGTCGCTGAAGGCGAAGGACGACATCGTTGCGGCGAACACCAGGCCCGCGGCGGTCACCACCGAACCCGAGCCGGCCATCGCACGGACGATGCCAGTGTTCAACCCGGCGCCGATCTCCTCTTTCAGTCGGGAGATCAGCAGCAGGTTGTAATCGGACCCCACCCCCAGCAGAACGATGACCGCCAGCGCCAGGACGATCCAATACAACTGGATGCCGAAGAGATACTGCCAGACCAATACCGAGAGCCCGAACGACGTGCCCAGCGACAGCGCCACCGTGCCGACGATGACGATCGCGGCAACAATACTGCCGGTGACGAACATCATGATCAGCAGAATCAGGCTGAGTGCGGCCACGCCCGCGATCATCAGGTCGTACTTGGCGCCGTCTTGAATGTCCTTGAAGGTCGAGGCGGTGCCGGCCAGATAAATGTCGGCGCCCTGCAGCGAGGTGCCCTTGGTGGCCGCGCGCGCCGCCTTCTTGACCGGATCGACGTGTGAGATGCCTTCCGGCGTCGCCGGATCGCCTTCGTGGGTGATCATCATGCGAGCCGCGCGGCCGTCCGGTGAGAGGAACATCTTCAAGCCCCGCTGGAAGTCGGGGCTGTCGAAGGCCTCCGGCGGCAGATAGAAGAAGTCGTCGTTCTTGGCCGTGTCGAAGGCCTTTCCCATCGCCGTTGAATTCTCGGTCATGGCCGCCATCCGCTCGTACATCCCCGAGATCGTCGAGTAGTTCGTCAGCATCAGTTCGCGGTTGGTCTCTTGGCTGGCGATCTGTTCGGGCAGCAGCGAGACCAGCTGCGGCTGGATTCCCGCCAGCTTGTCAATCGTGTTCTGCACGTTGCCCATCTGCTCGCTCAGCTGGTCGATGATGTCCATCGCGTCGAAAGCGGATCTGAAAGCCGCGCAACTCGGGATGTCGTAGCAGTGCGGCTCCCAGTAGAAATAGTTGCGAACCGGCCGCAGAAAGTCGTCGAGGTTGGCCAGCCGGTCCCGCAGTTCGCCCAGAGTGCGGGTGGTTTCCTCGAATCCGTCGGCCTGCTCCCGGGTTGCGGCGGCCAACTCCTGCTGCAGCGCGTACTGGCGCTTCATCACCTCGATCGACGTCGCCAACTCGTCAGCCTGCTTGAGCATGTCGGCCGCACGGTCCTGCTGATACGTCAGGTTCAGCCCCTGGGCGGTGTTGCCCATGCTGATCTGAAACGGTATGGAGGCGTGGCTGATCGGCGTTCCCAGTGGCCGGGTTATGGACTGCACCAGGTCGATACCGGGGAGATGGAAGATGCTTCTGGCCACCCTGTCCAAGACGAGCATGTCGGCTGGATTGCGCATATCGTGATCGGCTTCGAGCATCAGCATCTCGGGATTCAGCCGGGCCGCCGAGAAATGGCGCTCTGCAGCCGCATAGCCGATATTGGCCGGGGCAGTGGCCGGGATGTAGTGCCGAACGTCGTAACTCGTTTCATAACCCGGCAGGGCCAGCAAACCGATCATGGCTACCGCGCCGGTCGCGGTAAGGATCGGTCCGGGCCAGCGCACGATCGCCGTACCGATTCGCCGCCAGTGGCGGGTTCGCCTGGCGCGCTTGGGTTCGAAGAGGCCGAACCGACTGGCCAGGGCGATCACGGCCGGGGTCAACGTCAGTGCGGCCATCAGCGCAATGAGAATGCCGAGCGAGACCGGCGTGCCCAGGCTGTGAAAGTACGGCAACCGGGTGAAGTTCAGGCAGAACACGGCGCCGGCGATGGTCAGGCCCGAGCCCAGGATCACGTGGGTCGTGCCGTAGTACATGGTGCGGAACGCGGTGGTGTGATCCTCGCCGGACGAGTGGGCTTCTTGATAGCGGCCGACGAAAAATATCGCGTAATCCGTTCCGGCGGCGATGATCAGCAGCGTGAGCAGATTGGTCGCATACACCGACAGGCCGATGAGCCCGGACTCGGCGAGAAAGGCGATGATCCCCCGGGCCGCGAGCATCTGGACCAGAACCACGAACAGCACCAGGAACATGCTGGCGAAGGATCGGTAGACCGACAGCAGCATCACTGCGATCACAAGAAGTGTGATCAGCGTGACCTTCACGGTCCCCTTGCTGCCCACCCCGAACTGATCGGTGAGCAGCGGCGCCCCGCCGGTGACATAGGCCTTGACCCCGTCCGGTGCCGGGGTGTGCGCGACGATGTCGCGGACGGCGGCGACGGACTCGTTGGCCAGCGCCTCGCCTTGATTGCCGGCCAGGTACACCTGCACATAGGCGGCCTTGCCGTCAGCGCTCTGCACGCCCGCTGCCGTCAGCGGGTCTCCCCAGAAATCCTGGATGTGCTGGACGTGCTCGGTGTCCCGGGACAACTTCTGGACCAGGGCGCCGTAGAAGCGATGGGCGTCGTCGCCAAGGGGTTCGTCGCCTTCCAGGACGATCATCGCGGCACTGTCGGAATCGAATTCGCCGAACACCTCGCCGACCCGCTTCATCGCCTGCAGCGACGGCGCGTCGGTCGGGCTCAACGACACGTTGTGCTCCTCGGCGACCTTTTCCAGACGCGGGACCGCCACGTTGGTCAGGGCGGCCAAGCCCACCCAGAACAGCAGGATCGGCACCGCGAGTCGGCGGATCGCTTCTGCCACGGTGCTGCGGGGCCGGTGATCGCCGCTCATGACGACTTGTCCAGACAGAAGGTGTAGGCGTTCACCTTGTAGACGGATCTCTCCTCTTTGGCGACACCATTGACGGTGATGCGGCAGCCGATGAAGTCACTGTCGCCCTGTGCCACCAGGTCACCGAAGACCGCGGGCAGTGTCGTTGTCATCGTGTGCGACCACGGCAGTGCCGTGTCGCGAACCGTCTGAGGTTGAGCATCGACGTCCAGGTAATTGATGGTCGCCACCGTCCCGGGAGCGCCGAAAACCTCCAAGGTCACCGTTTTTGGGTTGAACGCGACGATCTCGTTCGGGGGAGCCCCGCCGGACGGGACGCCGGCATCGGAGCCGAACATGCCCTGCAGTCGATACACACCGAATGCCGCTGCCGCGATGACGACCACAGCGACCGGCACCTGCCACCATCGCCGGCCGAGGCTGCTCAGCGAAATCGTTTGCACCGGTCGCCCTTTCGATCACCCGTCCCGAAAGCAGTAACAATACGATACCGTATCGTATCATTGTCGAGTCATCCGGTCGGTGCGGCGAGGGGGCTGTCGTTTCGCCGGTCAGCCGAGGCTGGGCAGGATCAAGTCGTCGACGAGCGCGCGCACGATGTCCGGGGTCAGGGGTTGGCTCGGGATGATGATCCGGAACATCAGATAGCCGGGCAGCACATCCCACAGGTCACTGTCGGCGGCCGCCGCATCGACCTCACCGCGGTCGACGGCCCGCCCCAGTATCTCGCGCATCAAGGCCTTGCGCCGGCCCAAGAACTGCTGCTGCACGGCTGCGTCGAGCGCGGAGTTACGCGATGCCTCGACGAGCACCGCGCGGATAGTGCTGGCGTGCCGGCCCGCCTGAAGGCAGACCAGCTCGCCCAACTGCAGCAAATCGCCCCGCAGGGTGCCGGTGTCGGGCGCGGCCACGACCTGACTAATGCTCTCCAGGAAGGCCGCCAACACCAATTCGGCTTTCGACGGCCAGCGCCGGTACATGGTTGTCTTACTGGCGCGGGCAGCGATGGCGACCGCGTCCACCGTCAACCGGTCGTACCCGTGTTGCTGCAGTAGCTGCAACGTCACCGCCAGCAGTTCGCGCTCCCGGGGTGACCATGGTGATGATTCGACGGTGCCGTTGTCGATGTCGGTCACATGTCCCACCATAGAAAGCAGTCAGCCGGTATAGCCCAGTCGGGCCTGTCATAGCCCGGGGGCAACACGATGAGACATGTCGGTCTCTTGGCGGGCATGGCGGACAAACCCGCCTAGGCTCGCTCGGGTGGCCGACCGCTATGGGACCGACATCCTCTCCGCCAACCCGCACGCCGCCCGCAAGATCCGCTCCACCGAGGTGCCCATCAAGCTGGGCATGGTGGTCGAGGACGCCCAGACCGGCTACGTCGGCGCCGTCGTCCGGGTCGAGTACGGCCGCATCGACCTCGAAGATCGGCGCGGTCTTACCCGCGGCTTCCCGGTCGGCCCCGGCTACCTGATCGACGGGAAGCCGGTGATCCTGACCGAACCGCGCCCGGCCGCAGTCAAGGCGCCTGCCCGCACCGCTTCCGGCTCGGTGGCGGTGAGCGGTGCCCGCGCCAAGGTCGCGCTGGCCAGCCGGATCTATGTGGAGGGCCGCCACGACGCCGAACTCGTCGAACAGGTCTGGGGTGACGACCTGCGCATCGAAGGCGTGGTCGTGGAATACCTCGGCGGCATCGACGACCTGGCCGGCATCGTGGCCGAGTTCCAGCCCGGGCCCGGCCGTCGGCTCGGGGTGCTGGTCGACCACCTGGTGACCGGCTCCAAGGAGACCCGGATTGCCGAGGCGGTACGCCGCGGGCCGGGCGGCGAGCACGCCCTGATCGTCGGGCATCCCTACGTCGACATCTGGCAGGCGGTGAAGCCGGCGCGGCTCGGCTTGAAAGCGTGGCCGACGATCCCGCGCAATGTCGAGTGGAAACACGGCATCTGCGCGGCGCTGGGTTGGCCGCACGCTTCACAGGCCGACATCGCCGGCGCCTGGCAGCGGATTCGGGGCCGGGTGCGCGACTGGACGGATCTGGAACCGGAATTGATCGGGCGGGTCGAGGAATTGATCGACTTCGTCACGCAATCCCACTGATTCGGGCCACCGCGGCCTCTTGAGCCGGTTGGATGTCAGACATGAAAACGATTGCCGCCGTGGCGCATGCGCCCAACCAGCCCTTCGAGATCATGGAGTTGGACCTGGACGGTCCCGGTCCGGGCGAGGTGCTGATCAAATTCACCGCCGCCGGACTGTGTCATTCGGACCTGCACGTGGCCGACGGCGACTGGCCCAACCGGTTCCCGATCGTCGGCGGACATGAGGGCTCCGGGATCATCGAGGACGTCGGCCCCGGGGTCACCAAGGTCAAACCCGGCGATCACGTGGTGTGCTGCTTCATCCCCAGTTGTGGCAGCTGCCGGTACTGCTCGACCGGCCGGCAGAACCTGTGCGACATGGGCGCCACCATCCTGGAGGGCTGCATGCCCGACGGCACCTTCCGATTCCACTCCGGCGGTACGGATTACGGCGGCTTCTGCATGCTGGGCACCTTCGCCGAGCGGGCGACCGTTTCGCAGCACTCGGTGGTCAAGGTCGACGACTGGCTGCCGCTGGAGACCGCGGTGCTGGTCGGCTGTGGTGTGCCCACCGGCTGGGCGACCGCCAACTACGACGGCGGGGTGCGTGCCGGGGACACCGTGGTGGTCTACGGAATCGGAGGCGTCGGGATCAACGCCGTACAGGGCGCCGCACACGCCGGGGCCAAGTACGTGGTGGCCGTCGACCCGGTGGAGTTCAAACGCGAGACCGCCCTCAAACTCGGGGCCACCCACGCGTTCGCCACCGCCGAGGAGGCGATGGAGAAGGTCGCCGAGCTCACCTGGGGGCAGATGGCCGACCAGGCGCTGATCACCGTCGGCGACCTGGGGTTGGCCGTCACGACCGCGGCGATCAACACGATCGGAAAGGGCGGCACCGTCGTCATCGCCGCGATGGCCCGCCTCGAGGACCTCGACGTGCAGGTGTCGGGCACCATGCTGGCGCTGTTCGGCAAGACCATCAAGGGCACGCTGTTCGGCGGGGCGAACCCGCAGTACGACATCGTGCGGCTGCTGCGGCTCTACGACGCCGGACAGCTCAAGCTCGACGAGCTGGTGACGCGCCGCTACACCCTGGAGCAGGTCAACGAGGGCTACCAGGACCTGCGCGACGGCAAGAACATCCGCGGGGTGATCGTGCACCGCTGACGTCGTTCGACCCGGTTCGCTCAGAAGGGCGGGGGCTCGTCGTTCCGGGTACGTTCGGCCGCGCGTTTTCGGTGTTCGTGAGCCAGGCGTTCCTCGTTGATGCGTCGTTCGCAGCTGATGCGGTAGCGGTGTTCGGCGGCGCGAGTGCGTTTGCGGCGCGGCATCATCACTCCACGCACGGCGTCGGGCACCGGGAGCCGGTTGGGCAGCACCAGCTTCCCGGTCGGGGCGGCGAAGACGGGAAAGAAGAGGCTTCCCGTCGGGGTGGTGGTGTAGGACTGGCCGCTGGGCGCGGTCCAGGTCACGGTGCCATCGGGTAGTTGGCGATCCGCCCAACCACCCACACCGGTGTAGAAGGTCTTCAACAGGTGATGAAAAATGCACAGCAGCTTGAGGTTTGACGGATGGGTGGGGCCCAGCGGATAGGGCACGGTGTGGTCGATCTGGCACACCGCGGCCGGTTCATCGCAGCCGGGGAACCGGCACGTGAGATCGCGTAGGCGCACGAATTCGGCCAACGCCGCCGAGGGGCGATAACCGGGCTCTGGATCGGCAGAAGGGATCGGCAACGGCTTGAGTTTGGCGGTCGCGGCCATCTCGCGTAACGCGGTCGCCGGGATGGGGCCGTAGCCGGGCAGGTAGGCGGGAGCTTGCGTGTCACCGGTGACGGTGGCCTGCTCGGCGAGCACATGGATGACCACATCGGTGCCCGCCGACCGGCCGGCGGCCGGGCAGTCGGGTGACCCGCATTCGCAGCGCAGCGCGTCCAATCCGGCGGCCAATGCCCCGAACGCGTCGGCCCGGCGCTGCCGCTTGGTGCGCGGATCATCACGGCACACCGTGGCCGCCAACGCATCCAGTTTCTGATCCAGCGCCGCCCCGTCCGGGGCACGCAGCTGCGCCCAGATCCCCGCCAAACCGGATTCCACCGGCCCGATCTCGACGTAGCGGTCGTCGTTGCCTTGGCCGGGCATGCGCCGGCCGGCCGGATCGAACCGGGCCACCCACATGTCGATGCGCTCGATGAGTTTGGGCTTCGACAGCCGCATCCAACGGTGGGCATATTTGGCCACCGCCGCATCAAGCTTGGCGATCAGCACCGGATCCTCCACCAGCTCGGTGCGGCTCACCAACGTCGCCATCAGCCGAAAGTCGATGTCGCCGCGCGCAAAGACCTCCGCCACACGCGGCAGCCGCTCGCGCAGGTCGATCGCGTACCTCAGTAGTCCGCGTGCGCGGCCCCGGCTGATGCCCAACGCGGCCGAGACTTCGGCGACCACATTGGCATGCCCGTCGACAGCCCAGTTGGCCCGATCGATGTCCGCCTCGGGAGCGCGGCGTGCATACAGTTCCCCGATCGCGGCCAACTCGCGCGCGCACGCCGCGTTCTGCTCCCGCGCGGCAGCCGTGATCGCTCCGGCCACACCCGCATCGTCGATCCCCCGAAAAGCCTCGGCGGCCTGCGACGATGGGTCGAAATCGAACATGTGTGCGATTTTAGCGGATCGGTCCGACACCCGTTGCCACACCTCACGATCATGTGGACACCCGTGGTATGCCTGAAGGCGTGTCCGACGGACTGTTCGACCTGACCGGTGCCCCGGCGCCTGAACCCAGCAGCACCTCCACTCCGCTGGCGGTGCGGATGCGCCCGGCCTCGCTCGACGAGGTGGTCGGCCAGGATCACCTGCTGGGACAGGGCTCCCCGCTGCGCAGGCTGGTCGACGGCTCCGGGGCGGCCTCAGTGATCCTCTACGGCCCACCCGGCACCGGAAAGACCACCCTGGCCTCGCTGATCTCCGGCGCCACCGGACGACGATTCGAGGCCCTGTCAGCGCTGAGCGCCGGGGTCAAAGAGGTGCGCGCGGTGATCGACACCGCGCGACGCGCGGCCGCGTACGGCGAGCAGACCGTGCTGTTCATCGATGAGGTGCACCGGTTCTCCAAAACTCAGCAGGACGCGTTGCTGGCCGCGGTGGAGAACCGGGTGGTGCTGCTGGTCGCGGCCACCACCGAGAACCCGTCGTTCTCGGTGGTCGCCCCGCTGTTGAGCCGGTCGCTGATCCTGCAGCTGCGGCCGCTGGGGCCCGAGGACATCGCCACGGTGGTGCGGCGCGCCATCGACGACGAGCGCGGCCTGGGCGGACGCATCGAGGTGACGCCGGATGCCGTCGATCTGCTGGTTCGGCTGGCCGCCGGCGACGCCCGCCGGGCCTTGACCGCACTGGAAGTCGCGGCCGAGGCGGGCCAGCGTGTGACCGTGGAGATCGTCGAGGGATCCCTGGATCAGGCCGCGGTGCGCTACGACCGCGACGGCGACCAGCACTACGACGTGATCAGCGCGTTCATCAAGTCGATCCGCGGCTCTGACGTCGATGCCGCCCTGCACTACCTGGCCCGGATGCTGACCGCGGGGGAGGACCCGCGCTTCATCGCCCGCCGGCTGATGATCCTGGCCAGCGAGGACATCGGGATGGCAGACCCGAGCGCGCTGCAGACCGCGGTCGCCGCCGCGCAGACCGTCGCACTGATCGGGATGCCCGAGGCGCAGCTGACCCTGGCGCATGCCTGCGTACACCTGGCCACCGCGCCGAAGTCCAACGCGGTGACCACCGCACTCGGTGCGGCGATGGCCGACATCCGGGCCGGCAAGGCCGGGGCGGTCCCGGCGCACCTGCGCGACGGCCACTACTCGGGTGCGCAGGCGCTGGGCAACGCCGTCGGCTACCGCTATGCGCACGATCACCCGGATGGTGTTGTGCCGCAACAATATCCGCCCGACGACCTGGTCGGCACCGACTACTACCAGCCCACCGGCCGCGGCAACGAACGCGAGATCGGCGGGCGGCTGGCGAAGTTGCGCGCCATCATCCGGCGCCGCTAGCTCACCAGGTGTCGGCGGCCAGGTCGGTGAACAGGTTGGTGATCGTGTCCGGCACGGCGTCCAGGCCCGCGGAGATGCCGGCCAGCCCGTCGGAGAACGCCGCGGCCACTGCCACCGAATCACCGGATGCCAAGGCGTCCAGGATGTGGCCGAACGCCACCTGCGGTGGCAGCGCCAGCTCGCGCCAGATCAGGAACAGATCACCTAGGACGCCCGGATTCTCCGGGACCTGCTGGCCGGCCCAGCTCACCAGCGTCCAGCCGTCCTCGGGGTTGCCCGCGAGCTGAATCAGGCCGGCGTTGGGGACCAGCCCCGGCGACCCGCCGTTCTGCAACGACGCGATCAGCTCGTTGACCAGCGCCATCGGATCGGGGTTCTTGACGTTGAGCATCGTCCAGATCATCATCGACGCTTCGCTGGTGTAGCCCACGGCGGTGATGTTGCCGTCGTCGCCGACCACCGGATTGGCCACTGCCGCGGTGTACATCGCGTTGACGGCCTCGGTGTAGTTGTCGTTGACGACCACCCCGTTGTACTCGTCGGCACCCGGAATCTGAAAGGCGTTGACCAGGCCCAGCATCCACAGCACCACGGCCACGTCGTAGTAGATCCCGCCGAGGCTGAGCACCGGCTGGTTGGCGAAGATCCCGCCGTCGACCTCGACGAGCCCGTTGAGGATCTGTGGGTCCAGGCCCTGTAGCGCGGCGAACGGCACCGCGGTGTCCTGGGCGTCGGTGTCCGGTCCGGAGAACAGGCCGGCGACATGGCCGGGTCCGCCGACCTGGCCGAAGATCTGGTTGGCGGTGTCGATCGCCTGCTGCTTGCCCAGATCGCTGATGCCCGCTCCGGGGAACTCGGGGGAGAACGGGATTCGCGAGTTGGCGGGGGCCAGGTCCTCTGCATGTCGAACGAGGTCGAGGACGATGTCTTGGGCCTTCAGCGCGACGTCCGGCATGGAGAGCACGGTGGGGACCGGCGATGCCGGTGCGGCAGCCGGCGCGATCAGGCCGGCGCTGAGGATCACGGCGCTGGTGCCGCAGAAGGACATTCCTGGCATCGCAAGTTCCCAAGGTCGAAAGACTCAGGTGAGCGTAGCAACGCGTTTCGCAGCGACAACGGGTTTTCACCGCGGCGGCGTCCGTAGGCTGGGGTGATTGCCTACGACGGCCGCGATCGGCAGACCGGTACTGTAGGGCCGTCCAAAATTGCGACACGGCGGGAAGCGATACACAGTGCAGACACACGAGATCAGGAAGCGCTTCCTCGATCACTTCGTGAAGGCGGGGCATACCGAGGTGCCCAGCGCTTCGGTGATCCTTGATGACCCCAACCTGTTGTTCATCAACGCCGGCATGGTGCAGTTCGTACCGTTTTTCCTCGGCCAGCGCACCCCGCCGTACGCCACCGCCACCAGCATCCAGAAGTGCATCCGCACACCCGACATCGACGAAGTCGGCATCACCACCCGGCACAACACCTTCTTCCAGATGGCCGGCAACTTCTCGTTCGGCGACTACTTCAAGCGCGGTGCGATCGAGCTGGCCTGGACCCTGCTGACCGGCAGCGTCGAAGACGGCGGCTACGGCCTTGACCCCGAACGGATCTGGGCCACCGTCTATCTCGACGACGACGAGGCCATCGCACTGTGGCAGGAGATCGCGGGGTTGCCCGCCGAACGCATCCAGCGCCGCGGCATGGCCGACAACTACTGGTCGATGGGCATCCCCGGGCCGTGCGGCCCGTCGTCGGAGATCTACTACGACCGTGGGCCGGAGTTCGGTGTCGACGGCGGTCCGGTCGCCAACGAGGACCGCTACATCGAGATCTGGAACCTCGTGTTCATGCAGAACGAGCGCGGCGAGGGCACCTCCAAGGACGACTTCGAGATCCTCGGTCCGCTGCCGCGGCAGAACATCGACACCGGGATGGGCATCGAGCGGGTCGCGTTCCTGCTCCAAGGCGTGCACAACGTGTACGAGACCGACCTGGTGCGGCCCGTCATCGATCTGGTCGCCATCCGCGCGCCGCGGGGCTATGACGCAGGCAACGCCGCCGACGACGTGCGCTACCGGATCATTGCCGACCACTCCCGCACCGCGGCCATCCTGATCGGCGACGGTGTGAGCCCCGGCAACGACGGCCGCGGCTATGTGCTGCGCCGGCTGCTGCGCCGGGTGATCCGCTCGGCCAAACTGCTGGGCGTCGAGGGCCCGATCGTCGGCGACCTGATGGCCTGCGTGCGTGACGCGATGGGCCCGTCGTACCCGGAGCTGGTCACCGACTTCGACCGGATCAACCGGATCGCGGTCGCCGAGGAGGGCGCGTTCAACCGCACCCTGGCGTCGGGCTCCAAGCTGTTCGACGACGCGGCGGCGGCCACCAGATCCGCCGGGGTCACGGTGCTGTCCGGCAGTGATGCGTTCACGCTGCACGACACCTACGGGTTCCCGATCGAGCTGACCCTGGAGATGGCCTCGGAGGCCGGCCTGTCCGTTGACGAGGCAGGCTTTCGCGAACTTATGGCCGAGCAGCGCCAGCGCGCCAAGGCCGACGCCGCCGCCCGCAAGCACGCCCACGCCGACCTGAGCGCCTACCGGGAGCTGATCGACGCCGGACCCACCGAGTTCACCGGCTTCGACGAGCTCACCACCGAAGGCCGCATCCTGGGCATCTTCGTCGACGGCAGGCGGGTGCCGGTGGTGGCGCACGGCGATGCAGGGACGGACCGTGTCGAGTTGGTGCTGGACCGCACCCCGCTCTACGCCGAGGCGGGTGGGCAGATCGCCGACGCCGGCACCATAAGCGCAGGACCGGCCGGATCTTCACTGGCCACCGTCACCGATGTGCAGAAGATCGCCCAGACGCTGTTCGTGCACACGGTCAACGTCGACGCGGGTGAGTTCGTCGAGGGCGACACCGTCACCGCGGCGGTCGACGCTGCCTGGCGCAAGGGAGCCACGCAGGGCCACTCGGGCACCCACATGGTGCACGGCGCGCTGCGACAGGTGCTGGGGCCCAATGCCGTTCAGGCCGGTTCGCTGAATCGGCCGGGCTATCTGCGGTTCGACTTCAACTGGCAGGGCGCGCTCACCGATGAGCAGCGCAGTCAGGTCGAGGAGGTCGCCAATGAGGCGGTCCAGGCCGCTTTCGAGGTGCACACGTTCACCGAGGAACTCGAGAAGGCCAAGGCCCGCGGCGCCATGGCGATGTTCGGGGAGAAGTACCCCGAGAAGGTCCGGGTGGTCGAGATCGGCGGGCCGTTCTCGCTGGAGCTGTGCGGCGGCACCCACGTGGGCAACTCCGCGCAGATCGGACCGGTGACCCTGCTCGGCGAATCCTCGGTGGGTTCGGGGGTGCGCCGGGTGGAGGCCTACGTCGGGCTGGACTCGTTCCGGCACCTGGCCAAGGAGCGCGCACTGATGGCCGGCCTGGCGTCGTCGCTGAAGGTGCCCTCGGAGGAGGTGCCGGCGCGGGTGGCCAACCTCGTCGAGCGGCTGCGGGCCGCCGAGAAGGAGATCGAGAAGGCGCGGCTGGCAAATGCACGCGCCGCGGCGGCCAATGCGGCCACCGGGGCCGAACAAATCGGTAACGTGCGCCTGGTGGCGCAGCGGATGGCGAGCGGTGTCGGCGGTGGCGACCTTCGCTCGCTGGCCGGCGACATCCGCGGCAAGCTGGGCGAGAACCCGGCCGTGGTGGCGCTGATCGCCGACGGGGATGACAGCGTTCCCTACGTGGTCGCCGCCAACCCCGCCGCGCAGGAACTCGGATTGCGGGCCGATGAACTGGTCAAAGACCTGGCCGCGGCGGTGGCCGGGCGCGGTGGTGGCAAAGCGGATCTAGCGCAGGGCTCCGGCAAGGATCCGGCCGGTATCGATGCCGCACTGGCGGCGGTCCGCTCAGCAGTCGAGCGGGGTGCCAAGGGGTGAGTGCACTGCAGCGTCGCAGCCCGGACCGCCCGGGTGGGCCGGGCGATCCCGGCCGCGGACGACGGCTGGGTGTGGACGTGGGCAAGGTGCGCATCGGGGTGGCGTGCAGCGACCCGGACGGTCTGCTGGCTACGCCGGTGGAGACCGTCCGCCGCAACGCATCCGGCTCGCACCTGCGACGGTTGGCCGACCTGGCCGATGAATACGATGTGGTCGAGGTGGTGGTCGGGTTGCCCCGGACGCTGGCTGACCGTGCGGGGTCGGCAGCCGAGGACGCGATCACGGTTGCCGAGGACCTGGCCGGGACACTGGCCCAGCGCCACCGGACGGCGCCGGTACGCCTTGCCGACGAACGGTTCAGCACCGTTGCAGCGGCGCGCTCCTTGCGGGAGGCCGGGGTCCGGGCCAAGAATCAACGGGCCGTCATCGACCAGGCGGCCGCGGTGACGATCCTGCAGAGCTGGCTTGATCAGCGCCGGGCCTCGCAAACAGTGGCCCCGGCAGCGCCGATGGGAAATGACGATGCCTGACGAGATGTCGCCCGACGAGATGGTGCCCGACGGGGGCTTCGTCGACGACCACTCCACCGACGAGAACTTCGTCGACGATCGGTTCGCCGACGAGGAATTCGTCGATGACCGATTCGGTGATGACGACTTTGCCGACGAGCACATGCCCGACGGGGAAGTCGACGACGAGGAGCCGGCCACCGAGGTGCTTGCGCCGCAGCGGCCGACGGAAAGGGCTATGCCCGTGGCAGTCGCACCGTCGACGAAGAGTCGCACCGAGCGGGCCCGCGAGCGCCGGGAGGGCAGAAACCGCCGGCTGGTCACCGTGCTGGGCGCGGCGCTGGCCGTGTTGCTGACGCTCGCCGGAGTCTTCTTGGGCGCCAAGTATTTTCGAAACTCCGGGCCGCCCGTCGACTACACCGGCGAGGGCGGTCAGCAGGTGCTGATCGAGGTGCATGAGGGCGACTACACCTCCGCGATCGCCGAAACCCTGCTCAACGCCGGGGTGATCGCCAACGCCGACACATTCCTCAATGCCGCACAGAGCAACCCCGCGATCGCCGCGATCCAGCCCGGCTTCTACCGGCTGAAGGCCGAACTTCCGGTCGCCACCGCTGTCGAGCAACTCGTCGACCCGCAGAACCGGGTGGGCAAGTTGGTGATCCCGGAGGGCCGCCAGCTCGACGACGTCACCGTCCTGGCGAACAACTCGGTGACTCAGGGGGTGTTCTCGCTGATCGCCGAGGCCAGCTGCCTGGACCTCAACGGCGAGCGGACCTGCCTCAAGGTGTCAGATCTCAAGCGTGCCGCCGAGACCGAGACCCCGGAGGCACTGTCGGTACCGGAGTGGGCCGTCGGCCCGGTCACCAAGATGGGCCGTGACCACCGGCGCATCGAGGGCCTGATCACCGCGGGCACCTGGAACGTAGACCCGACCGCCCCGGCTGCGACGGTGCTGACCAAGCTGATCGGTCAGAGCTCCGCCGAGTTCGCCAAGTCCAACCTGCCCGCCACCGCCGAGCAATTGGGCATGACCCCGTACGAGTTGCTGGTGGTGGCGTCGCTGGTGCAACGTGAAGCCCTGCCGGACGACTTCGCCAAGGTGGCCCGGGTGATCGACAACCGGCTGGGCGAGCCGCAGCGCCTGGAGTTCGACTCGACGGTCAACTACCCGCTGGACCGCCAGGAGGTGGCCACCACCGACGCAGACCGGGCCAAGGTGACCCCGTGGAACACCTACGCCTCCGACGGACTGCCGGCCACCCCGATCTGCTCGCCGGGCATCGAGGCCCTGCACGCCGCCGAGCACCCCGAGCCGGGGGACTGGCTGTACTTCGTGACGATCGACAAGGACGGCACCACGTTGTTCACCCACAACTATCAGGAGCACCTGAGCAACATCGAGTTGGCGCTGGGCAACGGTGTCCTCGACAGTTCCCGCTGATCCCGGGCCCCGCAAGGCGGCCGTGCTGGGCTCGCCGATCGCCCACTCCCGCTCGCCGCAGCTGCACCTGGCCGCCTACCGGGCGCTGGGGCTCGACGGCTGGACCTACGACCGAATCGAGTGCAGCGCAGCGGAATTGCCTGCGCTGGTAGCCGGATTCTCCCCGCAGTGGGTAGGCGTTTCGGTGACCATGCCCGGCAAGTTCGCGGCGCTGGCGTTCGCCGACGAACGCACTTTCCGTGCCGAGCGGATCGGCTCGGCGAACACCCTGGTGCGCACCGAGACCGGATGGCTGGCCGACAACACCGACGTTGACGGGGTGCGCGGCGCACTGCAGTCCGCCGGTGACGTCTCGGGGACCCGGGCGATCGTGCTGGGTTCGGGCGGCACCGCCCCGGCCGCGGTGGTGGCGCTGGCCGAACTCGGGGTCAGCCACATCAGCGTGGTCGCCCGCAACGCCGACAAGGCGGCCCGGCTGGTGCGCCTGGCGGCCGAGCTCGCGGTGCCGGCCGCTCACTGCGCGCTGGACGACCAGGTGCGCCTGGCCGAGGTGGCCGGCGCCGCGGCGGTGATGGTCAGCACCGTTCCCGCCGACGTCGCGGCGCGGCACACCCTGCTGCTGGCGGGCGTGCCGGTGCTGCTCGACGCCCTCTACGACCCGTGGCCGACGCCCTTGGCGGCTGCGGTGAGCGCGGCCGGCGGAACGGTGATCAGTGGTCTGCAGATGCTGCTGCATCAGGCGTTCACCCAGGTCGAGCTGTTCACTGGGAGGCCCGCACCGCGGGCGGAGATGACTTGCGCGCTCGACGCCCCGGCCTGAACATGACGCCATGCATGCGGTGGTGGCGGGCCTGGTCCTGGGCTGGCTCACGGCCCTCAGCGGTTATGACATCCGCCGTCGGCGGCTGCCCAACGCACTGACGCTGCCGGCGGCGATAGCGATGCCGGCGGTTGCGTTCTGGGTGGGCCGCGGGCCGGCGGCGCTGGCCGGTGCGGCGGGCCTGTCGGCGGTCTATCTGGTGGTGCACCTGATCGCACCCGACGGGCTCGGTGCCGGCGACGTCAAGCTCGCGGTCAGCCTTGGCGCGCTGACCGGCGCGTTCGGTGCCGACGTGTGGTTGCTGGCGGCGGTTGCCGCGCCGCTGCTCACGGGGTTGTGGGCACTGTTCGTGCTGGCGGTGCGGCGCTCGCGGACAGTGCCGCACGGGCCGTCGATGTGTCTGGCCAGCGTGGTGGCAGCGGGTCTGGCGATGTATTGACGGTCGCCATGTTAATGCCGTGACCGGCCTTGCCAGAATTGGCTTGCCGCTCAGGACGCTATTAGCGTAAGATCAAGTGATTGAACTCTGCTGACCGGCTGTGACCATTAGGGGGTGGTGACCGTGAAGCGTGGAGTAATCGGGGGATTCGCCGCTGGTGCGGTCATGATCGCCGGTGCGGTGGTGGCCACCAACATGGCGTCGCCGTCCCTGCCTGACGTGCAGGTTCCCGCAGTTGCGCTGTCCAGTGCCGAGGGTAACGACGCCACTGTGCAGTGGCTGGACCTGTTCGCGCAGACCTCCGGCAATGCCGACGCATACGGCGCATACCTGCTGGACCCGGCCGGCTCCGCCGCGCCCGGCGAGTCGCCGCTGGTGCTGATCGACCCGCAGAATTCCGCCGAGGACTTCGACCGGATCCTGGATAGCGTGGTCGGCAATGCGGGCAGTCAGCTCAACGCGGTGACCTCGCCCAGCAACGGGCGTGACGCCGTCACCTATCTGATCCTCAAGAACGGCTCCTGAGCCTCACCGGGGTCGATCCCCGGTGGTCGACACACGCCTATGGTGCGTGTGAGCAACCGTAACGTCCTCCAAGCCCGGATGGGCCAGACCGGCATGGGAAGATGGGACACGTGTTGCGTTGGATAACCGCCGGGGAATCACACGGTCGTGCGCTGGTTGCCATGGTCGAGGGCATGGTCGCCGGAGTCGCCGTCACCTCGGATGACATCGCGGCCCAGCTCGCCCGCCGCCGCCTGGGCTACGGACGCGGCGCCCGGATGAAGTTCGAGGCCGACGCCGTCACCGTGCTGTCCGGGGTGCGCCACGGCATCACCCTGGGCGGCCCGATCGCCGTCGAGATCGGCAACACCGAATGGCCCAAGTGGGAGACGGTGATGTCCACCGACCCGGTGGACCCGGCGCGCCTCGACAGTGAGGGCGGGGCCCGCAACGCACCACTGACCCGTCCGAGGCCCGGCCACGCCGACTTCGCCGGCATGCTCAAGTACGGATTCGACGACGCCCGCCCGGTGCTGGAGCGGGCCAGTGCACGCGAGACCGCCGCCCGGGTCACCGCCGGCACCATCGCCCGGGCGTTCCTGGACCAGGCGCTGGGCGTTCAGGTGATCTCGCACGTCATCTCCATCGGGGCGTCGGAGCCCTATGACGGTCCGGTGCCGCAGCCCGCGGATCTGGCGGCCATCGACGACAGCCCGGTGCGGGCGTTCGGCGCCGCCGCGCAGGAATCGATGATCGCCGAGATCGAGGCGGCCAAAGCCGACGGCGACACGCTCGGCGGGGTGGTGGAGGTGGTGGTGTCCGGCCTGCCGATCGGGCTGGGCTCGTTCATCAGCGGCGACGACCGCCTCGACAGCCAGCTGGCCGCCGCCATCATGGGCATTCAGGCCATCAAGGGCGTCGAGATCGGCGACGGCTTCACCACCGCCCGCCGGCGCGGCAGCGCCGCCCACGACGAGATCTACCCCGGCCCCGACGGGATCGTGCGCTCCACCAACCGGGCCGGCGGCCTGGAGGGTGGCATGACCAACGGCCAGCCGCTGCGGGTGCGTGCGGCTATGAAGCCGATCTCCACTGTCCCGCGGGCGCTGGCCACCGTCGACATGGCGACCGGCGAGGAAGCCGTCGCGATCCACCAGCGCTCTGACGTCTGCGCCGTACCGGCCGCCGGCGTGGTGGCCGAGGCCATGGTGGCACTGGTGGTCGCGCGTGCCGCGCTGGACAAGTTCGGCGGCGACTCACTGACCGAAACCCGCCGCAACATCGACGCGTACCTGCGATCGGTTGCCGACCGTGTGCCGGGGGACGACCAGGCCCGGGCATCGGGGTAGGTCGTGGCGCCCAGAGCTGTTCTGGTGGGCTTGCCCGGAGCGGGCAAGTCCACGATCGGGCGGCGGCTGGCCAAAGCGCTCGGTGTTGAGATGCTCGACACCGACGCGGCCATCGAGGCCCGCACCGGCCGCACCATCGCCGACATCTTCGCCACCGACGGCGAACCGGAATTCCGCCGCATCGAGGAAGAGGTGATTCGGGCGGCCCTGGCCGAACATTCGGGTGTGCTGTCGCTGGGCGGAGGCGCCGTCACCAGCCCCGGCGTGCGCGAAGCACTGGCCGGCCACACGGTGGTGTTCTTGGAGATCACCGCGGCCGAAGGGGTGCGCCGCACCGGCGGCAGCACCGCCCGGCCGCTGCTGGCCGGGCCGGGACGTGCCGAGAAGTTCCGCGAGCTGATGACCCAGCGGGTTCCGCTGTACCGGCGGGTGGCCACCATCCGGGTCAACACCAACCGCCGCAACCCGGGTGCGGTGGTGCGCTATATCGTGACCCGGCTGGAGGCCGCCGGGCGCACCGGCCCGGCCACCGGGCCCCAGCCCACAGCGGTGCCCACCGATGCACCGCCCACCCCGGCCACCCTGGCCGCGCGACAGACCGGAGGACGCAAGTGACCGAGATCCATGAGCCGACCACCGTCACGGTGGCCACCGATCCGCCGTATCCGGTGGTGGTCGGCACCGGCCTGCTCGGTGACCTCGCCGGGCTGCTGGCCGGCCGGAACAAGGTTGCCATCCTGCACCAGCCGACCTTGGAAGCCACCGCGGAGGGCATCCGAGACTACTTGTCCGGCAAGGGAATCGAGGCGCACCGTATCGAGATCCCGGACGCCGAGGAGGGCAAGTCGCTCCAGGTGCTCGGTTTCATCTGGGACGTTTTGGGCCGCATCGGGCTGGACCGTCGCGACGCGCTGGTCAGTCTCGGCGGCGGCGCCGCCACCGACGTCGCGGGGTTCGCCGCGGCCACCTGGCTGCGCGGCATCTCGATCGTGCACGTGCCGACCACCCTGCTGGCGATGGTCGACGCCGCGGTCGGCGGCAAGACCGGTATCAACACCGAGGCGGGCAAGAACCTGGTCGGTGCGTTTCATCAGCCGGCCGCCGTCGTCGTCGACCTGGCCACCCTGGAGACGTTGCCGCAACGCGAGATCGTCGCGGGCATGCCGGAGATCGTCAAAGCCGGCTTCATCGCCGACCCGGTGATCCTGGACCTGATCGAGGCCGATCCGGTAGCCGCGATGGACCCCAAGGGCGAGGTGCTCGGCGAACTGATCCGGCGCGCGATCATCGTCAAAGCCGAGGTGGTCGCCGCCGACGAGAAAGAGTCCAATCTGCGCGAGATCCTGAACTACGGACACACTCTCGCGCACGCGATCGAGGCGCTGGAGAACTACCAGTGGCGCCACGGCGACGCGGTGTCGGTCGGGTTGGTGTTCGCCGCGGAACTGGGTCGCATCACCGGACGGCTCGACGACCAGACCGCCGATCGGCATCGCTCGATCCTGACCTCGCTGGGCCTTCCGGTCAACTACTACGAGGGCGCGCTGCCGGCGCTGCTGGAATACATGATGGGGGACAAGAAGAATCGGGCCGGGGTGCTGCGCTTCGTGGTACTCGACGGGCTGGCCAAACCGGGCCGCCTCGAAGGACCCGACCCGATGCTGCTGGCCGCCGCCTACGACGAGGTGGGCCGGCGATTCCGATTGGAGCGACGGTGAACCGCATCAACGTCATCAACGGACCGAACCTGCAACGGCTCGGCCGGCGTGAGCCGGATATCTACGGCGACAGCAGTTATGCGGACCTGCAGGCGCTGATCGAGAGCGCGGCGGCCGAGTTGGGTGTGGACGTATCGGTGCGCCAGAGCGACAGCGAAGCCGAGCTGCTGGAGTGGATCCACGCCGCGGCCGATGCGGCCGAACCGGTGATCCTCAACGCCGCCGGGCTGACTCACACCTCGGTGGCGCTGCGCGACGCCTGCGCCGAGCTGCGGGCGCCGCTGATCGAGCTGCACATCTCCAATGTGCATGCCCGCGAAGACTTTCGGCGGCACTCCTACCTGAGCCCGATCGCCACCGGGGTGATCGCCGGCCTGGGTGTGCGCGGCTACCTGCTGGCGCTGCGCTACCTGGCCGAAGCCTGATTCAGTCGGCCGGCTTCTCCGGAGTGTCGTCGGTGACGGCGGGAATCTCCTCGGTGGTGAAGCCGGCGGCCTCGCCGCCCAGTGTCGCATCGGTGTCGGCAGCGGTGGCCGTTTGCGCAGCCGCCTCGGCGGCTGTGGGCAGGGCACCCACGCTGGCGAACACATCCGTGGCGGGCGCCGGCTGGCCTTCGGCGGCCAGGCCGTGGTGCCGAACCGGCATCTTGGCGTAGCCCTTGTCGACGCCACGGCGTCCCAGTGCCACCGCGGCCACCCCGGGCACGAACACCAGCAGTGCGGTGAACGCCGCGAAACTGGTCAGCTCGTTGAACAAGGTGCTCACGTAGAGCGACTTGTCGAACAGTCCGATGAGCCAGGACACCAGGCCGCTGATCAGCCCGGCAGCCAGCCCGGCACCCAGCCAGGTCATGGCCAGGTCCTCGCGGCGGTCCGGATCGGGGTTGGCCTTGGCATCGGCCCGGCCGTCGGACAGACCCCACAACAGCACCGGAACCAGGAACAGCGCCACCAGCGCCAGGCTGATCAAACCGGCCTGCGACTCGAAGGTATTGATCAGCACGCCCTGAATCAGACGGACCACGACCATCAGGCCTGCGAACACCAAACCGCGAAGTAACCACTTGCTCATGGGGCCACAGCGTAGCGAGTACCGTCACACCGCGTGACACATTGCTCCCGTAGAGCGCGTCTGGGCGTCGCGATCGGTGCCACCGGACTGGACGCGATGCTGGTCACAGACCTGGTCAACGTGCGGTATCTGTCCGGGTTCACCGGCTCCGCGGGCGCCCTACTGGTCTACGCCGACGACCGTCCCGCGGTGCTGGCCACCGACGGCCGGTACCGGACCCAGGCCGCCCGGCAAGCCCCTGATCTGCAGATTGCCATCGAACGGGCGCCGGCCACGCACCTGGTGGCGCAGGCCTTCGACTGCGGTGCCGCCGGGGCGCGCCAGGTGGGGTTCGAGGGCCACGTCGTCACCGTGGACGGATTCGAGGCGTTGAGCGCGGTCGCGGCCGAGACGTCTCAGGTGACGCTGGTGCGTGCCTCGGGTGCGGTGGAGGCGCTGCGCGAGGTCAAAGACGCCGGTGAGGTGGTGCTGCTGCGGCGGGCCTGCGAGGTCGCCGACGCCGCGCTGAGCGCCCTGGTGGAGCGCGGCGGACTGCGGCCGGGGCGCACCGAACGCGAGGTCCGCCGGGACCTGGAGGCCCTGATGCTCGACCACGGTGCCGACGCCGCGTCGTTCGAGACCATCGTGGCGGCCGGTGAGAACTCGGCGATCCCGCATCACCGGCCCACCGACGCGGTGCTGGCCGCCGGCGACTTCGTCAAGATCGACTTCGGTGCGCTGGTGGCCGGCTACCACTCGGATATGACCCGCACCTTCGTGCTGGGCCCGGCCGCCGACTGGCAGCGGGACATCTACCGGTTGGTCGCCGACGCCCAGCGGGCCGGCCGGATGGCGCTGGTACCCGGCGCGGGATTGCGTGACGTCGACACCGCGGCGCGCACGGTGATCGCCGATGCCGGCTACGGGGAAAGCTTCGGCCACGGCCTCGGCCACGGGGTGGGGTTGCGGATACACGAAGCGCCGGGGATCAATGCGACGGCCGACGGTACACTGCTTGCCGGTGCTGTGGTGACTGTGGAACCCGGCGTCTATCTGGCTGATCGTGGCGGCGTCCGCATCGAGGACACGCTCGTGGTCGCGGATACTGCCGGGCAGGCCCCGGACCTGCTGACTCGGTTCCCCAAGGAACTGACCATTCTCTAGGAGACGTGAACGACCGTGGCTTCAACCGCTGACTTCAAGAACGGCCTGGTACTGGTGATCGACGGCCAGTTGTGGCAGATCACCGAGTTCCAGCACGTCAAGCCGGGCAAGGGCCCGGCCTTCGTGCGCACCAAGCTCAAGAACGTGGTGTCGGGCAAGGTCGTGGACAAGACCTACAACGCCGGTGTGAAGGTGGAGACCGCCACCGTCGACCGCCGCGACGCCACCTACCTCTACCGCGACGGCAACGACTTCGTGTTCATGGACAGCGAGGACTACGAGCAGCATCCGCTGCCCGAGGCGCTGGTCGGCGACTCGGCGAACTACCTGCTGGAGAGCATGCTGGTGCAGATCGCCTTCCACAACGGGGTACCGCTGTACCTGGAGCTGCCGGTCAGCGTCGAGCTCGTCGTCGCGAACACCGAGCCCGGCCTGCAGGGCGACCGCTCCAGTGCGGGCACCAAGCCGGCCACCATGGAGACCGGCGCCCAGATCAACGTGCCGCTGTTCATCAACACCGGCGACAAGCTGAAGGTCGACACCCGCGACGGCAGCTACCTGGGACGGGTCAACTCCTGATCATGCCCGCTGGCAAGCCGGTTAAAGGCCGGCACCAGGCGCGTAAGCGTGCGGTCGACCTGCTCTTCGAGTCCGAGGCGCGGGGACTCACACCGGCCGAGGGCGCACAGCTGCGGGCGGCGCTGGCCGCCGAGCAGCCCGACGTCGCGGCGCTGCACCCCTACACGCTCACGGTGGCCAATGGTGTCAGCACCCACAGTGCTCACATCGACGACCTGATCACCTCCCACCTGCAGGGCTGGAAGCTGGAGCGTCTGCCGGCCGTCGACCGGGCCATCCTGCGGGTGGCGATCTGGGAGCTGTTGCACGCCGAAGACGTACCGGAGCCGGTCGCCGTGGACGAAGCGGTGAAGCTGGCCAAGGAACTGTCCACCGATGAGTCGCCGGGCTTCGTCAACGGCGTACTGGGCCAGGTGATGCTGGTGACCCCGCAGCTGCGTGCGGCGTCGCGGGCGGTCCGGGAGTCCGTCGAGAGTACCGAGCCAACCGAACCCGCCGAGCCCGCTGAGCCCGAATAGTTCGCCTCAGTGCCGCGGGGGACAGCTGCCCTGCGGCCCGCGTGCTACACAGCGAGCGAGCTCGCCGCCGCTGTCGCGCAGGCACCACAGGTAGAAGGTGTCGCCGATCTTGTTGACGCCCTCGAACGGCTCAGCGGTGATCTCACCGCCGTCGACGGTGACCGATTCGCCGGCCACCGATGCGGCGAATCCGGCCGCGCTCAGGCGATCGCAGGCCTCCTGCGCGGTCTGTGCGCCGGCCAGCGCGGCGGTATAGGTGTCGATCTCGGCGATGTTGCCCACCTGACCGAGGCTACCGACGCCCCCGACCCGCGCCCACGGTATTTAGCAGGTGGATCGCAGGCCGTTGTGCCCTTGCGCGCCCACCGGACCCCACCCCCGGCGAAAGCACCCCATCGCGCGATGAAGCGGGCCACACTGGCCCTATGACGTCTGGCAGTGACGGGCGAGGGCGCAGGCTCAGGGTGTCGGCGCTGGCGGCGGTGGCCAATCCGTCGTACTCGAGGGTCGACACCTGGAACCTGCTCGACGACGCCTGCCGGCAACTCGCCGCGGCCGACCGGACCGGGCTGGACACCGCCCATCACGCCGCCCAGGTGAAACGCCTGCTGGACAGGATCGGCGCCTACGAGCGGTACTGGCTGTTCCCGGGCGCGGCGAACCTGGCGACATTCCGCGGCTACCTCGAGTCGATGGCCACGGTCTCACTCACCGAGCACGTCTCCCTGGTCGTGCGGTTGCTGTCGGACTACGGCGACCGGGCGGCGCTGTTCGACCTGGGCTCACCGCTGTCGGACCAGGAGCTGGTGGCGGCGGCCCGCCACCAGCAGTTCTACACGGTGCTTTTGGCCGACGACTCGTCGCCGAACGCCCCCGAGTGCCTGGCCGAATGCCTGCGTGAGCTGCGCAATGCCGACGACGAGGTGCAGATCGAGCTGCTGGTGGTGTCCAGCGTGGAGGACGCCGTGACCGCGGTGGCGCTCAACGGCGAGATCCAGGCCGCGATCGTTCGCCATGACCTGCCGCTGCGGTCGCGCGACCGAGTGCCGCTGATGAACACCCTGCTGGGGGCCACCGACGACGCCGGGATCGTCGACTGCGGCCGTGATGCCATCGAGTGTGGCGAGTGGATCCGCTTGCTGCGTCCGCACATCGACCTCTACCTGCTCACCGATGAGTCGATAGCTGCCGACACCCAGGCCGAACCCGACGTCTACGACCGCACCTTCTACCGGCTCAACGACGTCACCGACCTGCACAGCACCGTGCTGGCCGGCATTCGGAAGCGTTATGCGACACCATTTTTCGATGCGTTGCGCGCCTATGCCGCCGAGCCGGTCGGTCAGTTCCACGCGCTTCCGGTGGCGCGCGGAGCCAGCATCTTCAACTCCCGCTCCCTACAGGACATGGGAGAGTTCTACGGCCGAAACATCTTCATGGCTGAAACATCCACCACCTCAGGTGGATTGGACTCGTTACTGGACCCGCACGGCAACATCCGGGCGGCGATGGACAAAGCCGCTCTGACCTGGAATGCCGACCACACCTATTTCGTCACCAACGGCACGTCCACGGCCAACAAGATCGTCGTGCAGGCGTTGACCCGGCCGGGCGACATCGTGCTGATCGACCGCAACTGCCACAAATCCCACCACTACGGCCTGGTGCTGGCCGGTGCGTACCCGATGTACCTGGACGCCTACCCACTGGCGCCGTTCGCGATCTACGGAGCGGTGGCGTTGCACACGATCAAGCGCGCGCTGCTGGACCTGGAGGCCGCCGGTCAGTTGCACAAGGTGCGGATGCTGCTGCTGACCAACTGCACCTTCGACGGGGTGGTCTACAACCCGCAACGGGTGATGGAGGAGATTCTGGCGATCAAGCCGGACATCTGCTTCCTGTGGGACGAGGCGTGGTACGCGTTCGCCACCGCGGTGCCGTGGGCCCGGCAACGCACCGCGATGGTCGCCGCCGAACGGCTTGAGGCCAAGATCAATTCAGCCGAGTACGCCGCGGAATACCGGGCGTGGTGTGACGCGATGGCCGGGGTCGAGCGCTCCCAATGGACCGAGCATCGGCTGCTGCCGGCCCCCGGCACCCGGATACGCGTCTATGCCACCCACTCCACCCACAAGTCGCTGTCCGCGCTGCGGCAGGCGTCGATGATCCACGTGCGCGATCAGGACTTCAACTCCCTGGCCCGCGAGTCGTTCACCGAGGCGTTCCTGACCCACACCTCGACCTCGCCGAATCAGCAGCTGCTGGCATCGCTGGACCTGGCCCGACGGCAGGTCGACATCGAAGGGTTCCAGATGGTCCGGCGGGTCTACGACATGGCGCTGGTGTTTCGCCACCGCGTCCGCAAGGACCGGTTGATCGGCAAGTGGTTCCGCATCCTCGACGAGGACGACCTGGTGCCCGACCGGTTCCGGGCGTCGACGGTGAGCTCCTACCGTCAGGTCCGCCAGGGTGCGCTGGCGGAGTGGAACGAGGCCTGGCGCTCCGACGAATTCGTGCTCGATCCCACCCGGGTCACGCTGTTCGTCGGCAAGACCGGGATGAACGGCTACGACTTCCGCGAGAAGATCCTCATGGGCCAGTTCGGAATTCAGATCAACAAGACTTCGATAAATTCCGTGCTGCTGATCTTCACCATCGGGGTCACCTGGTCCAGCGTGCACTACCTGCTCGACGCGCTGCGCCGGGTCGCCACCGACCTGGATCGCGCCTGGAACGCCGCCAGCACCGACGACCGGGCGCTGCAGCAGCGTCGCGTCGCCGAGATCACCGGGGATCTGCCGCCGCTGCCGGATTTCAGCGAGTTCGCCGACGTGTTCCGGCCCGACGAAGCGAGCCCGTTCGGCGACATGCGGTCGGCGTTCTACGGCGGCTACGAGGAGTCCGATCGCGAGCACGTGTTGATCACCGACGCCGCCCTGCGCGTCGCCGACGGCGCCAAGCTGGTGTCCACCACCTTCGTGGTGCCGTATCCGCCGGGGTTCCCGGTCCTGGTCCCCGGGCAGGTGATCTCCAAGGAGATCCTGTTCTTCCTGACCGAACTCGACGTCAAGGAGATCCACGGCTACAACCCCGACCTGGGGTTGTCGGTGTTCACCCAGGAGGCGCTGGCCCGGTTCGGCTGACGTCTTTCTCCCGCGAGCGCGCGTGTTTGTCCGCCGACACGCCGTCTGCGGTGACATTCTGGGCGCGCTCGTGGCCCGGCTTGAGCGGCATCACCCGTGCCGATCCCGCCACGCTTCGATGATCTCGGGCCGCAGCCGACCCCGGTCCGACACTGGAAGACCGGCAGAGCGCGCCCACGCGCGGACCTCGGCGCTGCTGGGCCCGGGTTGAGCCGGGGCGGCGACGATCGTAGGTTCAGGACCCAACGTGGTTGCGGCGTAGCTGTTGTCGGCCGCCCAGGTGTGTGCGGCGGCCAGATACCGGTAGGTGTACTCCTGGGCCAGTTTGCGGGTCTGGCAGAACACGATCGGCACGTTCGGGAAGGCCACCTGCAGCTCGGCCAGGCTATCGGCGATCGCAGCGGGCCGGGCATGGGTGAGGGTGAAGATCTCCGAGAACCGGTCTTCGACGACGACGACGGCGCGGGGCAGCGCGGCGAGCTCGGTCAGCTGGTACTTGAGCGTCCCGGTGAGCAGACAGCTGGCCAGATCGGCCAGAGATTTGCGTTCGACTGCCGCCAGTAGTCGGCCCTCGATGGTCAGCCCGTAGTCCCCGCAGGGCAGGGCGCGGCGGCTGGTGGTCACCGGTTTGCCGGCGAAATCGTAGCCGTAGCGTTCGTGGGAGTCGACGATGATCGCCAGCTCGGCGATGCCCGCGGCCCGAGCGGTGGGGGTGCGCACCCCGGGCCGGGACTGCTTGGCGGTGCGCGGGCTCTGCCAGAACACGACGTCGCGGCCGCGGGCGGTGGTGAAGACCAGCTGGGAGCGATTCTCCCGCGACCGGGCAGCCACGACATCGATCGCGGCGCCGCGCCGCCGGCAGGAGCGCAGTTCGACCGATTCGACGATCGCCGGCTCGTCGGGCCAATAGTCCGCGGACAGCGGATGACAGTACAGCGCCTTGGTGCGCGGCCAGACGTCGGAGGTGGCGAACACCTGCCCGCCATCCAGCGGCAACCGCAGCAGATAACGCAGCCGGGAATCCGCATTGGGATTGGTGGCGATCAACAGCTCCACGACACCCGAGGCTAGTGTGGGCGTCGCGCCTAGGCAGACCCGGCTGCACGCTCGCGGCCCAGCCCGCGGAAACCGGACGCACCCGCATCCGGGGTCAGTACGCTGACTCGCCATGGCTGCCTCCGACTCCGCCGGCTATGGAACCAATGCCCGCCTGTCGGTGCAGGACTGGGTGCAGGCCGGCTTCGAACTGCTGGCCTCAGAGGGCATCAAGGCCCTGACCATTGACCGGCTCTGCCGGGGGCTCGGGGTCACCAAGGGCAGCTTCTACTGGCATTTCACCGACCTGAAGGCCTATCGGCAGGCCCTGGTCGACACCTGGGCGGCCGTGCGGGACGCAGACCGCGGTGACTTCGACGCGATGGATGCGCTGCCGCCGCGTGAGCGACTGGTCGCGATGATGAATTCGTTGGTGGGCCCGCGGCATTGGATGCTGGAGCGCGCGATGCGGGAGTGGGCGCGGTCGGAGCCCAGCGTCGCCGAAGCGGTGCGTGCCTCGGATCGCCGGGTACACAAGGCGGTTCGGCAGGTGTTTCTCGACTACGGCTTTGACGCCGAGGAGGCCGAGATGCGTGCGGGCGCCACTTTCGCCGCCGGGATCGGGTTTCTGCACCTGTCCGGTTCACGCCCGGGCCGGCTTGCCGCGGAACGCCGCGAGAAGTTCGTGGATGTGATGCTGCGGCACTGATCCATACCGTCCATACTAAAAGGTATGGTAGCGTCCGGGCATGACAGTCAGCACGGACTACGGTGTGACCGATGCCTTCATCGCGGCCCTGGCGCAACGCGCCGCCGAGGCTGAAGAGCTGCGCCGGCTTCCGGCCGAAACCCTCGAGGACTACCGAGTCTCCGGGCTGGCCGGTCTGCTGTTGCCGGCCCGCTACGGCGGCGAGCAGGCCGACTTCGGCCAGATCCTCGACCCGATCCGGCGAATGGCGCACGGCTGCGCCTCCAGTGCCTGGACGCTGGGCTTCTACACCCTGCACAACTGGATGCTGGCGCTGTTCGGCGAGCAGGCCCAGGACGAGGTGTTCGCCAATGGGCCGGTGCGCTGCCCGGCACCGCTGGCCCCGACCGGCCGCGGGGTGCCCGACGGTGAAGGCATCCGGTTGTCCGGACGGTGGTCGTGGGCCACCGGGGTGATGGATGCCGACTGGATCCTGGTCGGCGCGATCTGCGGGCCTGACGACGCGCCCTACCCGGCGCTGGCGCTGCTGCCGGCCGGTGACATCACCGTCGAGGACGTCTGGCACACCGCCGGCATGCGCGCCACCGGCTCCAACGACGTCGTCGTCACCGACGCCTGGGTGCCTGCCCACCGCCTGGTCAAAGTCGTCGACATCTACTCCGGCACCGCGCCGGGCGCGGCACTGCACGACGCCTCGGCCTACCGGTGGCCGATGGTCCCGGCCCTGGCACTGGTCGCGGCGATGCCCGCGCTCGGCTCGGCCGAGCGGGTCGCCGACCTCTTCGCGCAGCGCCTGTCCGAGCGGGTGCTGGCCTATTCCGGTGCGGCGCAGAAGAATCAGCCCGCTGCGCAGATTCGCCTCGGGGATGCCCGGGTCCGGTTGCGGGCCCTGCGCGGGTTGCTCGACGACACGGTGGGTGGGCTGCAGGGCGCGGTCGACGCCGGTGACCGGATCGGACGGGCCATGCGGGCCGACGCCCGCGCGGGCGCCGCCCACATCGTGCACGAGTCACGGGCGGTGATCGCCGATCTGCTCGAATCATCGGGCGCCAGCGTGCATTTCCTGACCAATCCGATGCAGCGCGCCAAACGCGACGTCGACATCATCTGCGGACATGTGGTGTTCGACTACGACGTGGCACGCGAGCTGGCGGGTGCGCTGGAGGTCGGCGTGAAGATCTCCCCGATCGCGATGATCTGATGGCCTCAATGAGAACGCTGTGGGTGGAAGCCAGCCCGAAACAGGAACATTCGCTGTCGTCGACCCTGGCCCAGGCCTTCTTGGATGCCGCGCCTGCCGCCGCGGTCGGTGAGGTGCAGCGGTTCTCGGTGTGGACCGACGAGATGCTGGTGTTCGGGCGAGATGCCGCACTCGCCAAGTTCGCGCCGCTTTACGGCGAGCGGCGAAGCCCGGAGCAGAAGCAGATCTGGGCGCAGGTGCTGGCCGAGATCGACCGGGTCCGCTCGTTCGACCGGCTGGTGGTGTCGTCACCGATGTGGAATTGGCATGTGCCGCATGCGCTGAAGGCCTGGATCGACGTGATCGTGCAACCGATGGCCAGCTTCACACTCAACGAGCGCGGCGAACATGTGGGGACGCTGGGGGAGGGCAAGCCGGTGCAACTCATCTTGACCCGTTCCAGCGCCTACGACGGCAATCGCGCCGACCTGCAGGACTTCCAGCGGCCCTATCTGGAGTATGTGTTCACCATGCTCGGCTACAGCGTCCAGACCCTGGTGTTCGAGCCGACCACGCGGTGGACTCCCGAGGAGCGGGCACACATGCGCGAAGCGGCTCTGGACAAGGCTCGCCGTGCGGGGGCGAGCCTCTAGCTCACAGGCCCAGCGCCGCGTAGGTGCGGCGCACGAACTTCGGTTGCGCGATCCGCAGTTTGGCCACCGCGGTGTTTCCGGCGATCGCCGCGGCCGCCTCGGTGGACAGCGTCGGGGAGTTCTGCACCAGATAGATCAGGATCAGATCCGCCGACGGATCGGCCTGCCACCAGGTGCCGTAGGCGCCCGGCCAGCTGAACGCACCCGCACCTCCGGGGCCGTACAGCGGCCGGGATTTCGCCGGGTCGGTCACCACCGACAGGTTCAGCCCGAACCCGCGGCCCACCCAGAACGGTGCCCCCAGAAACGGATGCCGGCGTTGGTCGTCGGTGAGCCGGTCGGTGCGCATGGCCCGTGCCGAAGACTCCGACAATATCCGTGTTCCGTCGAACATGCCGTCCGCCAACAACATTCGCGCAAATGACAGATAGTCGTCAGCGGTGGACATCAGCCCGCCGCCGGCGTTGGGGAAGGCCGGCATGGTGATCGGCATCGGGCCCATCGCGTCGTCGCGCAGCGTGTCGCCGTCGACGCGATACATGGTTGCGCTGCGCCGGCGGCTCTCCGGGGAGATGCAGAAGCCGGTGTCGGCCATGCCCAGCGGACCCAGGATCCGCTCGTCGAGCACCTGCGGCAGCGGCTTGCCCGCGATGCGCGACAACAGCACGCCCAGCACGTCGATGCCGTGGCCGTAGGTGACCCGCTCGCCGGGCTGATCCACCAAGGGCAGCGCGGCCAGAGCGGTCAACCAGGCGTCGGGACCCTGCCCGAACGGCAGCCGCTGATACTCCCGGGCGATCGGGCCGGGCACCGAGAACCCGTAGCCGATACCGCAGCGGTGCGTCATCAGGTCCTCGACCGTCAGCGGCCGCCGGGCCGGTACGGTCTGCGTCAAGGGGCCGGCCGGATCGGACAGCACCTGCGGCGCGGACAACTCCGGTAGCCAGTGCGCGATCGGATCGGTCAGGCGCAGTCGGCCTTCATCGACAAGGATCATCGCGGCAGCCACCGTGACGGGTTTGGTCATCGAGGCGATCCGGAACACCGTGTCGCGGGTCATCGGCAGTCCGGCTCCGACATCGCGGTGGCCGATCTCGTTGACCTGCAGCACCTGCCCGCGCTGCCACACCAGGGTGACCGCTCCGGACAGCAGACCGGCGTCGCAGGCCTCGCGGAGGGACGCCTGGTTCGGGTCGAGATTCACCTGCCCAGGCTATCGACGCCATGGGCGCGGCGGCCCGAGCGGGTGCTAGGCTACCCGGCAGTTCGACATCCTTTAACGATCCGTCCCGAGAGGCGGAGAAGGAGGTCCAGCGGTTTCCCATGGGCGCTGCCGGTAATTCCAGCACCGACCGAGAGTTGATGTCCTCGGCGGATGTGGGTCGCACGGTTTCTCGTATCGCGCATCAGATCATCGAGAAGACCGCTCTGGACGGTCCCGATGACCCCGGCGGCGTACCCCGGGTGGTGCTTTTGGGCATTCCGACCCGCGGGGTCACCCTGGCGCAGCGACTGGCCGTCAAGATCAGCGAATTCTGCGGCGTGGACGTCGCGCACGGCGCGCTCGACATCACCCTGTACCGCGACGATCTGATGCGCCAACCGCCACGGCCCCTGGAGACCACCTCCATTCCGGCCGGCGGCATCGACGACGCGTGCGTGATCCTGGTCGACGACGTCCTGTTCGCCGGCCGGTCGGTGCGCGCCGCACTCGACGCGCTGCGCGACGTGGGCCGGCCCCGGATCGTGCAACTGGCGGTGCTGGTCGACCGGGGCCACCGTGAACTGCCCGTTCGCGCCGACTACGTCGGCAAGAACGTGCCGACCGCACGCGGCGAGAGCGTGCACGTCTTATTGGCCGAACATGATGGACGTGACGCGGTGGTGATCACCCGATGAGTACCCGACACCTGCTGGCGGCGGGAGACCTGAGCCGGGATGCGGCCACCGCGATCCTCGACGACGCCGACCGGTTCGCCCAGGCGCTGGTGGGCCGGGAGGTCAAGAAGCTGCCCACCCTGCGCGGACGCACGGTGATCACCATGTTCTACGAGAACTCCACCCGCACCCGGGTCTCGTTCGAGGTGGCCGGCAAGTGGATGAGCGCCGACGTGATCAACGTGAGCGCGTCCGGGTCCTCGGTGAGCAAAGGGGAGTCGCTGCGCGACACCGCCCTGACCCTGCGGGCCGCCGGCGCCGACGCGCTCATCATCCGGCACCCGTCCTCGGGGGCAGCCCACCTGCTCGCCGAGTGGACCTGCGGTGCCGACGGCGGCCCTGCGGTGATCAACGCCGGCGACGGCACCCACGAGCACCCCACCCAGGCGCTGCTGGACGCATTGACCCTGCGTCAGCGCCTCGGCGGTATCGAGGGCCGGCGGGTGGTGATCGTCGGCGACATCGTGCATTCCCGGGTGGCCCGTTCCAATGTGAGCCTGCTGGCCACCCTGGGTGCCGAGGTGGTACTGGTGGCCCCGCCGACCCTGCTGCCCACCGGCGTGGCCGACTGGCCGGTGACGGTCTCGCATGACTTCGACGCCGAGCTGCCGGCCGCCGACGCGGTGCTGATGCTGCGAGTGCAGGCCGAGCGGATGACCGGCGGGTTCTTCCCGTCGACCCGCGAGTACTCGGTGCGCTACGGACTCTCCGAGAAGCGGCGCGCCATGCTGGCCGAGCATGCGGCGGTGCTGCACCCCGGCCCGATGCTGCGCGGTATGGAGATCGCCTCTTCGGTGGCTGATTCGCCGCAATCGGCTGTGCTGCAACAGGTTTCCAATGGAGTGCATGTGCGGATGGCGGTGCTGTTCCATCTGCTGGTGGGTAGCGAAGCCGCGGGGTCGGCGGCGTCGTCGGAAGAGGTGGAGCTGTGAGCGTGCTCATCCGCGGCGTGCGGTGCTACGGCGAAGGCGATCAGCTCGACGTGCTGGTCGGCACCCCCGGTTTCGAGGGGCAGATCGCGCAGATCGGCGCGAGCCTGACCGCGCCGGACGGCTGCGAGGTGATCGACGCGGCCGGCCAGGTGCTGCTGCCCGGCTTCGTGGACCTGCACACCCACCTGCGCGAACCGGGCCGGGAATACGCCGAGGACATCGAAACCGGCTCGGCGGCAGCGGCTCTGGGCGGCTACACCGCGGTGTTCGCGATGGCCAACACCGACCCGGTCGCCGACTCGCCGGTGGTCACCGACCACGTCTGGGCGCGCGGCCGCCAGGTTGGGCTGGTCGACGTGCACCCGGTCGGCGCGGTCACCGTCGGGCTGGGAGGCACCCAGCTGACCGAGATGGGCATGATGGCCGCCGGTGCGGCGGGCGTGCGGATGTTCTCCGATGACGGTGTGTGCGTCGCCGATCCGCTGGTGATGCGCCGGGCACTGGAGTACGCGACCGGCTTGGGGGTGCTGATCGCCCAGCACGCCGAGGAGCCCCGGCTTACCGTCGGATCGGTGGCCCATGAGGGTCCCACCGCGGCCCGGCTCGGGCTGGCCGGCTGGCCGCGTGTCGCCGAGGAGTCGATCGTGGCGCGCGACGTGCTGCTGGCCCGCGATGCGCGCGCCCGCCTGCACATCTGCCACGCCTCCACCGCCGGGACCGTGGAGCTCATCAAATGGGCCAAGGGACAAGGGATTGCGGTGACCGCGGAGGTCACTCCGCACCACCTGATGCTCGACGACAGCCGGCTGGCCGACTACGACGGCCGCAACCGGGTCAACCCGCCGCTGCGGGAGGCGTCCGATGCCGCCGCGCTGCGCCAGGCGCTGGCCGACGGCGTCATCGACTGCGTGGCCACCGACCACGCCCCGCACGCCGACCAGGAGAAGACCTGCGAGTTCGCTCATGCCCGCCCCGGGATGCTCGGCCTGCAGACCGCGCTGTCGGTGGTGGTGGCAACCATGGTCGAACCGGGACTGCTCGGCTGGCGAGACGTGGCGCGGGTGATGAGCGAGCGGCCGGCGGCGATCGTCGGCCTGCCCGACCAGGGCCGCCCGCTGGAGGTGGGAGAGCCGGCCAACCTGACGGTGGTCGACGCGCAGGCGAGCTGGGTGGTGACCGGCACCGAGTTGGCCAGCCGGTCGGCGAACACCCCCTATGAGGAGATGACGTTGCCGGCCACCGTCACCGCGACGCTGCTGCGCGGCCGGGTGACCGCCCGCGACGGGAGGTCACCGGCGTGAACACGCCCACGATGGTGGGGTCGCTGATCTTCGCCGCGGTGCTGGTGGTCATCATCGGCCTGCTGATCCGGTTGATGATGCGCGGCTGGCGGCACCGCGGGCAGTTGCAGGACGCACTGATCGGCGCCCTGCCCTCGGTGCCCGACACCGTCGGTGCGCCCAGTGTCGGGGCCACCCGAGGCGTCTACCTGGGCTGCACCCTGGCCCCGAAGTGGAACGACCGGGTGGTGGTCTCGGACCTGGGCTATCGCACCAAGGCGGTACTCACTCGGTACCCCGAGGGAATCATGGTGCAGCGCAGCGGAGCTCAGCCGATCTGGATACCGGAAGACTCGATCACCGCGGTGCGCACCGAAAGCGGCATCGCCGGACGGGTCATTCCCACGCTGCCCACCCGGCCTCACGACGGCGTGCTTGCGATCCGCTGGCGACTGCCGTCGGGCACCGAGATGGACACCGGCTTCCGCGCCGACGACCGTGCCGAATACACCCGCTGGCTAAAGGATGAACGATGAGCAACACAGCAGCCGCCCTGGTTCTCGAGGACGGCAGGGTCTTCACCGGAACCCGGTTCGGGGCCGTGGGCCAGAGCCTGGGTGAGGCGGTGTTCTCCACCGGCATGTCCGGCTACCAGGAGACGCTGACCGACCCCAGCTACCACCGGCAGATCGTGGTGGCCACCGCCCCGCAGATCGGCAACACCGGCTGGAATCACGAAGACGGCGAGAGCCGCGACGACAAGATCTGGGTGGCCGGCTACGTCGTGCGTGACCCGTCGCCGCGCGCGTCGAACTGGCGGGCCACCGGAACCCTCGATGACGAATTGGTGCGCCAGGGCATCGTCGGGGTGGCCGGTGTGGACACCCGCACCGTGGTGCGCCACCTGCGCAATCACGGCTCGATGAAGGCCGGGGTGTTCTCCGGCGATGCGCTGGCTCCGGAAGAGGAGTTGGTGCGCCGGGTTCGTGAGCAGCCGGCGATGCTCGGCGCCGATCTCGCCGGTCAGGTCAGCACCGACGCCGAGTATGTGGTGGAACCCGAAGGGGCGCACCGGTTCACCGTCGCCGCGCTGGACCTGGGTATCAAGACCAACACGCCGCGCAACTTCGCCCGTCGTGGAATTCGCAGCCACGTGCTGCCGTCGTCGGTCAGCTTCGATGAGATCGCCGCACTGGGGCCCGACGGGGTGTTCCTGTCCAACGGACCCGGGGACCCGGCCACCGCAGAGGCCATGGTCGCGCTGACCCGCGAGGTGCTGGGGGCCGGAATCCCGCTGTTCGGAATCTGTTTCGGCAACCAGATTCTGGGCCGGGCGCTGGGGCTGAAGACCTACAAGATGACGTTCGGGCACCGGGGCATCAACATCCCGGTGATCGACCACGCCACCGGCCGGGTGGCTGTCACCGCGCAGAACCACGGCTTCGCCCTGGAAGGTGAGGCAGGCCAGCGTTTCGACACCGAGTTCGGTCCGGGACTGGTCAGTCACACCTGCGCCAACGACGGCGTCGTCGAGGGAGTGAAACTGGCTGACGGCCGGGCGTTCTCGGTGCAGTACCACCCGGAGGCCGCGGCCGGACCGCACGACGCCGAGTACCTGTTCGACCAGTTCGTAGACCTGATGGCAGGGGAGAAGCAGTGAACCCACCTCCGCCGAGCGTGCACAAGCGTTCGCTGCGACCTGGGATTTGCCGTACATTTGCGCGCGCTCGCGCCCAGATCGGAGAGGGAAAATAGTGCCGCGCCGTACCGACCTGCGCCACGTCCTGGTGATCGGCTCCGGACCGATCGTGATCGGCCAGGCCTGCGAATTCGACTACTCCGGCACTCAGGCGTGCCGGGTGCTCAAAGCCGAAGGCCTGCAGGTGAGTCTGGTCAACTCCAACCCGGCCACGATCATGACCGACCCGGAATACGCCGACAACACCTACGTCGAGCCGATCACCTGGGAGTTCGTCGAGAAGGTGCTGGCCCAACAGGCCGAGCGCGGCAACAAGGTCGACGCGCTGCTGGCCACCCTGGGTGGGCAGACCGCGCTCAACACCGCTGTCGCACTTCATGAGAACGGAGTGCTGGAACGCTACGGCGTCGAGCTGATCGGCGCCGACTTCGAGGCCATCCAGCGCGGCGAGGACCGCCAGCAGTTCAAGGACATCGTCGCCAAGGTCGGCGGCGAGTCGGCCCGCTCCCGGGTCTGCTACACCATGGCCGAGGTCACCGAGACCGTGGCCGAACTCGGGTTACCGGTAGTCGTGCGGCCCTCTTTCACGATGGGTGGCCTGGGCTCCGGTCTGGCCTCCAGCCTCGAGGAGGTCGCCCGGATGGCCGGCGACGGCCTGGCGGCCTCACCGACGGCCAACGTGCTGATCGAGGAATCCATCTACGGCTGGAAGGAATTCGAGCTCGAGCTGATGCGCGACGGCCATGACAACGTCGTCGTGGTCTGCTCGATCGAGAACGTCGACCCGATGGGCGTGCACACCGGCGACTCGGTGACCGTCGCACCGGCGATGACGCTGACCGACCGGGAATACCAGACGATGCGCAGCCTGGGCATCGCGATCCTGCGCGAGGTCGGGGTGGACACCGGCGGCTGCAACATCCAGTTCGCGGTCGACCCGAAAGACGGTCGGCTCATCGTCATCGAGATGAACCCGCGGGTGTCGCGGTCGAGCGCGCTGGCGTCGAAGGCCACCGGTTTTCCGATCGCCAAGATCGCCGCCAAACTCGCGATCGGCTACACCCTCGACGAGATCATCAACGACATCACCGGCGAGACCCCGGCCTGCTTCGAACCGGCGCTGGACTACGTGGTGGTCAAGGCGCCGCGTTTCGCGTTCGAGAAGTTCCCCGGCGCCGACCCACGCCTGACCACCACCATGAAATCGGTGGGCGAGGCGATGTCGTTGGGCCGCAACTTCATCGAGTCGCTCGGCAAGGTGATGCGGTCGCTGGAGACCGACCGGGCCGGATTCTGGACCAAACCCGACCCCGAGGAGGATTCAGCCGACGCGGCGCTGGAGCGGCTGCGAGTTCCCACCGAAGGCCGGCTCTACGACATCGAGTTGGCACTGCGGCAGGGTGCTTCGGTGGAGCAGGTCGCCGAGGCCTCCGGGGTGGACCCGTGGTTCGTCGAGCAGATCAACGGCCTGGTGGCGCTGCGCGCCGAGGTCGTCGACACCCCGGTGCTCGACGCCGACCTGTTGCGCCGCTGCAAATACAGCGGCCTATCGGATCATCAGATCGCGGCACTGCGGCCGGAACTCGCCGGCGAGGACGGGGTACGGCTGCTGCGAAACCGGCTGGGCATCCACCCGGTCTTCAAGACCGTCGACACCTGCGCGGCCGAGTTCGAATCCCAAACCCCTTACCACTACAGCACTTTCGAGCTGGACCCGGCCGCTGAGACCGAGGTGGCCCCGCAATCGGCCAAACCCAAGGTGCTCATCCTGGGCTCCGGGCCGAACCGGATCGGGCAGGGAATCGAGTTCGACTACAGCTGCGTGCACGCCGCTATCACCTTGACCCAGGACGGGTTTGAAACCGTGATGGTCAACTGCAACCCCGAGACGGTCTCCACCGACTACGACACCGCCGACCGGCTCTACTTCGAACCGCTGACATTCGAAGACGTGCTGGAGGTGTACTACGCCGAACAGCAGTCCGGTAAGGGTGGACCCGGTGTCGTCGGCGTCATCGTGCAACTCGGTGGACAGACCCCGCTGCGGCTGGCCCAGCGGCTGGCCGACGCCGGGGTCCCCATCGTCGGAACCAGCCCGGAGGCCATCGACCTGGCCGAGGACCGCGGCGCCTTCGGCGACGTGCTGACCTCGGCCGGCCTGCCCGCGCCGCGATACGGCACCGCGACCACGTTCGATCAGGCCAAGCGGATCGCGGCCGAGATCGGCTACCCGGTGCTGGTGCGTCCGTCCTACGTGCTGGGCGGACGCGGCATGGAGATCGTCTACGACGAGGAGACCCTGCGCGGCTACATCACCCGGGCCACCGAACTGTCGCCGGAACACCCCGTGCTGGTCGACCGGTTCCTCGAGGACGCCATCGAGATCGACGTCGACGCCCTGTGCGACGGCACCGAGGTCTACGTCGGCGGGATCATGGAACACATCGAGGAAGCAGGTATCCATTCCGGCGACTCGGCGTGCGCACTGCCGCCGGTGACGTTGGGGCGCAGCGATATCGAGAAGGTGCGGCGCGCCACCGAGTCGATCGCCCACGGCGTCGGTGTGGTGGGTCTGCTCAACGTGCAGTTCGCCCTCAAGGACGACGTGCTCTACGTGCTGGAGGCCAATCCGCGGGCCAGCCGGACGGTGCCGTTCGTGTCCAAGGCGACCGCGGTGCCGCTGGCCAAGGCGTGCGCGCGAGTCATGCTGGGCGCCACCATCGCCGAGTTGCGGGCCGAGGGCCTGCTGGCGGCCGACGGCGACGGCGCCACCGTCGGCCCGCACGCGCCGATCGCGGTGAAAGAAGCGGTCCTTCCGTTTCATCGGTTCCGCCGCGCGGACGGATCCGGGATCGACTCGCTGTTGGGCCCGGAGATGAAGTCCACCGGCGAGGTGATGGGCATCGACCGGGATTTCGGCACCGCGTTTGCCAAGAGCCAGACCGCGGCCTACGGCTCGCTGCCGGCCAACGGCACGGTGTTCGTGTCGGTGGCCAATCACGACAAGCGTTCGCTGGTGTTCCCGGTCAAACGCCTGGCCGATCTGGGGTTCCGGGTCCTTGCCACCGAGGGGACCGCGGAGATGCTGCACCGCAACGGTATTCCCTGCGATGTGGTGCGCAAACATTTCGAGGAGCCCAGTCCCGAGCGGCCGGCCCTGTCCGCGGTGGAGGCGATCCGGGCCGGCGAGGTCGACCTGGTGATCAACACCCCCTACGGCAACTCCGGTCCGCGGGTGGACGGCTACGAGATCCGCTCGGCCGCGGTGAGCATGAACATCCCGTGCGTCACCACCGTGCAGGGTGCCGCCGCAGCGGTGCAGGGCATCGAGGCCGGTATCCGGGGCGACATCGGGGTGCGCTCACTGCAGGAGTTGCACAGCACGCTCGGCGGGAAGTGATGACGGCCGGGTTCGGGACGCGCCTGGCAGAGGCGACTGCGGCCCGCGGGCCGCTGTGCCTGGGCATCGACCCGCACCCCGAGCTGCTCGCCGCGTGGGGCCTGCCCGCGACGTCAGACGGCCTGGCCGTGTTCAGCGAGACGTGCGTGAGCGCGTTCGCCGAGTTCGCCGTCGTCAAGCCGCAGGTGGCGTTCTTCGAGGCGTACGGATCAGCCGGGTTCGCAGTGCTGGAGCGCACCGTCGCCGCGCTGCGCGAGGCCGGCGTGCTGGTGCTTGCCGACGCCAAACGCGGCGACATCGGTACGACGATGGCGGCCTACGCCGCGGCCTGGGCCGGTGATTCGCCGCTGGCGGCCGACGCGGTGACCGCCTCGCCGTATCTGGGCTTCGGGTCGCTGCAGCCGCTGCTGGACACCGCGGAGGCCAACCGGCGGGGCGTCTTCGTGCTGGCCGCCACCTCGAACCCGGAGGGTGCCGCTGTGCAGCGTGCCACCGCGGCCGACGGCCGCACCGTCGCGCAGACGATCGTCGACGCCGCCGCCGCGCTGAATCGGGGCACCGGATCCGGATCGGTCGGCGTCGTGGTGGGCGCAACGCTGTCCGACGTGCCCGACCTGAGCGCTCTGGGCGGCCCGGTACTGGTGCCGGGCGTCGGAGCCCAGGGTGGACGTCCCGAGGCGCTGGCCGGCCTGGGCGGGGCCGCTGCGGGCACGCTGCTGCCGGCGGTCTCCCGCGAGGTGCTGCGGGCCGGCCCCGACGTCGCGGCGCTACGGGCGGCGGGGGAGCGGCTGCGCGACGCCGTGGCGTATCTGGCCGGGTAAGCGGGGAATCCCCGCGGAACCGGTTTCGACACGCCCGACACGCCGTGGAGTGCGAATTCAATGTCGTCGTTGTCCGTGGCAGCTCGAAGCGCCGTTGCGGGGACACTTCGCGCCGCCCGGGCCGGGCGGTTGATCTGATCAAACGCCCAGGTCATGCTGGGTTTTCTTGGCCGTGCATGCTGCCGCTGCGGCTCGCCGGATCCGGCTCGCCGCAACCCGGCCGGGTGGGGCCGGACCCGCCCGGCACCGGCCCCGCACGCTGGGCATTTGTAGCCGGAATCGGGGGGTGGGGTTAGATTTCGTCAGACGGCGTGGGTACGGTCGTCGTCTCTGGCAGGAGTACCCGGCCGAGACAAGGAAAACATCGGTGTCCGCCGATGACGATGAGACGGAGGAATCGTGGCCCTTCCCCAGTTGACCGACGAGCAGCGCGCTGCCGCTTTGGAGAAGGCGGCCGCCGCGCGTCGAATCCGAGCGGAGCTCAAGGACCGCCTGAAGCGCGGTGGCACCAACCTGAAGCAGGTGCTGAAGGATGCCGAGACCGATGAGGTCCTGGGCAAGATGAAGGTCTCCGCACTGCTGGAGGCGCTGCCCAAGGTCGGCAAGGTCAAGGCGCAGGAGATCATGACCGAACTCGAAATCGCCCCCACCCGCCGTCTGCGCGGCCTGGGCGACCGGCAGCGCAAGGCGCTGCTGGAGAAGTTCGACTTCTCCTGATCCGACAGTGAATGCCGGTGGAGGACCGGACAGCCGGTACGCGGGACGCGTCGTGGTGCTGTCCGGTCCCTCCGCGGTCGGAAAATCCAGCGTTGTCCGCTGCCTGCGCGAGCGGGTGCCGAACCTGTACTTCAGCGTCTCGGCGACCACTCGTGCACCGCGGCCCGGTGAGGTCGACGGTGTCGACTACCGGTTCGTGACGCCCGAGGAGTTCGACCGGCTTATCGACACCGATGCGCTGCTGGAGTGGGCCGACATCCACGGTGGCCTGCAGCGATCGGGCACCCCGGCCGCCCCGGTGGACGACGCGACCCGCTCCGGGCGCCCGGTCCTGATCGAGGTCGACCTGGCTGGCGCACGGTCCATCAAGAAGGCTCTTCCCGAAGCCGTCACGGTGTTTCTGGCGCCCCCGGATTGGGAGACGCTGCAGGCCAGGCTGGCCGGCCGCGGCACCGAATCCGAGGACGTCATGGCACGCCGGCTGGCCACCGCACGCGCCGAATTGGCGGCCCAAGGCGACTTCGACCGGGTGGTGGTGAACGCTCGATTGGAAACCGCCTGCTCAGAATTGGTATCCTTGCTGGTGGACAGCACACCGGGTCCGGCCTGACCGACCCGAACCCCCAGTCATCGCACAGCTCAAGACAGCACAAGCGCAGGAGAATGTCTCACGTGAGTACCGCACAGGCCGAGTCGACCACCGACGCCGACGAGTTCGACCCGTCGACCATCGGCGGGTACGACACGCCGCTCGGCATCACCAACCCGCCCATCGATGAGCTGCTGCAGCGTGCGTCGAGCAAGTACGCCCTGGTGATCTACGCGGCCAAGCGCGCGCGCCAGATCAACGACTACTACAACCAGCTCGGGGAGGGCATCCTCGAGTACGTCGGGCCGCTGGTCGAGCCCGGCCTGCAGGAGAAGCCGCTGTCGATCGCGATGCGCGAGATCCACGGCGACCTGCTCGAATACACCGAAGGCGAGTAGCAGAGGTTCGGGGGCGCGTAGCCGTGGATGCCAAACGGGTCGTCGTCGGCGTCTCCGGCGGCATCGCCGCCTACAAGGCGTGCACCGTGGTGCGGCAGCTGGCCGAAGCCGGCCACTCGGTGCGCGTACTGCCCACCGAGTCCGCGCTGCGCTTTGTCGGCGCCGCGACCTTCGAGGCGCTCTCCGGCAATCCGGTGCACACCGGGGTCTTCGATGACGTTCCGCAGGTGCCGCATGTGGCCATCGGCCAGCAGGCCGACCTGGTGGTGGTGGCTCCGGCGACCGCGGACCTGCTGGCCCGCGCGGTGGCCGGCCGCGCCGACGACCTGCTGACCGCCACCCTGCTCACCGCCCGCTGTCCGGTGCTGTTCGCCCCGGCTATGCACACCGAGATGTGGCAGCACCCGGCCACCGTCGCCAATGTGGCGACCCTGCGGGAGCGCGGCGCGGTGGTCCTCGAGCCCGCCTCGGGACGGCTGACCGGTGCCGACACCGGACCGGGCCGGCTGCCCGAGGCCGAGGAGATCAACACGTTCGCCTCGCTGCTGCTCGAACGCGCCGATGCGCTGCGCTACGACCTGGCCGGCCAGCGGGTGCTGGTTACCGCGGGCGGCACCCGCGAGCCGATAGACCCCGTTCGCTTCATCGGTAACCGCAGTTCGGGCAAGCAGGGCTACGCGGTGGCCCGGGTGGCCGCCCAGCGCGGCGCTGAGGTCACGCTGATCGCCGCGCACACCGCAGGCCTGGCCGACCCGGCCGGCGTCGACGTGGTGCACGTCAGCTCCGCCCAGCAGCTGCATGACGCGGTGACCAAGCACGCCCCGGAGGCCGACGTGCTGGTGATGGCCGCCGCCGTCGCCGACTTCCGTCCGACCCGGATGGCCCCGGCCAAGATCAAGAAGAGCGCCGACGCCGAGGATCAGGCTCCCACCATCGATCTGGTCCGCAACGACGACGTGCTGGCCGGTGCGGTCCGGGCCCGCAATGACGGGCAGTTGCCCCACATGCGCGCCATCGTCGGATTCGCCGCCGAGACCGGCGACGAGAACGGCGACGTGCTGTTCCACGCGCGGGCGAAACTGCGCCGCAAGGGCTGCGATCTGCTGGTGGTCAACGCCGTCGGGGACGGACTGGCCTTCGAGGTGGACCACAACGACGGGTGGCTGCTGGCCGCCGACGGCACCGAGTCCGCCCTCGAACCCGGCTCCAAGACGTTGATGGCCAGCCGGATCGTCGACGCGGTCGCGGACTTCCTGCATGTGCACGATCGATGAGAGCGCTGCTACGGTAGCGAGCCGGGGGTTATGACGTAGGCCGGGCGCCGGCTGCGGGTATTGCCCACTGGCGTAGCGGGCAGAGCGCAGACGCTATATTTGCCCGGCCTATCTTTTGTACAGCGCGGTGACGCGCGGAAGGGTTGACATTGTGAGCGAAAAGGGTCGGCTGTTCACCAGTGAGTCGGTGACCGAGGGACACCCCGACAAGATCTGTGACGCCATCAGTGACTCGGTGCTCGACGCACTGCTGGCCGATGACCCCCGCTCACGGGTCGCGGTGGAAACTCTGGTCACCACCGGCCAGGTCCACGTGGTCGGTGAGGTGACGACCAATGCGCGTGAAGCGTTCGCCAACATCACCAACGTCGTCCGCGAGCGCATTCTGGAGATCGGCTACGACTCCTCGGACAAGGGCTTCGACGGCGAGACCTGCGGGGTCAACATCGGGATCGGTGCCCAGTCGCCCGACATCGCCCAGGGCGTCGACACCGCCCACGAGGCCCGGGTCGAGGGTGCCGCCGACCCGCTGGACTCCCAGGGCGCCGGCGACCAGGGCCTGATGTTCGGCTACGCGATCGCCGACACCCCCGAACTGATGCCGCTGCCGATCGCGCTGGCCCACCGGCTGTCGCGCAGGCTGACCGAGGTCCGTAAGAACGGCACGCTGGGATACCTGCGTCCCGACGGCAAGACCCAGGTCACCATCGAATACGAGGATGACGTCCCGACCCGGCTGGACACCGTGGTGATCTCCACCCAGCACGCCGAGGGCATCGACCTGGTGAACACCCTGGACCCGGATCTCCGGGAGCACGTGATCAGCACCGTGCTCGCAGAGCTGGCCCACGACACGCTGGATTCCTCGTCGACCCGCATCCTGATCAACCCGACCGGCAACTTCGTCGTCGGCGGCCCGATGGGTGATGCCGGCCTGACCGGCCGCAAGATCATCGTCGACACCTACGGCGGCTGGGCGCGGCACGGCGGTGGCGCCTTCTCCGGCAAGGACCCGTCGAAGGTGGACCGCTCGGCCGCGTACGCGATGCGCTGGGTGGCCAAGAACATCGTCGCCGCGGGTCTGGCGCAGCGCGTCGAGGTGCAGGTCGCCTACGCCATCGGCAAGGCCGCACCGGTCGGTCTGTTCATCGAGACCTTCGGCACCGCAACCGTCGACCCGGTCAAGATCGAGAAGATCGTGCCCGAGGTCTTCGACCTGCGCCCGGGCGCGATCGTGCGGGACCTGGACCTGCTGCGGCCGATCTACGCGCCGACCGCCGCCTACGGTCACTTCGGCCGCACCGACATCGACCTGCCGTGGGAGCGGCTCGACAAGGTCGAGGACCTCCAGCGCGCCATCTGACCGCGCCCCCGCCGAGCGTGAAGCCAAGTTCACTCTCGGCGCCGAACGTGAAGCCAACTTCACGCTCGGCGGTGAGGGACTAGGGGCTACGCGCTGAACCGGTAGTCGTCGAGGTCGAAGCGCCGGCTGCGCCAGTACGCCTCGACGGTGGTGGTTGGCCGCAGCGGCACGTCGCCGTTCTTGTCGAAGTAGTAGCTGTTGGCCTGCCGGCAGCTGTCCTGCCAGAACACCTGCCGGTGCCGCTTGCGCATCATCTCGGCGAAATACCGGTCGTTGGCGGCCTCGGAGATCTCGATGCGGGTCGCACCGCTGCTGCGGGCGCGTTTGAGGCAGCGCACGATGTGGTGGGTCTGCGCCTCGACCAGCGCGAAATACGACGACCCGACGTAGCCGTACGGCCCGAAGATGCTGAACATGTTCGGAAACCCGGGGATGCTCACGCCTTCGTAGGCCTGCAGTCGGTGCTCGTCCCAGAACTGGCTCAGCGACTGTCCACCGCTTCCGGTCACGGCGAAGGTGGGGATGTTGTCGCTGTCCATCACCTTGAACCCGGTGGCCAGGATCAGCACGTCGACCTCGTGGGCCGTTCCGTCGGCGGTCACCACACCGGTGGGGGTGATCCGCTCGATCGGGTCGACGACCAGGTGCACGTTGTCGCGGTTGAACGTCGACAGGTAGGTGTTGTGGAACCCGGGTCGTTTGCAGCCCACCGCATAACGCGGAGTGAGCTGATCGCGGACCACCGGGTCGTGCACCTGCCGGCGCAGGTACGCCCGGCCGGCGGATTCCATCTGCTTGGCCAGCGGAAACACCGTGAAGTACTGCGCGGCGATCGGGAAGGTCGCCTCGACGTAGGCCTGACTGGCCCACCTCTGCAGGGCCTTTCCGCCGGGCATGTGCATCGCCCAGCGCACCGGCGCGGCAAGCGGCAGGTCGAATTTCGGGAAACACCAGATCGGTGTGCGCTGAAAGACGGTGAGATCGGCGACCTTCGGGGCGATCTCGGGGACCACCTGTACGGCCGAGGCGCCGGTGCCGATCACCGCGACGCGCTTGCCGGTCAGGTCCTGGGAGTGATCCCAGCGCGCGGTGTGGATGGTCACCCCGGCGAAGGTGCCGGCGCCGTCGATGTCGGGCAGGTTCGGGGTGGTCAGCACGCCGCTGGCGTTGATCAGGAACCGTGCGGTGACTTCGCCGCTATCGGTCTGCGCCCGCCAGAACCCGTGCCGGTCATCGAATTCAACTTCGATCACCTTGGTGTTGAAGCGGATTCGGGAGCGCAGATCGTATTTGTCGGTGCAGTGTTCGGCGTAAGCCTTCAGTTCACGACCGGGCGCGTAGGTGCGCGACCACGCGGCGCTCTGCTCGAACGAGAACTGATAGGAGAACGACGGAATATCCACTGCGATACCGGGATAGGTGTTCCAGTGCCAGGTACCGCCGACCCCGTCGCCGGCCTCGACGATCAGATAGTCGGCCATGCCGGCCGCATCCAGGCTGATCGCCGCGCCGATGCCGGAGAAACCGGCTCCGACGATCAGAACCTCATGGTCGGGTTGTTCGGTCACTGATCGCTCCTGTCGATTCGCCACGGCGGATTCCGGCGGGCCTCGCCGGCGGCGTACAGGCACAGCCGGTGCCCGTCGGGGTCGGGCAGCCGGGCTTCTCGCCACAACCACGGCATATCGGCTGGGGGACTGGTGAACTCGACCGAGCCGTTCAGGCGCCGGTATTCGGCGTCGAGGTCGTCGCATTCGAAGTAGACGGTCACCTGTTCGGCCGGGCGGACCGCATCGAGGAGTTCCACCGAAAAGGTGCTGTCGCCGTCAGGGCATTCGAACCGCAGATAGTGGTCGGTCTTGACGATCAGTCGCAGGCCCAGCAGCCGGTAGAACCGCTCGGCACGGTCCAGGTCGGTACTGCCGATGGTGACCTGGTTCAGTCTCATCGGACTACTTCAGGGCGGCTTTCAGTGCGGCCAGCCCGCGGTCGGCGGCCTCGGTGGCCGCCGGGATCGCCCCGGCATAGCCCAGGTAGCCGTGAATCAGCGTCTCGGCGTTGTCCACCTGCACCGGCACCCCGGCAGCGGCCAGCAGCTCGCCGTAGCGAATGCCGTCGTCGCGCAGCGGGTCGTGGCCGGCCACCGCGATGTAGGCCGGCGGCAGTCCCACCAGATTCGCGGCGCGGGCCGGTGCCAGGGTCGCCGGCGGGTCGCTCAGGTCGAGGTGCCCGGCGTAGGCCAGGCTCAACGCGGTGATCGCCTCGGTGTCGATGATCGGTGCGTGGGCGTTCTCGGTGAACGACGGCAGGCTGATGTCGTAGGTGGTTGCCGGATACCACAGCAGCTGGAAGGCGATATCCGGGCCGCCGGCATCGCGGGCCAGCTGCGACACGACGGCGGCCAGGTTCCCGCCGGCCGAGTCGCCGGCCACCGCGAGCCGGGCCGGGTCGACACCCAGTTCGTCGGCGTGCGCCGCCACCCACTTGGTGGCCGCGAAGGCGTCGTCGACGGCGGCCGGGAACGGGTGCTCAGGGGCCAGCCGGTAGTCCACCGACACCACCACCGCGTCGGCGCCGGCGGCGTGCAGGCGAGCGGTGCCGTCATGGGTGTCGAGGTCGCCGGCGACGAATCCGCCGCCGTGGAAGAACACCACGACCGGGGCACCGGAGGCCGGGGCGCCGGCCGGACGGTAGATGCGGATCGGCAGGTCCCCGCCCGGGCCGTCGATGACGCGGTCTTCGCTGGGCACCTCCGGGTGGACCGGCAGGCGCGGCAGGTCCCGCATCAGCCGGCGCGCGGCGTCCGCACCGTCGTCGAGTGACAGCCGGAACGGAACCGCGTCCAGTACCTTCAGCACTATGGGGTCGATAGCGGGCATGGACACACCGTACGCAACACGCCAGGTTTCCCTCGCGTGGGCTGCCGCGGGTTGGGCCGGCGCGGCCTACGGCGTCTTTCTGACAGCGCTGGCCTTCTCCGCGACTCCCGGCGACGCGCTGACCGGACACTGGGTCGGACAGCCGGCGTTCAAGACGTTGATGGCGGTGCTGCTGGCGGTCGCCGCCGCCGGCCACCCGATCCGCCGTGAGGCACGCTGGCTGGTCCCGGCCCTGATGTTCTCGGCCGCCGGCGACTGGCTACTGGCCATCCCGTGGTGGGAGCCGTCATTCGTCGCCGGCCTGTCGGCATTCCTGTTGGCGCACTTGTGTTTTCTGGGCGCACTGATCCCGCGAGCGATGGTGTCCGGCCCGGGTCTGATCGGGGTGGGCGTGGTCTGCGTGAGCTGCGTGGGCCTGCTGGTCTGGTTCTGGCCCGGCCTGGTCCGTGAGGGTATGACCGTTCCGGTCGTGGTCTACGTCGCGGTGCTCGCCGCCATGGTGTGTGCCGCCCTGCTGGCCGACCTGCCCACTCGCTGGACCGCGGTGGGTGCGGTGTGTTTCGCGGTGTCGGACTCGATGATCGCGATCAGCCGGTTCGTACTGCGCGACGAGGTGCTGGCCGTGCCGGTCTGGTGGACCTACGCCGCGGCCCAGGTGCTCATCACGGCGGGGTTCTTCTTCGGCCGGACCGTTGTTGAAAAGCAGCCGGCCCAGGCCTGAGAACCCTTTAGTGCCGGTGGTTTCCGCTGCCGAGGCGCAGTCGTTCCGGATCGAACGCGGGCAGCCGGCGTCGGTGTAACGCCGTCATGTGATCGCGTGCCAGTGCGTCGCCGTGCCCGGAGGCGATGTCGCCGATGCTGAACAACGCCTCGCCGCTGGGACGGAAATACGAACTGTGCGCACGTATCGGAGATGCCAGGCCGCCGACCTCGGCCTTGAACCGGGTGGCCCCGTATCCTTCGACGGCCGGGTCGGCGCCGAGCCCCACCTTGGCCGACGTGGTGGGAACGGGGAGTTGTGGATGCCCGCCCAGTCGAGTGATCGGATCCATTGACGACGCACCGACATACACGTGCCCGGCCGGCGAGAGGCGAAAGTCGGCGGCGCTGCGCGCCAGGTCGGTCCCGGGTGACCCGACGAGCACCACGTCGTGGGCGCGCATCCCGAACGCCGCGGCGGCATCGGCGACCGTCGTCGACCCATAGGAGTGCCCGATCACCGTGACGTGCGCGGCACCGCGGTGGGTGAGCGCCAGGGCGTTGACGTCGGCGGCCAGCGACCGTCCACCGACGCGAGCCGAATCAGGGTGCACCACTTGCGGATCAAAAAGACTATCCGGGGTCCGGTAGCCCATCCAGACGATCACCGAATTACTGCGGCCCGGGTCCGCGTGGCAGGCCTCCTGGAAGACGTTCACACCGTCGGGCTGCGACAGGTAACCGTCGCGCACGCTGCAGTGCGCGCCCGGCACCAGCACCGTGGTGTTGTCGGCGGTGTCGGGGTCGCCGATCGCGATCGCGGCCCGGCCCCGTCCTTCGAAGGCCGCCGGATCGTAGGTCAGCAGCAGTGCCGGGCCGGCTTCGGCGCTGACCCGCAGACCGTCGAGGACCTGCATGGCGTTGTCGTAGCGGCGCATGTCCTCGGCACTGATCGCCTGCGTGGCGTTGCGCACCCGGTCGATATCGGCGGCCAGGGCCTGCCGGTTGATCCGATCGCGTTCGGCCGCGGGCACGCCGTACCCGTCGCCCGCCGAACGCAGCATCGTCGTCCGCGACCGGGCGTCGGCCATGGCGTCGGTGATCACCGTGCGGATGTCACGGGCCTTGGCCGCCAAGAACAGCTGCAACTGGCGGGAACCGGTAGGGGTGTCCCACGCCTGCGTCCGCGCATCGGAGGCCACGTCGGCTATCTCGTCGCCGATCGCGTCGAGGCGACGTCGGCTCACGCGGGCATGATCGGCCGCATCGTGCAGCGTCGCGGTCAGCAGCCGATCGCTGTCCGCCGCCGACCGGAACGCACCGGCCAGGGCCGCCTCACGCATTCGGGCGGCCTGGACGTGGGCGCCGCGCAGCTCGGACATACCCCGGCAAGCTAATTCGGTCGCGACCCCGCCGTATTCGCCGATGCACACGAAGATTGGCCTGTGAGCCGGCGGCTACCGCGTTCGGGGGAGTCTGCTACACCTGCGTAGTGACCGTCGACAGCGAGCCAATAGCGCGGGTGCTGCCGATGTTGTCGGTGCCGCACCTGGACCGCGAGTTCGACTACCTGGTCACCCCCGAGCAGTCCGAGCAGGCCCAGCCGGGGGTCCGGGTGCGGGTGCGTTTCCACGGCCGGCTGGTGGACGCCTTCGTCTGGGAGCGCCGCGCCGACACCGACCACACCGGCCGGCTGGGCCGCCTGGAACGGGTGATCTCGGCCGAACCCGTGCTCACCGCCGAAGTGCGCCGGCTGGTCGAGGCGGTGGCGGCCCGCTACGGCGGCAGCCGCGCCGACGTCCTGCGACTGGCGATTCCGCCCCGGCATGCCCGGGTAGAACGCGAACCCGCGCCCGCGCCGACACTGCCGGTGATCGATCCGGTCGATCCGGCGGCTTGGGGGCGCTACCGCGCGGGCAGTCAGTTCCTGACCGCGCTGGGCGAGGGCCGCGCGGCGCGGGCGGTTTGGCAGGTGCTGCCCGGCGATTCGTGGTGCGAGCGCTTCGCCGAGGCAGCCGCCGCCGCGATCCGGGCGGGCCGCACCGCGCTGGCGATCGTGCCCGACCAGCGCGATGTGGATGCCCTGGCGCGCGCGGCGGTCACCCGGATCGACGAGTCGGCCGTCGTCGCGCTGTCGGCGGGCCTGGGCCCGACCACCCGCTACCGGCGCTGGCTGGCGGTGCTGCGCGGCGGGGCCCGGCTGGTGATCGGCACCCGCAGCGCGGTGTTCGCCCCGATCGCCGATCTGGGCCTGGTGATGGTGTTCGACGACGGTGACGACAGCCTGGCCGAGCCGCGGTCGCCCTACCCGCACGCGCGAGAGGTGGCGATGCTGCGGGCCCACCTGACCGGCTGCGCCGCGCTGATCGGGGGATACGCCCGCACCGCCGAGGCGCAGGCACTGGTACGCAGCGGATGGGCCCATGACCTGGTGGCCTCTCGCACGGTGCTGCGGGCGGCCGCACCGCGGGTGGTGGCGCTCGATGACAGCGGCTACGCCGACGAGCGCGACGGGGCGGCCCGTACCGCCCGTTTGCCGTCGATCGCGCTGCAGGCCGCGCGCACCGCGTTGACCGCGGGTGCTCCGGTGCTGGTGCAGGTGCCGCGACGCGGCTACGTGCCGTCGCTGGCCTGCGCACGCTGCCGCGCCATCGCCCGCTGCCGGCACTGCACCGGGCCGCTGGCGCTTCCCGAACACGGCGGCGCGGCCACCTGCCGGTGGTGCGGGCGCGCCGACCCGGCGCTGAAATGTGCGCGTTGCGGGTCCGAGGCGGTGCGCGCCGTGGTGATCGGCGCCCGGCGCACCGCCGAAGAGCTCGGCCGGGCATTTCCCGGTACCACCGTGATCACCTCGGCCGGTGACACCATCGTCGCGCACACCGACGACGGGCCCGCCCTGGTGATCGCCACGCCCGGCGCCGAGCCTCGCGCGCCGAGCGGTTACGGGGCGGCGCTGCTGCTGGACAGCTGGGCGCTGCTGGGCCGGCAGGATCTTCGTGCGGCCGAGGACACCCTGCGGCGCTGGATGGCGGCCGCGGCGCTGGTGCGTCCCCGGGAGTCGGGCGGGGTGGTGACGGTGGTCGCCGAATCCTCGATCCCCACCGTGCAGGCCCTGATCCGCTGGGACCCGGTCGGCCATGCCGACGCCGAGCTGTCCGCCCGCGCCGAGGTCGGCCTGCCGCCGGCGGTGCACATCGCCGCCGTCGACGGCGACCCGGATTCGGTGACGGCCCTACTGGAGGCGGCGCACCTGCCCGACGGCGTCGAGCTGCTCGGTCCGGTACCCCTGCCGCCGGGGACGCGGCGCCCGCCGGGGGTGCCCGACAACCTGGTCGTCACGCGGATGCTGGTTCGGGTAGGCCGCGATCACGGCCTGGCACTGGCCGCGGCACTGCGGCACGGCGTCGGGGTGCTCAGCGCCCGGGGTTCGCATCATCCGGTCCGAGTGCAGATCGACCCATTGCACATCGGCTAGTGGCCGGTCAATTGAGGTCCAACTCCATCTCTTGAGGTCCAACGACTCTGCAGCACGGCGCCGGAGAACGGTAGCGTTGAGGGTATAGAGCCGGCTAGTTCGGCTGGCCGGCCCGATATTGGTTGGAGGGCCGAGCGATGTCAACAATCAAAGCGCCGCACGGAATCGTGGTGGGTGTCGACGGGTCGGCGGAATCCGAGGCCGCGGTGGCCTGGGCCACCCACGAGGCGATCCTCCGCAAGCAACCGATGACGCTGCTGCACGTGGTGGCCCCGGTCCCCGTCGGGTGGCCGCCCGACCCGAAAGTCAAGGGCATGCCCAGCTGGCAGTCCGAGGAGGCGGACAAGGTGCTCGCCCGGGCCCGCACCGTCTTCGACTCGGTCCGCCTCACTGAAACGCCGGAAGTGCACACCGAAGTGGTCTACGGCCAGGTGGTCCCGACGTTGATCGATGCCACCGAGCACAGTGTGCTGACGGTCGTCGGAAGTGTCGGACTGGGTGCCATCGGCCGGCTGCTGCTGGGCTCGGTCAGCACCAGCCTGATTCACCACGCGCACGGCCCGGTCGCGGTCATTCGCACCGATCGGGCCAGCGTCGACGATGGCCCCGTGGTGGTGGGAATCGACGGCTCACCCGCATCGGAGGCGGCGACAGCCCTGGCGTTCGACGAAGCGTCCCGCCGCGGCGTGCGGCTGGTGGCGTTGCACGCCTGGAGCGATGCCGGGGTCATTCCGCTGCTGGACGTCAACCGCAGCGAACACGAACGGCAGGCACACGAGATCCTCGCCGAACGCCTTGCGGGTTACCGGGAGCGGTACCCCGATGTGCTCGTCGAACAGCGAGTGCGCCTCGATCACCCCGCTCGTCGGCTGATCGAGGCGGCCGAGCACGCCCAGCTCGTGGTGGTCGGTAGTCGCGGCCGCGGCGGGTTCGCCAGCCAGCTGCTGGGTTCGGTGAGTTCGGCGGTGGTCCACGCCGCGGGCATTCCGGTGATCGTGGCGCGCGGGGCGTAGCAGCCGCACGCGGGCTCAGGCAGCCGAATCCGGGCGCTCGTCCCGGCCCGCCGCCGTCCGGATGTACTCACCGATCCGGCACAGCGAGCGGGTGGCCTCGGGCACCAGGGGAGCGGCCAGCTGAAAGACGTGAATCTGCCCGGGCCAGATCTCCAGTTCCACCGGGACCGCGGCGTCGGCCAGTCGCTGCGCGGCGAGCCGGGCGTCATAGGCGAGTTCCTCGGCGCCGGAGACGTGGATCAGGGTAGGCGGCAGGCCCGGCTCGATGTGTTCCAGCGGCTCGTACAGCACCCCGTCATGGGCGGCGATCAGGGCGGTCAGCGCCGCGAACGAACTGTGCGGCAGCATCGGCCCATGACCAGCCGGCCGGTTCGGATCCAGCTGCAGCAGCGGGGACAGCAATGCCAACGCCGCCGGTGTCTCACCCTCGGCGTGCAGCCGCTGCGCCAGAGTCAGGGCGAGGTATCCGCCGGCGGAATCACCGGCGATCGCAATCTGGTCGGGCTCATAACCGTGTGCCCGCAACCACCGGTAGGCGTCATGACAGTCCTGCAATGCCATCTCGATCGTGTGCTTGGGCAGCATCCGATAATCGACCGCCAGCACCGGGCTGTCGGCGAAACCGGAGAGTTTCTCGATGAGTCGCAGATGGGTGTTGATCCCGCCGAGCAGGAAGGCGCCGCCGTGGCAGTACAACACCACCCGACCAGTGCGGGATGCCACCCCGCGGGCCCGCACCAACTGCGCTTGGGCATGCGGCAGGGGCACCGCCGTCCGGGTCATACCGCGAGGAGCCGGCAGGACGCGCGCCGCGTTGTCGATGACACCGAACGGCAGCGGCCAGCCCAATGCGGCACTGCCGAGGGCCACGGCGTTGTAGAGGGTCAGCCGGACGGTACCGCTGAGCAGGCGGGCGGCCAGGCTCGGGCCGGGTTCGACCGTCCCGGAAGTCCCGACGTCTCGGTGGTCACGGTCAGCAGAACCCAGGATCGCCATCATCGCCCTCCGGACACATTCGCGATTGTTTAGTCAATTGAAGTGTTACAACGCCGTCGCGGGCTGCGGCATTCCGACGGGCGAACGGTCCTGACCGCCGGTGATCCCTAAACTGTGCCGGTGCGCATTGTCTTCGCCGGCACGCCGGACACCGCGTTGCCGTCGCTGCAACGGCTGATCGACTCGCCACGCCACGACGTGGTGGCGGTCCTGACCCGGCCCGACGCGGCATCCGGGCGGCGAGGCCATCTGCAGCCGTCCCCGGTGGCCCAGCGGGCGCTCGACCACGGCATCCCGGTGCTGCGACCGGCGCAGCCCAATGCCCCCGAATCGGTCGCCGCGCTGGCCGAACTCGCGCCGGAGTGCTGCCCGGTGGTCGCCTACGGCGCACTGCTGCGCGACGAGTTGCTGGCGGTGCCGGCGCACGGCTGGATCAACCTGCATTTCTCGGTGCTGCCGGCCTGGCGGGGCGCCGGACCGGTGCAGGCGGCCATCGCCGCCGGCGACGAGGTGACCGGCGCCACGACGTTTGCGATCGAGCGCGAACTGGACTCCGGACCGGTCTACGGTGTCGTGACCGAGACCATCCGGCCGGACGACACCGCGGGTGAACTGCTTGCCCGGCTGGCGATTTCGGGTGCCGAGCTGCTGACGGCCACCCTTGACGGTGTCGCAGACGGCGCGCTGACCGCGGTGCCGCAGTCATCCGACGGGGTCAGTTACGCCCCGAAGATCAGCGCCGACGACGCCCGGGTGCGCTGGGACCTGCCGGCCGCGGTCATCGACCGCCGGATCCGGGCGGTCACCCCGGCGCCGGGTGCCTGGACCCAGATCGGTGACCTGCGGGTCAAACTCGGCCCGGTCTGCCTGGTCGACGATGCGCCGAAGAACCTGCCGCCGGGCGACATTCACGTCGACCGGCGACATGTTTGGGTCGGCACCGGCACGGGACCGGTCCGGTTGGGGGAGCTGCAGCCGCCCGGAAAGAAAGCGATGAACGCCGCCGACTGGGCGCGCGGCGCCCGGCTCGACGAGGGGGTGCGGGCGTCATGACCGGGCCACGCAGGCGTGCGCGCAAACCGCTGGATCCGGCGCGCCGTGCCGCCTTCGACGTGCTGCGCGCCGTCTCCGAACGCGATGCCTATGCCAACCTGGCGCTGCCGGCGATGCTGTCAGAACGCGGGATCACCGGCCGCGACGCCGCTTTCGCGACCGAACTGACCTACGGCACCTGCCGGGCCCGCGGCCTGCTCGACGCGGTGATCGGGGCGGCGGCGCAGCGCGCACCGGAGTCGATCAACCCGGTGTTGCTGGATCTGCTGCGGCTGGGCAGTTACCAGTTGCTGCGCACCCGGGTCGAGCCGCACGCCGCGGTGTCCACCACCGTCGAGCAGGCGGGTATCGAATTCGATTCGGCGCGAGCGGGATTCGTCAACGGCGTGTTGCGCACCATCAGTACCCGCGACGAGGCGTCGTGGACCGCCGAGCTGGCCCCGGACGCCGCCACCGACCCGATCGGGCACCTGGCGTTCACCCGCGCCCACCCGCGTTGGATCGCCCAGGCGTTCGCCGACGCGCTCGGGGCCGCCGCCGGCGAGCTGGATGCGGTGCTGGCCGGCGACGACGAACGGCCCAGGGTGCACCTGGCCGCACGTCCCGGCGTCCTGACCGCGGCCGAGTTGGCGGCCGCGGTGGACGGTGAAGTCTGCCGGTATTCGCCCTACGCCGTCTACCTGCCCGGCGGTGACCCCGGCCGGATCGACGCCGTGCGCGACGCCCAGGCCCTGGTGCAGGACGAGGGCAGCCAGCTGGTGGCCCGCGCCCTGACCCTGGCCCCGGTGGACGGCGACACCGGGCGGTGGCTGGATCTGTGCGCCGGACCCGGCGGCAAGACCGCGATGCTGGCCGCGCTCGCCGCGCAGGCCGGGGCCCGGGTGACCGCGGTGGAGCAGGTGCCGCAGCGGGCCGCCCTGGTCGTCGAGAACACCCGCGGCCTCGACGTCGAGGTGCTGACCGTCGACGGCCGCGAGTCCGGCCTGCAACCCGGCTTCGACCGGGTCCTGGTGGACGCACCGTGCACCGGGCTCGGCGCCCTGCGGCGGCGCCCCGAAGCCCGCTGGCGCCGGCTGCCCGCCGACATCCCGGTGCTGGCCAAGCTGCAGCGCGAACTGCTGGCGGCGGCGATCGCGCTGACCCGGCCGGGCGGCGTGGTGCTCTACGCCACCTGTTCGCCGCACCTGTCGGAGACGGTCGGGGTGGTGGCCGACGCGGTGCGCCGGCACGGGGTGCAGCAGTTGGACACCCGGTCGCTGTTCGCACCGGCCGACCAGCTCGGTGACGGGCCGCACGTGCAGTTGTGGCCGCACCGGCACGGCACCGACGCCATGTTCGCCGCGGCGTTACAAGTAATCTGAGCCCATGTCACGACCCATGATCGCGCCGTCGATCCTGTCCGCGGATTTCGCCCGCCTCGCCGATGAGGCTGCTGCCGTCAAGGGGGCGGACTGGCTGCACGTCGACGTCATGGACGCCCACTTCGTGCCCAACCTCACCCTCGGGCTGCCGGTGGTGGAGAGCCTGCTCAAGGCCACCGACATTCCGATGGACTGTCATCTGATGATCGAGAACCCGGGCCGGTGGGCCCCGCCGTACGCCGAGGCGGGCGCCCACAACGTCACCTTCCACGCCGAGGCCACCGACGCCCCCGTCGCGGTCGCCCGCGACATCCGGGCCGCCGGGGCCAAAGCAGGCTTGTCGATCAAACCGGGCACCCCGCTGGAGCCCTACCTGGAGATCCTGCGGGACTTCGACACCCTGCTGGTGATGTCGGTGGAACCGGGCTTCGGCGGGCAGTCGTTCATCCCCGAGGTGCTCGACAAGGTGCGCACCGTGCGCAAGCTGGTGGACTCCGGGGAGCTGAACATCCTGGTCGAGATCGACGGCGGCATCAACGCCGATACCGTCGAGCAGGCCGCCGAGGCCGGTGTCGACTGCTTCGTGGCCGGCTCGGCTGTCTACAGCGCCGCAGATCCCGGCGCCGCCGTCGAAGCACTGCGCCGCCAGGCGGGCGCGGCGTCGCCGCACCTGACGCTGTGAGCGCCAACCCGGTGCTCGACGACGACGCCGCCATGCTGCTGGCCGTCGAACAGGCCGAGAAGGTCAAAGGCGCCACCTACCCCAACCCGCCGGTGGGCGCGGTCATCCTCGACCGTGAGCACCGGGTGGTCGGCGTCGGCGGCACCCAGCCGGTCGGGGAAGCGCACGCCGAGGTGGTGGCGCTGCGCCGGGCCGCCGGCTCGGCCGCCGGGGGCACCGCGGTGGTCACGCTGGAGCCGTGCGATCACCACGGCAGGACTCCGCCGTGTACCGAGGCGCTGCTGGCGGCGGGCGTGGCCCGGGTGGTCTACGCCGTCACCGACCCCAATCCGATTGCGGCCGACGGTGCCGCCCGGCTGACCGCCGCCGGTGTCGAGGTGATCGCCGGGGTGCGGGCCGACACGGTGCAGTCCGGGCCGCTGCGCGAATGGCTGCACAAGCAGCGCACCGGCCGGCCGCATGTCACCTGGAAGTACGCCACCAGCATCGACGGTCGTAGCGCCGCCGCCGACGGGTCCAGCCAGTGGATCACCAGCGAGGCGGCCCGCGCCGACCTGCACCGCCGCCGGGCTGCCGCCGAGGCCATCGTGGTGGGCACCGGCACCGTGCTCGTCGACGACCCGACTCTGACCGCCCGGCTGCCGGACGGCACCCTGGCCGATCGGCAGCCGCTGCGGGTGGTGGTGGGCGAGCGTGACATCTCCGCGGAGGCAAAGGTGCTCAACGACGACTCGCGCACAATGGTGATTCGCACCCACGATCCCGCCGAGGTGCTGCGGGCCCTTGCCGACCGCACCGATGTGCTGATCGAGGGCGGGCCGACCCTGGCGGGCGCGTTCCTGCGGGCAGGGGCGATCGATCGCATCCTGGCCTACGTGGCGCCGATCCTGCTGGGCGGGCCGGTCACCGCCGTCGACGACGTCGGGGTGTCCAGCATCGGCCGGGCGTTGCGCTGGCGGTACGACTCGGTGCAGCCGATCGGGCCCGATCTGCTGCTGAGCCTGGTCCCGAACTGACTCAGCCCGCGGTGGGCACCGTGGCTTGGGATTCCGAAGTCTCGGGGTCGGAGACGTGATCGGCATTGCTGCCGATGAACAACCCCAGCACCGCACCGGCCACACAGATCAGGGCGGTGATCCCGAAGATCTCGCCGTACATCGCCGCGAAGGCCTCTCGGGAGTTGCGCGCGATGGCTTCGACCTTCTCGGCCAGATTGCCGTTCGGCGTGGTTTTGCCGGCCAGGATCTGGTTGAACCGATAGAGCCCCCACGCGCTCAGCGCGGCCATTCCGACCAGCATCCCGGTCATCCGGGCCACCACCACACCAGCGGCGGCGATGCCGTGCTCACGCGGCGGCACCACCCGCATCACCGCTGACGTCAGCGGGCCGATCACCAGACCCAGACCCAGCCCGGCGACCAGCTGGTCGGTGTGGGCGGCCGGAAGGCTCAGCCCGAATACGTCGTGGTGGTAGGACATCAGGTCCACCGGCCACTTCGAGATGAACCAGTAGCCCACCGCGGCGACCAGCAGGCCCGCAAACGTCACCACTCGGTCACCGGCCCTGGTCGCGATCGCGCCACCTGCCACGGCACCGATCGGCAGCGCGATCAGGAACCACAGCAGCAGCATCGCTGCCTCGTTCTGGCTCTTGCCGAGCACGCCCTGACCGAACAGTTCGACGTCGACCAGGGTGACCATCAGCGCGGCGCCGGCAGCAAGGGAGGAGCCCAGCGCGGCCAGGAACGGGCCGAATCGGGCACCTTCGGGGTCGATCAGCTTGGTCGGCGACTTGATCTCCCAGACCGCGAACGCCACCAGTGCGACCGCGGCGACCGCCAGGTACACCAGGCCGTGGTCGGGCAGCGCCTGTTTTGCGCTGGGGTCGGGGTTGTAGAGCCCGATCGTCAGCAGACCCAGGATCGCCGCCAGCAGCAGCCCGCCGACCACGTCGACGCGCTCGCGGGGGCCGTCGGTGGACTTCGACGGAAGGCTGAAGTGGATCAGTGCCATGGCCAGCAGGGTCAGCGGCACGTTGATCCAGAACACGTCTCGCCAACTGGTCAGCGCCCAGACGATGAAGATGCCGTACAGCGGGCCCAGTACGCTGCCGAGCTCCTGGGCGCCGGCGATCCAGCCGAGCACCGCCGACCGGTTGCGCTGGGCCCACAGGTCGGCGCCGAGGGCGAACGTCACCGGCAGCAGCGCACCTGCCGCGATGCCCTGCACGGTGCGGCCGATCACCAGCGTCTGCAGGTCCAGCGACATGGCCGTGACCACCGAACCGGCGGCGAACAACGCCAGGCTGAACTGCAGCAGCAGCTTGCGTCCGAACCGGTCGGAGGCCCGGCCCAGCAGCGGCATCGCGGCGATGTAGCCCAGCAGATAGCAGGTGATGATCGGGGTGAGCTGCTGAATCTTGTTGATCGGGATCCCGACACCGGCTGGTTGCGGCGCCATGATGTCGCGCATGATCGTGACCACGACATAGGTGTCGAGGGCCCCGAGCAGGACAGCGATGCTGCCCGCGCTGATCGCGAGTTTGCGGTTGGCCCGCATCACGCTCCAGCCGGCTTCTCGACGGTGACCGGGGCGTTCCAGTTCGACAGCGTCATCTGGATCGAGTTACCCGCGCTGGGGTCGAGCCTCGCCTGCACCAGCTGGTGGTCGCCGTCCTCGGAGATCCAGACGGTGGCCGGGATGGGGGCGGTCGCCTTGAGCTGCGGTGCCAGCTTGTTCACGTCATCGGCGGGAACGTCGCCCGACACCCGGACGGCCTTCTCGCCGTTGATGGTGTCGCGGCCCTGCGCTTTCGGGTTCTCCATGGTGTTCAGCAGGTTGGCCAGGCCCTTTTCCGGGCTCAGGATCGCCGCGACGTCGTAGATCTTGTCGGCCGAACCGAGGTTGTCGTAGGAGTCGCCGGTGATCGCCGCGTACAGGTCGCCGTCGATCACCACGAACTTCGCGTCAAGGTCGGAGCCCAGCATGGTGATGGTGGCGCTGCCCTTGGCGGCCGTGGTCGGCTGGTTGGTCAGATCACCTTCGAGGGTCTTGACCGGGAGGTTCTTGATCTGGCCGGCGACCGACAGGGCCAGGTGCGCGCTCTTGAGCTCGGCGGTGGTGGTGGCCGATTCTTTGACCAGCGTGGCCGCGTCCGGCAGCGGTCCACCGGCGTCCTTGCCGGAGCAGCCCGCGAGCAGGGCGGCGGCGGTGGTGGCGGTGGCCAGGGCGATGAGAAGTCTGCGCATGGGTGACATCGTATAGAGGTCGCCCGGTAGGGGGCCGCTAGCCTGTTGTGATGTTCACCGGAATCGTCGAGGAGCTGGGCGAGCTGGTCAGCCGTGATGAGCTGACCGACGCCGCGCGCCTGGTCATCGAGGGGCCCACCGTCACCTCCGACGCCCGGCATGGCGACTCGATCGCCGTCAACGGCGTCTGCCTGACCGTGGTCGAGGTACTGCCCGGCGGACGGTTCTCCGCCGACGTCATGCATGAGACCCTGCAGCGGTCCAGCCTGGACAAACTGTCGCCGGGAAGCCGCGTCAACCTGGAGCGGGCGGCCTCGGTGGGCAGCCGGCTGGGTGGGCACATCGTGCAGGGACACGTCGACGGCACCGGGGCCGTGGTGGCCCGAACGCCCGCCGAGCACTGGGAGGTGGTGCGCATCGCACTGCCCCGCGAACTGGCCCGCTACGTGGTGCACAAGGGCTCTATCACCGTCGACGGCATCTCGCTGACCGTGGCCGGGCTGGGTTGTGATCCGGACGACTTCTTCGAGGTGTCGTTGATTCCGACCACATTGGAACTGACCACGTTGGGACGTGCGCCGGTGGGAACGCGGGTCAACCTGGAGGTCGACGTGATAGCGAAATATGTCGAGCGACTGGTGGCAAATCCCGCTCGGTGAGTGAGGTGGCAAACCGGGCCGCTCAGGTGGTTCATACTGGACGGACGGATTGCCTCCGACCGGCGTCCGGCAGACAGCGAACCAAGGTGGAGTGAAGATGACGAAGTTGGACACCGTCGAGCGGGCGGTTGCCGACATCGCAGCGGGTAAAGCCGTCGTCGTCATCGACGACGAGGACCGCGAGAACGAAGGCGACCTGATCTTCGCCGCCGAAAAGGCCACCCCCGAACTGGTGGCCTTCATGGTGCGCTACACCTCCGGCTATCTCTGCGTGCCGCTGGACGGCGCGATCTGCGACCGGCTCGGGCTGCTGCCGATGTACGCGGTCAATCAGGACAAGCACGGCACCGCCTACACCGTGACCGTCGACGCGAAGAACAATGTGGGCACCGGTATTTCGGCGTCCGACCGGGCGACGACGATGCGACTGCTGGCCGATCCGGGCAGCGTCGCCGACGACTTCACCCGGCCGGGTCACGTGGTGCCGTTGCGCGCCAAGGACGGCGGCGTGCTGCGCCGCCCCGGGCACACCGAGGCCGCGGTCGACCTGGCCCGGATGGCCGGCCTGCAGCCGGCGGGGGCGATCTGCGAGATCGTCAGCCAAAAAGACGAGGGCGCCATGGCCCAGACCGATGAACTGCGGGTCTTCGCCGACGAACACGGGCTGGCGCTCATCTCGATCGCCGACATGATCGAGTGGCGGCGCAAGCACGAGAAGCACATCGAGCGGGTCGCCGAAGCGCGAATCCCGACCCGGCACGGCGAGTTCCGGGCTGTCGGCTACTCCAGCATCTACGAGGACGTCGAACACGTCGCACTGGTTCGCGGCGAGATCGCCGGGCCGCACAGTGAAGGTGACGACGTCCTGGTCCGGGTGCACTCGGAGTGTCTGACCGGCGACGTGTTCGGTTCTCGCCGTTGCGATTGCGGTCCGCAGCTCGACGCCGCGCTGGCGATGGTGGCCCAGGAGGGCCGCGGTGTGGTGCTCTACATGCGCGGGCACGAGGGCCGCGGCATCGGGCTGCTGCACAAGCTGCAGGCCTACCAACTTCAGGACTCCGGCGACGACACCGTCGACGCCAACCTCAAACTCGGGCTGCCCGCCGACGCCCGCGACTACGGGATCGGCGCACAGATCCTGGCCGACCTGGGCGTGCGCTCGATGCGGCTGCTCACCAACAACCCGGCCAAGCGGGTCGGGCTGGACGGCTACGGGCTGCACATCATCGAGCGGGTTCCGCTGCCGGTGCGGGCCAACTCCGAGAACATTCGCTATTTGATGACCAAACGCGACCGGATGGGCCACGACCTGACCGGTCTGGAGGACTTCGACGACGTGACTCCGGTTTCCGACGAGTTCGGCGGGGCGCTGTAGATGAGTCCCGCGGCGGGAGTGCCGGACATGCCGGCACTGGATGCCTCAGGTCTGCGGCTGGCCATCGTGGCCAGCACCTGGCACACCCGGATCTGTGACGCCCTGCTGGAAGGCGCCCGCAAGGTGGCCGTCGACGCCGGTGTCACCGAGCCCACGGTGGTGCGGGTGCTCGGCGCGATCGAGATCCCGGTGGTAGCCCAGGAGGTGGCCCGCAACCACGATGCGGTCGTCGCACTAGGTGTGGTGATCCGCGGCGGCACACCGCATTTCGACTACGTCTGCGACGCGGTTACGCAAGGCCTGACCCGGGTGTCGCTGGATGCGGCCACCCCCGTGGCCAACGGCGTGCTCACCGTCAACGACGAGGACCAGGCGATCGACCGCGCCGGGTTGCCCGGTTCGACCGAGGACAAGGGCGCCCAGGCCGCGGCGGCCGCGCTGAGCGCCGCGCTGACCCTGCGCGACCTGCGTGCCGCGCTGTGAGTGGGCCGAGCCCGCACTGGGAACTGGACGTGCGGCCGCGGCTGATGCGGATCGGCCTGTGGAGCGCGGCGATCCTGATCGTGGTGATCCACGTGGTGGTGAGCTTCCTGCTGACCATCCGCGCCAGCGGGGTGATCTTTCGGACCTACGACCGGGTGGCGGTCGTCGTGCTGGGTGTGATCGTGGCCTGCTCGATGCTGTTGTGGACGCGGGCCCGGGTGCGCGCGGGCGCGTCGGGGGTGTCGGTGTGCAACGGGCTCGGTAACCGGCTGATTCCGTGGTCGCAGGTGCTCGGCGTGACGTTCCCGCCCGGTAAGCGCTGGGCCCGGCTGGAGTTGCCCGACGACGAATACATCCCGCTGGTGGCCATTCAGTCCGCCGACAAGGAGGCCGCCGTGGCGGCGATGCGGACGCTGCGGGAGCTGATGGCGCGCTACCGGCCGGGCGACGGACCGCCCGACTAGCCTTGTAGTCGTGCCAGATCCCGCGACCTATCGCCCGGCACCCGGGTCCATTCCCGTCGAGCCCGGCGTCTACCGGTTCGTCGACCCCCACGGCCGGGTCATCTACGTCGGCAAGGCGAAAAGCCTGCGGTCGCGCCTGACGTCGTACTTCGCCGACGTCGCCGGCCTGCACCCGCGCACCCGCCAGATGGTGACCACCGCGGCAGGCGTCGAGTGGACGGTGGTCAACACTGAGGTCGAAGCGCTGCAACTGGAATACAACTGGATCAAGGAGTTCGATCCCCGGTTCAACGTCCGCTATCGCGACGACAAGACCTACCCGGTGCTGGCGGTCACCCTCAACGAGGAATACCCGCGGCTGATGGTCTACCGCGGACCGCGCCGCAAAGGGGTTCGCTATTTCGGGCCGTACTCGCATGCCTGGGCCATCCGGGAGACACTGGACCTGTTGCTGCGCGTCTTTCCGGCGCGCACCTGTTCGGCCGGGGTGTTCAAGCGCCACCAGCAGATCGGCCGGCCCTGCCTGCTGGGCTACATCGGCAAGTGCTCGGCTCCGTGCGTCGGGCGGGTCAGCGCGGCCGAGCACCGTGCGATCGTCGACGACTTCTGCGACTTTCTGGCCGGCAAGACCGACCGGCTGGTCCGCAGCCTGGAGCAGCAGATGCTGGCGGCCTCCGAGGAACTCGACTTCGAGCGCGCCGCACGGTTGCGTGACGACGTCGCCGCGCTCAAGCGCGCCTTGGAGAAACAGGCCGTGGTGCTCGGTGACGGCACCGACGCCGACGTGGTGGCCTTCGCCGACGACGAGTTGGAGGCCGCGGTTCAGGTGTTCCACGTGCGTGGCGGCCGGGTTCGGGGGCAGCGCGGGTGGATCATCGAAAAGCCCGGGGACCCAGGAGATTCCAGCGACTTGGAACGCCTGGTGGAGCAGTTCGTCACCCAGTTCTACGGCGACCAGGCCGAATTGGAGGGCGCCGCCGACGAGCCGGTCAACCCGGTTCCGCGCGAGGTGCTGGTGCCGTGCCTGCCGGCCAACGCCGACGAGTTGACCAGCTGGTTGTCCGGGCTGCGGGGCTCGCGGGTCTCGCTGCGGGTGCCGATGCGCGGCGACAAGCGCGTTCTGGCCGAGACCGTGGAGCGCAACGCCAAAGAGGCTCTGCAGCAACACAAGTTGAAGCGTGCGGGGGATTTTACCGCCAGATCCGCTGCGCTGCAGAACATTCAGGAGGCGCTGGGGCTGGCCGACGCGCCGCTGCGCATTGAATGCGTCGACATCAGCCATGTGCAGGGCACCGATGTGGTGGCCTCCCTGGTGGTGTTCGAGGACGGGCTGCCCCGCAAGTCCGACTACCGTCACTTCGCGATCCGCGAGGCAGCCGGGGAGGGCCGCTCCGACGACGTGGCCTCGATCGCCGAGGTGACCCGCCGCCGCTTCCGTCGGCATCTGGAAGAGAAGGACCCGGAAATGCTTGCCCCCGAAGGCAAGTCCCGCAAGTTCGCCTATCCGCCGAACCTGTATGTGGTGGACGGCGGCGCCCCGCAGGTCAACGCGGCCGCCGCGGTGCTGGCCGAACTGGGTATCACCGACGTGGCGACCATCGGCCTGGCCAAACGCCTGGAAGAGGTGTGGGTGCCTTCGGAGCCGGACCCGATCATCTTGGCGCGCCAGAGCGAAGGCCTCTACCTGTTGCAGCGCATCCGTGATGAGGCACACCGGTTCGCCATCACCTATCACCGCAGCAAGAGGTCCCGGCGGATGACCGCTTCGGTACTCGACGCCGTCCCCGGATTGGGCGAACATCGGCGCAAGGTGCTGATCTCGCATTTCGGCTCGGTGGCGCGGCTGAAGAACGCTACGGTCGAAGAGCTCACTTCGATCCCCGGGATCGGCGCGGCCACCGCCACCGCCGTCCTGGAGGCCCTGGGAGCCGACGGCGCGCCGGGCGCCGCGCAGCAGCAACGGATGTCGGGATGAACCAGGATTCAGCCAAGGGCGTGCGCGAGCGCGACGTCGCCGGTCCCGGAGACGGCGCCGGCATCGACGTCGTGCTGGTGACCGGGCTGTCCGGCGCGGGCCGCGGCACCGCGGCCAAGGTGCTCGAAGACCTGGGCTGGTACGTCGCCGACAACCTGCCGCCGGAGCTGATCGCCCGGATGGTGGATCTGGGGTTGGCGGCCGGCTCGCGGATCACCCAGCTGGCGGTGGTGATGGACGTGCGCTCGGCCGGGTTCACCGGTGACCTGGATTCGGTGCGCTCGGAGCTGGCGACCCGCGGGATCAACCCCCGGGTGCTGTTCATGGACGCTTCCGACGACGCGCTGATCCGCCGCTATGAGAACAATCGCCGCAGCCACCCGCTGCAGGGCAAACAGACACTGGCCGAGGGGATCGCCGCCGAGCGCACCATGCTGGCGCCGGTGCGTGCGGTCGCCGACCTCGTCATCGACACCTCGGTGCTCAGCGTGCGCGAACTGCGGGAGAGCATCGAGGACATGTTCGGTGGCGACGCCGTCACCGCGCCCACGTCGATCACCGTCGAGTCCTTCGGTTTCAAGTACGGCCTGCCGATGGACTCCGACATGGTGATGGACGTGCGATTCCTGCCCAACCCGCACTGGGTCGACGAGCTGCGCCCGCACACCGGGCAGCACGAGGCGGTGCGCGACTACGTGCTGAGCCAGCCGGGCGCCGACGAGTTCCTGAGCACCTACCACCGGCTACTGTCCCTGGTGGTCGGCGGCTATCGACGAGAGGGAAAGCGATACATGACCGTGGCCATCGGTTGCACCGGCGGCAAGCATCGCAGTGTCGCCATCGCCGAGGCGCTGGCGCGGCTGTTGGACAGCGAAGACACCTCCGGAGAGCTGTCGGTGCGGGTGCTGCACCGGGATCTGGGCCGTGAATGAGTATTGAGCCCGCGAGCGCCAACCGGAGCATCGTCGCGCTCGGTGGCGGACACGGTCTGTACGCGACCCTGTCGGCCGCCCGCCGGCTTACCCCGCACGTCACCGCGGTGGTCACCGTCGCCGACGACGGCGGCTCGTCGGGACGGCTGCGCGGCGAACTGGACGTGGTGCCGCCCGGGGACCTGCGGATGGCGCTGGCCGCGCTGGCGTCGGACAGTCCCAGCGGACGGTTGTGGGCGACCATCCTGCAGCACCGGTTCGGCGGTACCGGTGCGCTGGCCGGACATCCGATCGGCAACCTGCTGCTGGCCGGCCTCAACGAGGTGCTGGCCGACCCGGTGGCCGCCCTCGACGAGCTGGGCCGGATGCTGGGCGTCAAGGGCCGGGTGTTGCCGATGTGCCCGATCGCGCTGCAGATCGAGGCCGACGTCTCGGGCCTGGACGCCGACCCGCGACTGTTCCGGCTGATCCGGGGCCAGGTGGCGATTGCGACCACCCCGGGCAAGGTGCGCCGGGTGCGGCTGCTGCCGGGCAATCCGCCGGCCACCCGCCAGGCCGTCGACGCGATCATGGCCGCAGACCTGGTGGTGCTCGGTCCGGGGTCGTGGTTCACCAGCGTGATCCCGCACCTGCTGGTGCCGGGCCTGGCCTCGGCGTTGCAGGCCACCAAGGCGCGGCGCGCCCTGGTGCTCAACCTGGTGGCCGAGCCGGGGGAGACGGCGGGCTTCTCGGTGGAGCGTCACCTGCACGTATTGGCCCAGCACGCACCCGGATTCACCGTCGATGACATCGTGATCGACGATGGGCGGGTGCCCAGTGAGCGGGAGCGCGACCAGCTGCGCAGGGCGGCGGCGCTGTTCGGTGCCGAGGTTCAGTTCGTGGACGTGGCCCGACCTGGTACACCTTTACATGACCCAGGAAAGCTGGCAGCTGTGCTGGACGGGGTTCGGGAGGCCGGCGCGCCGCCGCTGACGGTCCCGACGCCGGTCCTGCCGACCGATGAGGGCGGGGGCCGGCAAACCGGCGTGAGTGGACCGAGCGGACTCGGACCAGGAGGTGGCAAGCCGTGGCGATGACGGCCGAAGTCAAAGATGAGCTGAGCCGTCTCGTGATCAGCTCGGTCAGCGCGCGCCGTGCCGAGGTGGCGGCGTTGCTGCGCTTCGCCGGCGGGCTGCACATCGTGGCGGGCCGGGTGGTGGTCGAGGCCGAGGTGGATCAGGGTGTGATCGCCCGCCGGCTGCGCAAGGACATCTTCGACCTGTACGGCTACAACGCGATCGTGCACGTGTTGACCGCCAGTGGGATGCGCAAGAACACGCGCTACGTGCTGCGGGTGACCAAGGACGGTGAGGCGCTGGCCCGCCAGACCGGTCTGCTGGATCTGCGCGGACGCCCGGTGCGCGGCCTGCCGGCCCAAGTCGTCGGCGGCAGCGTGGCTGATGCCGAAGCCGCTTGGCGCGGAGCGTTTTTGGCCCACGGATCGCTGACCGAGCCGGGCCGCTCGTCGGCGCTGGAGGTCGGCTGCCCGGGCCCGGAGGCGGCGCTCGCGCTGGTGGGTGCGGCGCGACGGCTGGGCATCAGCGCCAAGGCCCGCGAGGTGCGCGGGGCCGATCGGGTGGTGGTGCGCGACGGTGAGGCGATCGGTGCGCTGCTGACCCGGATGGGTGCCCAGGACACCCGGCTGGTCTGGGAGGAGCGTCGGATTCGCCGCGAGGTGCGCGCGACCGCCAACCGGCTGGCCAACTTCGACGACGCGAACCTGCGGCGTTCGGCGCGCGCGGCGGTGGCCGCGGCCGCGCGGGTGGAACGTGCGCTGGCGATCCTGGGCGACGGGGTGCCCGACCATCTGGCCTCGGCGGGCAAGCTGCGCGTCGAGCACCGGCAGGCATCCCTGGAGGAGCTGGGCCGGCTGGCCGACCCGCCGATGACCAAAGACGCTGTGGCCGGCCGGATTCGGCGACTGCTGTCGATGGCCGACCGCAAGGCCAAGCAGGACGGGATTCCCGACACCGAGTCGGCGGTCACGCCGGATCTGCTGGAAGACGCCTGACTTCTCCAGAGTTGCGGGTTCGGCGAGGCCGACGTCGACGGCATCGTCGCTATCCTTCGAACCGTGAAATCCAACGCCGTCCCCGCGGGACTCCCGGCATGAACCACCGGCCCGTCATCCCGAGCCGGCTGCTCTACCTCACCGAACCCGCTCGCGCCGCCGTCGATATCGGGCTGCTCGCCGGGGCGGCACCCCTGCTGGGAAATCTGCCGCGTGGTGACGGCCACCCGGTGCTGGTGCTGCCCGGCCTGGGTGCTGCCGACTCGGCGACCCTGGTCCTGCGCCGTGTGCTGCGGCGGCTGGGTTATCGGGTGCATGGCTGGGGACTGGGCACCAATTTCGGCCCGACGCCGCGGGTGCGTGACGGGATAGCCGCACGGCTCGACGCGCTTTCGGCCCGCTATCAGGTCCCGATCTCGGTGATCGGCTGGAGCCTGGGAGGCCTATATGCCCGTGAATTGGCGTGGCGCAGAACGGAATCAGTTCGCCAGGTGATCACCCTGGGTTCGCCGATCCGGCTCGCCACCGGCATGTCCGATCAGGCCGACTCCGTACCGACCGACATGTCCGACTTCCCGCAGTGGCCGCGCTGGACCCAGTGGGCCCGCTGGTACGGCGACTATCAGTCCGCGATGCACGAAGTGCGTGGCGAATCCGAGCCGCCGCCACTGCCGGTGCCCACCACCGCGCTGTACTCCGTCGTGGACGGCATCGTCGGGCGGCAGGTGTGCCTCACCGGTGTCGCGCCCCAGACCGAGAACATCGGCATCGCCGCCAGCCACATCGCCTTCGCCTACCATCCTGCGGCGGTCTACGTGATCGCCGATCGCCTGGCGCAGCCCGCCGGCGACTGGCACCCGTTCAAGCCGCCGGCGCTGCTGCGCGCGGCCTACCCGAAAAGCTGACCGGCCTCACGCCGCGGCCGTTATAACTGAACGGACTCCAGCGAGTGAGGACAACATGGGATTCATCAAACCGTCGGTCCCCGACATCGCCCCCGAGACGTGGCGCGCCGCCCCGTGGGCGACGCGTATCCAGATCTGCAGCCGGCACTGGGCCGAAGAGGGCTTCGGCACCCCGTCGGGGGTCTACCTGATCTACCTGCTCAAGATCGCGGCCTACGTCGCCGGCGCGGCGGCTGTCATCGCGACCACCCCGGGCCTGGACGGCTTGAGCCGCATCTCCGAGTGGTGGACGCAGCCGATCGTCTACCAGAAGCTCGTCCTGTTCAGCCTGCTGTTCGAGATCGTCGGCCTGGGCTGCGGATCGGGTCCGCTGACCGCCCGGTTCTGGCCGCCCATCGGCGGTGCCCTGTACTGGTTGCGGCCCAACACGATCCGGCTGCCGCCCTGGCCGGACAGGATTCCGCTGACCCGCGGCGACACCCGCACCGTCGCCGACGTCGCGTTGTACGCCGCGGTGCTGATCTGCGGTGTGCGGCTGCTGCTGTCGGCCGGTCAGGGCGACCCCGCCCCGGTGGGCCTGCTGGACCCGACGCTGGTGGTGCCGGTGGTGATCGCGCTGGTCGTGCTGGGTCTGCGCGACAAGACGATCTTCCTGGCCGCTCGCGCCGAGCACTACGGCCTGACCCTGCTGGTGTTCTTCTTCCCCTATGTCGATCAGATGGCCGCGTTCAAGCTCATCATCCTCGGATTGTGGTGGGGTGCAGCCACATCCAAGCTCAACCACCACTTTCCCTATGTGGTCGCGGTGATGACCAGCAACAACGCCCTGCTGCGGGCGAAGATCTTCACCGGCCTCAAGCGCCGGATGTACGTCGATCACCTCGATGATCTGCGCCCCACCCGGATACCGCAGCTGATGGCCCACGTCGGCGGTACCACCGCCGAATTCGTGGTGCCGGCATTACTGGTGCTGGTCGCCGGAGATCACCCGTGGCGGTGGTTCCTGATCGCCTTCATGGTGATCTTCCACCTCAACATCCTGTCCAACCTCCCGATGGGAGTCCCGTTGGAATGGAACGTGTTCTTTCTGTTCTCACTGTTCTTCCTGTTCGGGCAGCACCCCGAAGTCAGCGTCTACGACCTGCGCTCACCGCTGCTGATGGCCATCCTGTTCACCGGGCTGGTCGTGATCCCGATCGCGGGAAACATGTTTCCGCAGCAGATCTCGTTCCTGCCGGCCATGCGGTACTACGCCGGGAACTGGGCGGCCAGCTTCTGGTGCTTCCGCGGCGGCGCCGAGGACACCCTGGAGACCAAGATCGTCAAGAGCTCGCCACTGGTCATCAACCAGTTGGCGAAGTTCTACGACCCGGCGACCGTCGACCTGGTGGCCGCCAAGGTCCCGGGGGCGTTTCGTGCCATGCACCTGCACGGCCGGGCGCTCAACGGACTGCTGCCCCGGGCACTGGGCGGAGAGGGCAACGCGGCCGACTACACGATCCGGGACGGCGAGGTCATCGCCGGCCCGCTGATCGGATGGAACTTCGGCGAGGGACACCTGCACAACGAGCAGCTGCTGGCGGCGGTGCAGCGCCGCTGCGACTTCGCCGACGGCGACCTGCGGGTGATCACGCTCGAAGGCCAACCCATTCACCGGCGCGAACAGGCCTACCAGATCTTCGACGCCAAAACCGGGCTGATCGAGGCCGGCTATGTCGCGATCGCCGACATGCTCAGCCGCCAGCCGTGGCCACAGCCCGGCGACGAGCTCCCCGTCCGCATCACCAAGCGCGGTCGGGTCAAACCGGACCGGTAGCCGCCTCAGCGCGCAGTGCCGCAGCGAACGTCGCCACCTCCGCCGCCCCGGAGATCGCCGTGCGCTCGTTGATCAGGAAGTGCGGCACCGCGTGGATACCGAGTTCACCGGCTCGGCGCTCATCGTCTCGCACCTGCGCGGCGTAGGCGTCGCCGGCCAGCACCGCCGCCACCGCCGTGGCGTCCAGACCGGCCTCGACGGCCAGACCGGCCAGCACGTCGCGGTCCCCGATTGCGGCGCCTTCGGTGAAATACGCCCGCAGGAACCGCTCCTTGACATTGTCGGCCAACCCCTGTGATGCGCCCAGGTGGATCAGCCTGTGAGCGTTGAAGGTGTTGCCACGCTTGATGTTCGCATAGTCAAAGGACAGGCCCACGGCGGCAGCCGATCGGCGCTGGCCGTCGAGAAAGGCCCGGGCCCGGTCCTGGCTGAAGCCGTACTTGGCGGCCATCGCCTCGGCCAGCGGCCGATCGAGCAGGGGCGGCGCCTGCGGGTCCAGCTCGAAGCTGCGCCACGCGATGTCCGCGGAGATCCCGGTCTCGGCCAACGCGGCCTCCAGCCTGCGTTTGCCGATGTAGCAGAACGGGCACACGACGTCCGACCAGATCTGTATGCGCATGGCACTAGCCAACCGCACTGACCGCGGACTGATTCCCGCACCGGCCGCCGGTCCGGCCGGTGTCGCGGGATTAACGTCGAGACCCTGCGCCGTGTGCTACGTCACGCACTAGGCTGACTGGGAATACATCGGCTCATTTCAGCAAGACACGAGGAGTAACCAGTGACGGTCCGGGTAGGCGTGAACGGCTTCGGCCGCATCGGGCGCAACTTCTTCAGGGCATTGGACGCGCAGAAGGCGGCGGGCAACAACACCGACATCGAGATCGTCGCGGTCAACGACCTGACCGACAACGCCAGCCTCGCGCACCTGCTGAAGTTCGACTCCATCCTGGGCCGGCTGCCCCACGACGTCAGCCTCGAAGGCGACGACACCATCGTCGTCGGCAACACCAAGATCAAGGCCCTCGAGGTCAAGGAAGGCCCGGCGGCGCTGCCCTGGGGCGACCTGGGCGTCGACGTCGTCGTCGAATCCACCGGCATCTTCACCAAGCGGGACAAGGCGCAGGGCCACCTCGACGCCGGTGCCAAGAAGGTCATCATCTCCGCGCCGGCCTCCGACGAGGACATCACCATCGTGCTCGGCGTCAACGACGACAAGTACGACGGCAGCCAGAACATCATCTCCAACGCCTCGTGCACCACGAACTGCCTCGGACCGCTGGCCAAGGTCCTCAACGACGAGTTCGGCATCGTCAAGGGCCTGATGACCACCATCCACGCCTACACCCAGGACCAGAACCTGCAGGACGGCCCGCACTCCGACCTGCGTCGCGCCCGCGCCGCCGCGATCAACATCGTGCCCACCGGCACCGGTGCCGCCAAGGCCATCGGCCTGGTGCTGCCCGAGCTCAAGGGCAAACTGGACGGCTACGCGCTGCGGGTGCCGATCCCCACCGGCTCGGTCACCGACCTGACCGCCGAGCTGGCCAAGTCGGCCTCGGTCGCCGACATCAACGCCGCCATGAAGGCCGCCGCCGAGGGCCCGATGAAGGGCATCCTGAAGTACTACGACGCGCCGATCGTCTCCAGCGACATCGTCACCGACCCGCACAGCTCGCTGTACGACTCGGGCCTGACCAAGGTGATCGACAACCAGGCCAAGGTGGTCTCCTGGTACGACAACGAGTGGGGTTACTCCAACCGGCTGGTCGACCTGATCGCGCTCGTCGGCAAGTCCCTCTAAGCGCTGTGGCTCACAAGACGCTCGACGACCTGCTGGCCGAAGGGGTGACGGGTCGGGGCGTGCTGGTGCGCTCCGACCTGAACGTCCCGCTCGACGACGACGGAAACATCACCGACGCCGGACGGATCACCGCCTCGGTGCCCACCCTGCGGGCACTGTCGCAGGCCGGCGCCAAGGTGGTCGTCACCGCGCACCTGGGCCGGCCCAAGGGTGCTGTCGACCCCAAGCTGTCGCTGGCGCCGGTCGCCAAGGCACTGGGCGAGCAGCTGGGCCGGCACGTCCAGCTGGCCGGTGATGTGGTCGGCACCGACGCGCTGGCCCGCGCCGAGGGCCTGACCGACGGGGACGTGCTGCTGCTGGAGAACATCCGCTTCGACCCGCGCGAGACCAGCAAGGACGACGCCGAGCGGCTCGGGCTGGCCCGCGCACTGGCCGAGCTGGTGGCCGCACCGGACGGCTCGCCAGGGGCGTTCGTCTCCGACGGCTTCGGCGTGGTGCACCGCAAGCAGGCCTCGGTCTACGACGTGGCCACCCTGCTGCCGGCCTACGCCGGGACACTGGTCGACGCGGAGATCAAGGTCCTTGCGCAGCTCACCGAGTCGACCGAGCGGCCGTACGCGGTGGTGCTGGGCGGATCCAAGGTCTCCGACAAGCTGGGCGTGATCAAGTCGCTGGCGACCAAGGCCGATTCCATCGTGATCGGCGGCGGCATGTGCTTCACCTTCCTGGCCGCCCAGGGGCTGCCGGTGGGCACCTCGCTGCTGGAGGCCGACATGGTCGACACCTGCCGGCAGTTGCTCGACGACTACGCCGACGTGCTGCGGCTGCCGGCGGACATCGTGGTCGCCGAGAAGTTCGCCGCCGACGCGACGCCCACGACGGTCCCGGCCGAGGACATCCCGGAAGGCCAGATGGGCCTGGACATCGGCCCCGGCTCGGTGGAGCGGTTCGCCACACTGCTGTCCAACGCCAAGACCATCTTCTGGAACGGCCCGATGGGCGTCTTCGAGTTCCCGGCGTTCGCCGCGGGCACCCGGGGTGTGGCCGAGGCGATCGCGGCGGCCACCGCCAAGGGCGCGTTCAGCGTGGTGGGCGGGGGAGACTCCGCGGCCGCGGTGCGGGCCCTGGGCCTGCCCGAAGACGGCTTCTCCCACATCTCCACCGGTGGCGGGGCGTCACTGGAATACCTTGAGGGCAAACCACTCCCAGGCCTGCAGGTACTGGACAATTAAATTTTTCAAGGGGAGCTGCACATGAGTCGCAAGCCGCTGATCGCCGGCAACTGGAAGATGAACCTCAACCACTTCGAGGCCATCGCCCTGGTGCAGAAGGTGGCGTTCTCGTTGCCGGACAAGTACTTCGACAAGGTCGACGTCACCGTGCTGCCGCCGTTCACCGACCTGCGCAGCGTGCAGACCCTGGTCGACGGCGACAAGCTGCGGCTCACCTTCGGCGCCCAGGACCTCTCGCAGCACGACTCGGGCGCCTACACCGGTGAGGTCAGTGGGGCGTTTCTGGCCAAGCTGGGCTGCACCTTCGTGGTGGTGGGGCACTCCGAGCGGCGCAGCTACCACGGCGAGGACGACGCGCTGGTGGCCGCCAAGGCCGCGGCCGCCCTGCGGCACGGCCTGACCCCGATCGTCTGCATCGGCGAGCACCTGGAGATCCGCGAGGCCGGCACCCACGTCGAGCACTGCCTGGAGCAGCTGCGCGGCTCGCTGGCCGGCCTGAGCGCCGAGCAGATCGCCCAGGTCGTCATCGCCTACGAGCCGGTGTGGGCGATCGGCACCGGCCGGGTGGCCGGTGCGGCCGACGCCCAGGAGGTGTGCGCGGCGGTGCGCGCCGAGTTGGGCAAGCTCGCCTCACCGAAGATCGCCGAGACGGTCCGGGTGCTCTACGGCGGCTCGGTCAACGCCAAGAACGTCGGCGAGCTCATCGGCCAGCCCGACGTGGACGGTGGCCTGGTCGGCGGGGCGTCGCTGGACGGCGAGCAGTTCGCCATCCTGGCCGCGCTGGCCGCGGGCGGGCCGCTGCCTTGACCAAAGCCGGGAAACGGTAGGGTGGCGGCATGATTTTGACGCTGCAGATCCTCTTGGTGATCACCAGCCTGCTGGTGATCCTGCTGGTGCTGCTGCACCGCGCCAAGGGCGGCGGCCTGTCAACCCTGTTCGGTGGCGGCGTGCAGTCCAGCCTGTCGGGCTCGACCGTGGTCGAGAAGAACCTGGACCGGCTGACCTACTTCGTCATCGCCATCTGGCTGGTATCGATCATCGCGGTCGGCCTGCTGATCAAGTACCAGAATCACTTCTAACGCACGACGCGGTTGCGCATGGCGTTGAACATGCCGCGCACCGCGTTCTCGGTCGCCGCCAGCGGCGACATCGCGGTCTCGCCGACCTCGACGAGGTAGTCGATCCGGCTGACGATGGCCTCCACCGGTTCGATCAGCGCAACCAGCCGCCGGGCCAGGTCGTCGAGGCCGGCCATCGTCGCCTCCAGATGATCCAGCCCGTTGCCCAGACGTTCGACGGTGGCATTGAGACCGACCAGGGAACTGTTCAGCTCACCCATCGTGGTGCCCAGGCCGCCGAGGACGTCTTCGAGCTGTCCGACTGTCACGTCGGCGTTCAGTGCCGCCTGGGCGAGGGTCTTGAGCCGTCTGCGTTCGGGGCCTGCGCCCGGGGTCCTGTCAGCCATGTCAGTCATTATGGCGTGTCGAGGGTGTGCTCACTGCGGCAACCGCGAGGCCGCGGCCGCGTCGAGCAGCCACACCGTCTGTTCGCGGCCCACCGCACCGGCCGCCGGCACCTGAACCGGGTCGGCGCCGCCGATCGCGGCAGCCACCGCTTCGGCCTTGGCTTCGCCGGCGACCACCAGCCAGACCTGGCGGGAGCGCCGTACGGCCGGCAATGTCAGCGTGATACGCCGCGGCGGGGGCTTGGGCGAGTCGGGCACCCCGACCACCAGCCGGACCGTCTCGCGCACCGCATCGGTATCGGGGAACAGCGAGTTGATGTGGCCCTCGCCGCCCATCCCCAACAGGTGCACGTCGAAATCCGGTGCGGGCTGGCCGGGTTCGGCATTGGCCGCAAGCACCTGCTGGTAGGCCAGTGCGGCGGCATCCAGGTCGTCGCCGGCCGCGCCGTCACTGGCGGGCATGGCGTGCACGTTGTCCGCCGGGATGTCGATGCGGCCCAACAGGGCGTCGCGGGCCTGCTTGGCGTTGCGGTCGGCGTCGTCGGCGGGGACGAATCGGTCGTCGCCGAAGAACAGGTGCACCCGGGTCCAGTCAATGCGTCCGGCATGCTCGCCGAGCCGGTGCAGCAGCGCGATCCCGTTGCCGCCCCCGGTCAGCACGATCAGCGCCCGGCCCCGGTCGGCGACCGCGGCTTCGATCGCATCGGCGAGCCGATCCCCGGTGGCGGCCACCAGCTCGTCGGCGTCGGGGTAGATCTGCACGACGGTCGTCGTGGGTGTCACTGGTACTCCACCCTTTCCAGACCGCGCAGGGCGGCGCCGTAGATGACGTCCTGATCCAGCCGGCGCAGATCCTCGGCCAGACACTCGGAGGTGTCGCGTCGCGGCAGCGGCAACAGTGCGTCCGGCCGGCCGGTGCGGCTCAAGGTGGCCACCACCCCGTCCTGGGGGCGGCTGAGCGTGACGGTCTCGCTATCGCGCACCAACTCGATCTTCAGCTCTCCGACCGCGCGGCGCACCGGCCCCTCGATGCAGCTGGCCAGCCAGCCGGCCAGGATGTCCAGGGCCGGTTCGGTCGACAACCCGGAGACCAGCACCGAATTGACCGGCTCATACGGCGGCTGATCCAGCGCGGAGGCCAGCAGCGCCCGCCAGTAGGTGATCCGGCTCCAGGACAGGTCGGTGTCGCCGGGGCGGTAGCCGTCGCGGCGGCCCTTGATCGCGGCGAGCGGGTCGGTGCTGTTGGTGGCGTCGGTGATCCGTCGTACCGCCAGCGCGCCCAACGGGTCCTCGGAGGGCGAGGCGGGAGCGGCCTGCGGCCACCAGGCCACCACCGGGATGTCGGGCAGCAGGAACGGCACCACCGCCGCATCGGCGTGTGCGGCCAGTTCGCCCGCCAGCCGCAACACCACCACCTCGCCGGCGCCGGCGTCGCCGAACAGCCGCAGCTGGGCGTCCAGGCGCGTGTCGCCGGTGTCGCCGGTATCGCCGGTGCAGACCACGATCACCCGGCATGGATGCTCCTGGCTGGCCACGGTGGCCGCCTCGATCGATTCCTCCAGCAGCGCATCGCCGGACACCGCGATGATCAGGCTCAGCACCCGTCCGGTGTTGCCCGCACCGACTTGCTCGCGCAACTCGGTGAGCTTCTTGTTGATCGCCGTGGTGGACGTGTCGGGCAGGTCCAAGATCATTGGCGCCGCTCCTCCGCATCGCTCATTCTTCGTTCTGCCTCGTCGGCGGCGCGAATCACGGCCGCCGCCATTCCCGGCCCGAGCGGGCCAGCATCTCGAACGACGAACTCGGCCCCCAACTGCCGGCCGGATACTGCTCGGGTCTGCCGTGCTCGGCCCAATTGTCTAGCACCGGATCGAGTATCTCCCAAGACAATTCGACCTCGGCATTGACCGGGAACAATGACGGCTCACCCAGCAGCACATCCAGGATCAGCCGTTCGTAGGCCTCCGGCGAATCCTCGGAGAACGTCGAACCGTAGGAGAAGTCCATGTTGACGTCGCGCACCTCCATGAGGTTGCCGGGCACCTTCGACCCGAATCGCAAGGTGATTCCCTCATCGGGCTGCACCCGGATCACCAGAGCGTTCTTGCCCAGTTCGTCGGTCATGGTGGCATCGAAGGGCAGATGCGGTGCCCGCTTGAACACCAGGGCGATCTCGGTGACCCGACGCCCCAGCCGCTTGCCGGTGCGCAGATAGAACGGCACCCCCGCCCAGCGCCGGGTGTCGACCTCCAACGTGATGGCGGCATAGGTCTCGGTCGACGAATCCCGAGCGAACCCCTCTTCGTCGAGCAGCCCGACCACCTGCTCGCCACCCTGCCAGCCGCCGGTGTACTGGCCGCGGGAGGTGGTCTCGTCCAGCGGCTGCGCCAGCTTGGTGGCCGAGAGCACCTTGATCTTCTCGGCCTGTAATTCGCTGGGGGAGAAGCTGACCGGCTCCTCCATCGCGGTCAGCGCCAGCAACTGCAGCAGGTGGTTCTGGATCACGTCGCGGGCGGCGCCGATGCCGTCGTAGTAGCCGGCGCGGCCACCCAGCCCGATGTCTTCGGCCATGGTGATCTGGACGTGGTCGACGTAGTTGGCATTCCAGATCGGATCGAACAACTGATTGGCGAAGCGCAGCGCCAGGATGTTCTGCACCGTCTCCTTGCCCAGGTAGTGGTCGATGCGGAACACCGACTCCTCCGGGAAGACGCGGTTGACCACTGCGTTGAGCTCACGAGCGCTGGAAAGGTCATGGCCGAACGGCTTCTCGATCACCACCCTGCTCCAGCGGCCATCGCGCGGGCGGGCCAAACCCGAGGCGTGCAGCTTCTCGCACACCACCGGGAACGCCGCGGGCGGAATCGACAGGTAGAACGCGTGATTGCCGCCGGTGCCCCGTTCGGCGTCCAGATCCTCCAGGGTCTTCGACAACCGGGCAAACGCATCGTCGTCGTCGAACGTGCCGGCCACGAACCGGAATCCGGCAGCCAGCCGATCCCACACGGCCTGACGGAACGGGGTGCGAGCATGCTCCTTGACGGCCTGGTAGACCACGTCGGCGAAGTTCTCGTCGGCCCAGTCGCGGCGGGCGAAACCGACCAGGGCGAAGGTGGGCGGCAGCATGCCCCGGTTGGCCAGGTCGTAGATCGCCGGCATCAGCTTCTTGCGGGCCAGGTCGCCGGTGACCCCGAAGATCACCACCCCGCACGGACCTGCGATGCGGGGCAGGCGTTTATCGCGCTTGTCCCGCAACGGGTTCAGCCACGGCGCTGCGTCAGAGCGAGCGGCTGCCCCGGTCATTTCGAGGCGGCCTCGAGGCGGGTCTGGGTGGCTTCGAGAAGTTCGGCCCACGACTTCTCGAACTTCTCGACCCCCTCGGTTTCGAGGACCTTGAACACGTCCGGGATGTCGATGCCTATCGCGACCAGCTGATCGAAGACCTGCTGTGCCGCCGCACCGGTGCCGCTGACGGTGTCACCGCGGATCTCGCCGTGATCGGCGACGGCCTCAATCGTGTTCTCCGGCAACGTGTTGACGGTGTGTGGGGCCACCAGCTCGGTGACATAGAGGGTGTCGGGATAGTCCGGGTTCTTCACCCCGGTCGACGCCCACAGTGGCCGCTGAACCCGAGCGCCGTCGGCGGCCAGCGCGGCGAACGTGGCACCGCCGAAGACCTCTTCGTAGGCGGCGTAGGCCAGCCGGGCGTTGGCCACACCGGCCTTGCCGCGCAGGGCCAGAGCCGCCTCGGAGCCGATCTTCTCCAGTCGGGCGTCGATCTCGGTGTCCACCCGGGAGACGAAGAACGACGCCACCGAGTGCAGCTTCGACAGGTCGTGGCCACCGGACCTGGCGGCTTTCAGGCCGGCCAGGTAGGCGTCCATCACCTCGCGGTGCCGCTGCACGGAGAAGATCAGCGTGACGTTGACCGAAATCCCCTCGGCCAGTACCGCGGTGATCGCCGGAAGGCCCGCCTTGGTGGCAGGGATCTTGATGAACAGGTTGGGCCGGTCGACGATCTTCCACAGCTCGACGGCCTGCAGGATCGTCTTGTCGGTGTCGTGGGCCAGGCGCGGGTCGACCTCGATCGACACCCGGCCGTCCACCCCGTTGGAGGCCTCCCAGGCCGGGCGCAGCACGTCGCACGCGTCGCGGACGTCATCGGTGGTGACGGTGCGGATCATGGCGTCCACGTCGGCGCCGCGGGCGGCCAACTCGGCCACCTGGCTGTCGTAGGCGTGGCCCTTCTCCAGTGCCTTCTGGAAGATGGTCGGGTTCGTGGTCACCCCTACCACGCTGCGGGTCTCGGCGAGCTCGGCGAGGTTGCCCGAGGTGAGCCGGTCACGGGACAGGTCGTCCAGCCACACCGAGACTCCGGCGGCGCTCAGCGCGGCGAGGTTGGGGTTCTGAGTCATAAGACGGCGCTCCTTCTCAGTTGTTCAGGGCACGTTCTGCGGCCGCGACGACGGCTTCGGGGGTGAATCCGAACTCCCGGAACAGAGTCTTGTAGTCCGCGGATGCCCCGAAATGCTCGATCGAAACAATCTGCCCGGCGTCGCCCACCAGCTTATGCCAGCACTGGGCGATGCCGGCCTCGACGGCGACCCGCGCGCGCAGCGCCGGCGGCAGCACCTGGTCGCGGTAGGAGGCCGGCTGGGCCTCGAACCACTCCATACACGGCATCGACACCACCCGGGCCTTGATGTCCTTGTCAGCCAACAATTTCTGTGCTTCTACGGCCAGCTGCACCTCAGAACCGGTGGCGATCAGCACCACGTCGGGGTCACCGCCGGCCGCTTCGCTGAGCACGTAGCCGCCGCGGGCCACCCCGTCGGCGTCGGTGCCGGCCAGCACCGGCACGTTCTGGCGGGTCAGGATCAGGCCGACCGGGCCGCTGTCGGCGCCGCGGGCCAGCACCGTGCGCCAGGCGTAGGCGGTCTCGTTGGCATCGGCTGGACGCACCACCGACAACCGCGGGATCGCGCGCAGCGCGGCCAGGTGCTCAATGGGCTGGTGAGTCGGGCCGTCCTCGCCCAGGCCGATCGAGTCGTGGGTCCACACGTAGATCGGGTCGATGTCCATCAGCGCCGCCAACCGCACCGCCGGCCGCATGTAGTCGGAGAACTGCAGGAATGTCCCGCCATAAGCGCGGGTCGGCCCGTGCAGCACGATGCCGGACAGAATCGAGCCCATCGCGTGCTCGCGGATGCCGAAGTGCAGGGTGCGGCCGTAGGGATCGGCGGTGTACTCGCCGGTGGAGATCGACGCCGGCCCGAATGACTTCACACCGTCCATCGTGGTGTTGTTGCTGCCGGCCAGATCGGCTGAGCCGCCCCACAGTTCGGGCAGCTTCGGACCCACGGCGGAAAGCACTTTGCCGGACGCGGCGCGGGTTGCGATGTCCTTGGAGCCGGGCTCCCAGTACGGCAGCTCGGCGTCCCAGCCCGCCGGCAGTTCACCGGCCAGCAGCCGGTCGAGCAGGGCTTTGCGCTGCGGCTCCCGCGCCGCCCAGTCGTCGAACCCGGCCTGCCACTCGTCACGGGCCTTTTTGCCCCGGGCCACCAGCGAGCGGGTGTGGGTGATGACGTCGTCGGAGACGTCGAACGTCTTGTCGGGGTCGAACCCGAGCGCCTTCTTGGTGGCCGCCACCTCGTCGGCGCCCAGCGCCGAGCCGTGAATGCCGCCGGTGTTCATCTTGCTCGGGGCGGGGTAGCCGATGATCGTGCGCACCGAGATGAACGACGGCTTGTCGGTGACGGCCTGGGCCGCCGCGATGGCCTCCTCGATGCCGGTGACGTTCTCGCCGCCCTCGACTTCCTGGACGTGCCAGCCGTAGGCCCGGTAGCGGGCGGCGGTGTCCTCGCACAAGGCGATCGCGGTGTCGTCCTCGATGGAGATCTTGTTGTGGTCGTAGAACACGATCAGGTTGCCGAGCTGCTGCACGCCCGCCAGCGACGACGCCTCGCTGGTCACGCCTTCCTCGATGTCGCCGTCGGAGGCGATCACGTAGACGTAGTGGTCGAACGGGCTGGTGCCCGGCGCCGCGTCGGGATCGAACAGGCCGCGCTCGTAGCGGGCGGCCATCGCCATGCCGACCGAGGAGGCCAGGCCCTGCCCGAGCGGGCCGGTGGTGATCTCCACGCCCTTGGTGTGCCGGAACTCCGGGTGGCCGGGGGTCTTGGAACCCCAGGTGCGCAGTGCCTCGATGTCGGCCAGCTCCAGACCGAAGCCACCCAGGTACAGCTGGATGTAAAGGGTCAGGCAGGAGTGGCCGGGGGAGAGTACGAAGCGGTCGCGGCCGAGCCAGTGCGGGTCCGACGGGTCGTGCCGCATCACCCGCTGGAACAGCGTGTACGCCAGGGGAGCGAGGCTCATCGCGGTGCCGGGATGGCCGTTGCCGACCTTCTGTACCGCGTCGGCGGCCAGTACCCGGGCGGTGTCGACCGCCACGGAGTCGATGTCGGCCCAGTCGCTCGGGTGGTGCGGTCGGGTCAGGGCGGAGATCTCTGCAGCAGTGGTCACGAACGCCAAGCCTAGTGCGAATCGACCCTGCGATTCGGCGGGCCCGGCCACGCGGTCTACCATCGTCCGTAGTAGACGCTGCCGTCGCTGCTGTCATCCAAGGAGTCATCACGTGAGTATTCGCGAGGGCGTCGCGCCGCGCCGCATCCGCGCAATACGTTCCACGTTGCTGGCGTACCTGTCGCTGACCAAGCCGCGGATCATCGAGTTGCTGCTGGTTACCACCATTCCGGCCATGCTGTTGGCCGATCGCGGCAACGTCAATCCGCTGCTGATCTTCAACACCATGATCGGCGGCATGCTGGCCGCCGCCGGGGCGCACGCGCTGAACTGTGTCGTCGACGCCGACATCGACAAGGTGATGAAGCGCACGGCCCGCCGGCCGCTGGCCCGCGACGCGGTGCCGACACGCAACGCGCTGATCTTCGGCCTGATGCTGTCCGCGGTCTCGTTCGCCTGGCTGTGGCGCACCACCAACCCGATGTCGGGCATCTTGGCCATGGCCACCATTGCGTTCTACGTGCTGGTCTACTCGATGATGCTCAAGCGGCACACCTCACAGAACGTGGTGTGGGGTGGCGCGGCGGGCTGCATGCCGGTGGTGATCGGCTGGTCCGCGGTGACGGGCACCATCGGCTGGCCCGCGCTGGTTATGTTCCTGGTGATCTTCTTCTGGACTCCGCCGCATACCTGGGCGCTGGCGATGCGCTACAAGGACGACTACGCGGCAGCCGGTGTGCCGATGCTGCCGGTGGTGGCCAGCGAACGCGTCGTCACCCACCGCATCGTGCTCTACACCTGGGCGACGGTGGCCGCCACGCTGGCGCTGGTTCCCGCCGCCGGGTGGCTGTACGCGGCGGTCGCGGCGGCGGCCGGGGCCTGGTTCCTGACCATGGCCCACCAGCTCTACGCCGGGGTGCGCCGCGGTGAGCCGGTCAAGCCGCTGCGGCTGTTCCTGCAGTCGAACAACTATCTGGCCGTGGTGTTCTGCGCGCTCGCGGTGGACTCGGCCATCGGGCTGCCCACCCTGTTCTAACCGTTGGTCTAAGCCCTACTTGCCGAATCGGCATGTGAATGCTTGTTTCAGCCCGTCCATTGATGACACAGCAGTAGCGCAGGTAACACGAGGGCGCAGCGCCTTGTGCGGACGGCGTGGCCGGTATTGAATTTGCCGATAATGAAAATCATGTTCAACAATTCATCGGGTGGCCGACGGTGACCGCAGCTGCGCCGATCTGGATGGCGTCGCCGCCGGAAGTGCATTCGGCGTTGTTGAGCTCCGGGTCCGGGCCCGGCCCACTGCTGGCCTCGGCGGCGGCGTGGTCGCTGCTGAGCAACGAGTACACCGCGGTGGCCGACGAACTGACCGCGGTGTTGGGGGCGGTGCAGTCCGGGGCATACCAGGGGCCCAGCGCCGAATCGTATGTGGCCGCCCATGCCCCGTATCTGGCGTGGCTGAATCAGGCCTCCGCGGACAGCGCTGCGTCGGCGGTCCAGCTCGAGACGGCTGCCGGGTCCTATGTCAGTGCGCTGGCGGCGATGCCGACGATGGCCGAGCTGGCGGCCAACCACGCCACCCACGGGGTGCTGGTGGCGACGAACTTCTTCGGAATCAACACCATTCCGATCGCGCTCAACGAGGCCGACTACGGCCGGATGTGGGTGCAGGCCGCTACCGTCATGGGCACTTACCAGGCCGTTGCGGGCAGCGCCGTCGCCTCGGTTCCCCAGACCGCCCCGGCGCCGCAGATCGTGAAAACAGATGCGACACAGGCGCAGTCGGCCGACGACGACGAGAACCCGCTGGGTCTTCCGCAGTGGCTGGTGGACGAGTTGCAGAAGCTGGGGATCGGCAACAGCCAGCTGGCCCACGATCCGACGATCTCCAACGGGTTCGACCAGTACCTCGCACAGATCTTGCAGAACTTCGGGTACAACTGGAACCCATCGGGAGGCACCCTCAACGGATTCGACTACGACTACTACACCCATCCGGCGCAACTGAGCTTTTGGGTCGCACGGGCGCTGGAACTGCTGGAGGACTTCCAATACTTCGGCCAGCTGCTCTCCCAGAACCCGGTGCAGGCCATCCAATGGTTCATCAGCTGGCAGTTGTTCGACTTCCCGACCCACATTCTTGAGGTGGCCCAATTCCTGGCGGAGAACCCCGCCCTGATCGCCGCGCTGGCCGTCCCGGCCGTCGCGCCGTTGGGGGCCGCGGGCGGCCTGGCGGGATTGGCGGGCCTGGCCGCGCTGCCCCCACCGGTGCCCGCGACGGTGCCGATCGTGGCGGTGCCGGATCTTCTGCCGGCGTTCTCGGCCTCGACGACACCCGCGGTTCCGCCCGCACCGGCCCCTGCGCCCGCGCCGGCCCCGGTGCCGGCCGCCGGTGGAGTCGGCGGCCCGCCGCCCCCGGCGCCTCCGGTCGGGGCGGGCTCGGTCGCCTCGGCCACCTTCCTGCCCTATCTGCTCGGCCCGCCGGGTATCGGAACCGGTTCGGGCATGACTACCGGGGCGGGTGCGTCGCGCAAGTCTGCTGAGCCGCGCGGTTCGGCCGCGGTTGCCGCAGCGGCCGAGGCCGGAAGGGAGCAACGACTGGCCCGTCGCCGTCGGCGCGTCACGAAGCACCGGTCCGGCGACGGAGTCATGGACCTCACCGTCGAGCTGAAGCCGGATTGGGCCGATCCGGGGGGCGAACCCGAACAGCCGGTGACGGCGTCAGCGCGGGGTGCTCAGCTGGGTGGGATCACCGGGAGCTCGACCCGCGAGGACGCGCCGGCCACGGGATTGACGGTGTCGACCGGCGGTACCTATGACGACGGACCCCGGATGCCGTTACTCCCCGGCACCTGGCAGCGCCGGGAGCCCGAAGGCAACTGACGACACGGAGTTCGGGCAACCGAACAATAGTCTTCGAGACTATGAATTATTGTGTTCGAGATGTTGTGGATGGCGTCGCCACCGGAGGTGCATTCGGCATTGCTCGGCGCCGGGCCGGGCCCCGGTCCGCTCTTCGCGGCGGCGGCGGCGTGGTCGGCGCTCAGCGCGGAGTACGCCACCGTCGCCGAGGAACTGGCCGCCCTGGTGACATTGGTGTCGGCCGGGTTCTGGCAGGGCGCGGCCGGTGAGCAATACCAAGCAGCGCACCAGCCGTATCTGGCGTGGTTGAACCAGGCCGGCGCAGACAGCGCCCGGATGGCGGCGGCGCAGGAAGAGGCGGCAGCCGCCTATGTCACCGCGCTCGCCACCATGCCGACGTTGGCGGAGCTGGCCGCCAACCACGCCACCCACGGAGTGTTGGTGGCGACCAACTTCTTCGGGATCAACACCATCCCGATCGCGCTCAATGAAGCCGACTACTTCCGGATGTGGGTGCAGGCCGCCACCACGATGGCGACCTATGAGGCGGTCGCGGGCTCCGCGGTGGCCGCGGTGCCGCAGACCGGGCCGGCCCCGAACATCCTCGGCATCTCCGACGACCCATCCACCCACGATCCCAAGGTCGGCAGCCCGCTGGACCTGTCGATCGCGCAGCTGCTCAAGAACGTCGGGATCAACTGGGATCCGACCGGCGGAACGCTCAACGGGCACCTGTACGACTACTACGCCAACGCCAATGAGCCGATCTGGTACCTCGCCCGGACCCTGGAACTGCTGGAGAACTTCCAATACGCCGGCGGTCAGGACCCGACGGCGGGCCTGCAATACCTGCTCATGATCGCGCTGTTCGACTGGCCGACCCACGTGGCGCAGCTCGCCACCACCCTGAGTCAGTCGGCGCCGCTGCTGGCGGTCGCCGCCGGCGCGCTGGCCGCACCCGTGGGGGCCCTGAGCGGACTCGGCGGGTTGGTGGGCCTGCCGCAGACTCCGGCACCCGTGGCCGCGGCGCAGCCCGTGGCCACGCCGGTGCCGGCCGTCCCGGCGGCTGTCAGTGGCATCCCGGGGGTCCCCGCCACGGGGGCGCCTGCGGCGGCGTCACCGCCCGCGGCACCCGGACCGCCCGCCGCGCCGTCGCCGGTGCCGGCCCCGCCGTCGGCCGGGGTTCCGGCGTTCGCGTACCCGTATGTGGTCGGCGGCGGACCCGGATGCACACCGCGGGTCGGCACCGGCACCGGCGTGGGTGCGGCAGCCATCGCGAAGAAGAAGGCGCCGGAACCCGATTCGTCCGCGGCGGCCGCACAGGCGGCGACACGCTCGGCGGCCCGCCGCCGAAGGCGTCAGACCCGGCAGGACCACGAGGTGATCAAGGTCGGGGCATCGGATCATGGCGCGGGAGAACTGGGTTTCGCCGGAATCACGGCCAAGCCCGAGATGGCCGCGGTGGGCCTGACCCGGCTGGCCGGCACGTTCGACGGTGCTGCCCGGCTGCCGCTGCTGCCCGAGAGCTGGGGCGGTATCGATTCCGGCGGAAACCCTTAGGGCAACAGCACGATCGAGCCGGTCGTCTTGCGGGCCTGCAGATCCCGGTGGGCGTCGGCAGCCTGCGCCAGCGGGTAACGTCCGCTCACCGTCACCTCGATCGTCCCGGTGGCGATCGCATCGAATAATTCTCCTGCGCGCCAAGAGAATTCCTCCACGGTGCGGGTGAAATGCGCCAGGTTGGGCCGCGTCAGGTACACCGATCCCGCGGCGTTGAGGCGCTGTGGATCCACTGGGGGCACCGGCCCGCTGGCGGCACCGAACAGCGCCAGCGTGCCCCGCACCGCGAGGCTGGCCAGGCTGGCGCCGAACGTCGTCGCACCCACCCCGTCGTACACCGCGGCCACGCCACCTCCGGTCAGCTCCTTGATGCGGGCGCCGAACGTGGCGGCGTCGGAGTCCGTCGGGCCGGGATAGTCGAGTACTTCGACGGCACCGGCCTGCCGGCACAGTTCGGCCTTGGCCGGGGTCGATGCCGTGGTGATCACCCGAGCGCCCAGGGCGGTGGCCCACTGGGTCAGGATCAGCCCGACGCCGCCGGCCCCGGCATGCAGCAGGACGGCATCGCCGGGTTGCACCGGGTACACCGACTTGATCAGATAATGCGCAGTCAGCCCTTTGAGCAGGGCGGCCGCCGCCACGCCCGCGTCGATACCGGCGGGGATGGGGGCGGTCAGGGCCGCCGGCGCGGTGCTGTACTTCGCGTAGGCGCCGGTCGCCGAGGCACTGGCCACCCGGTCACCCACGTTCAATCCCGTCACACCGGCGCCGACTTCGGCGACGGTGCCCGCCACTTCGTTGCCGACCACGAACGGCAACGCGGCCGGATAGGTGCCGGAGCGGAAGTAGGTGTCGATGAAGTTGACCCCGACCGCGTCGGCGTGGATCAGCACCTGGCCGGCGGCGGGGGCCGGCTTCGGGCGCTTGACATAGCTCAGGACTTCGGGTCCACCGGTTTTCGCGACTTCGACGGCGTGCATGGTGACTATCATCTCCGAACGTGAGGTCTGCATGAAGTTGGCCCGGCCCGACATCTTCCATCCGCGCATCGTCTTGGCCGGGGATCCGCTGGCACCGGGCGAGAGCGGTGGCCGGGTTGACGATGTGGCTCTGGTGGAGTCGCTGCGGCGCCGCGGCCTGCAGGCGCGTTCGCTGTCCTGGGATGATCCAGACGCCCTGGCGGCGGATCTGGTGATCCTGCGGGCGACCCACGATGTGTTGGACCGCAAAGCCGAATTCCTGGCCTGGACGAGGCGGGTGCCCGCGTTGCTCAACGACCCCGACGTCATCGCCTGGAACGCCGAGGAACGCTACCTGCGGGATCTGGAATACGCCGGGGTGCCCACGATGCGGGGACAGTCGCGGGAAGATCCCATCGCACTGGTGTTCTTCGGCAGCGGGCAGTCGCATGCGTTCCGGACGGGGCACGCCGTCGACCCCGACTTCGAGATGTGGGACCTGGGCCGCTCGGCGCTGCGGGCGGCCGCGGAACGGCTCAGCATCCGCATCGACGAGCTGCTGTACGCCCGGGCCGATGTGATCGGACCGCCGTCAGACGCCCGATTGGTGAGCCTGGATCTGATCGCGCCGCAGCTGGGCTGGCGTCACATAAGTCCGGTCGACCGCGACGGCGCGCAGCGGCGCTTCACGCTGGCGGTGGAGTCAGCGCTGAATCGGCTCGGGTTGGGTCCGCTCGCGCAGCGACGCCCATAGCGCCGCGGTCGCCCCGGTGACCAGTACCGCGCCGGCGACATGCAACGTCACCAGCACAGCGGGCACCCCGGTGAAGTACTGAACGACACCGATCAGCCCCTGCGCGAACGCCAAGATGATCACCGTCGTCAGCCGGCGCAGCGCCGGCCTGCCCGCGCGCACCGCCAGCAACCCGAACGTCAGCCCCACCAGCAGGCCGAGGAAACCGATCAGCAGCGACTCGTGCACGTGGGCCAGGGTGGCCACCTCGACCTTGAGCCGCGCCACCGTGCGGGTCGCGCTCTTGTCCCCGGCGTGCGGCCCCGCTCCGGTCACCAGGGTGCCGCTGACGAGCACGGCGGCCAGCGTCGCCGCACACAACGCGGTCAGCAGGCGCAACGGCGCCGGAACCACCTCACGCACCACGGCGCCGGCGTCGGGCTCGCCGACCTTGACGTAGAACAGCACCGCCAGCCACACCATCAGCATCGACACCAGCAGGTGAACGGCCACCGTCCACCACGCCAGCCCGGTGCGCACCGTGATACCGCCGATCACCGCCTGCACCACCGTGGAGGCCGGCATCAGCCACGCGTAGGTCAGCACCTCGGTCCGTCGTCCCGCCCGGATCACCGCCAGTACCGCCAGCGCCGAAGTGATGACGACTGCGAAGGTGACCATCCGGTTGCCGAACTCGATGGCCTGATGAATCCGCGGCACCTCGGAGACCGCCACCGGGACATAACTGCCCGGGAAGCACTGCGGCCAGGTCGGACAGCCCAGCCCCGAAGCGGTCACCCGGACGATCGCACCGGTGACCGAGATGAATCCCTGGGTGAACACCACCGCGGCGGCCAGCAGACGCTGGGTGCGCAGGCTCGGTTCCGGCAGCAGGCCGATCAGTCGCTTCATCTCAGCTGAACCGGAACCAGCGAACCGCGGCGATCCCGGCCAGTGCGCCCCACACCGCCAGCACCGCGAAGCCGAACCAGTCGACCGAGCAGGCCAGCGCCTGGGCCAGCGACTCGGTCAGCGCACCCGCAGGTGTCAGCCGGGCCAGCCAGCGCGCCGCGTCGGGCACCAACTCGTTCTCCACCGTCAGCGCGGACAATCCGCCGAACACGAACCACAGCAGGTTGGCGATGGCCAGCACGATCTCGGCCCGCAGGCTGCCGCCGAGCAGCAGTCCCAAGGCCGCGAAGCAGACCGTGCCCAGTGCGATCGCGAACGCCCCCAACCCCAGCCCGGCCAGCGTGGGCCGCCAGCCCAGCACGGCGCCGATGGCCCCGAGCACAATCGACTGCAGCACCACCACCGTCGCCACCGACAGCGACTTGCCGGTGATCACACCCCACACCGGTAATGCGGTGGCGCCCAAGCGTTTGAGTGCGCCGTAGCGGCGGTCGAATGCCACGGCGATGGCCTGGCCGGTGAACGCGGTGGCGATCACCGCCAACGACATGATCACCGGCAGCAGCGTCGTGGCGCGCTCGGCCGAGCCATCACCGAAGGGACCCAGCGGCAGCACCGACAAACCGATCAGCAGGGTGATCGGGATGAACATCGTCAGCAGCAGCTGTTCGCCGTTGCGCAGCAGCAGCGTCAACTCCAGCCGGTACTGCGCGGCCAACATGGCCGGCACCCGGCTGGGCCGCGGGTCGGGGGTGAAGGTCCCGGGCGGGAAGGACTGATCGGCTGTGGTCATGCGCGCAGCTCCCGTCCGGTCAGCTCCAAGAAGACGTCTTCGAGGCTGCGCTGCTCGACCCGCAGCGCAGTGGCCAGTACGTCGAGTTGAGCGCACCACGCCGTCACCGTCGCCAGTACCTGCGGGTTGACCGGGCCCTCCACCAGATACTCGCCGGGCAGCACCTCGTTGGCCCGGTAGCCCTCCGGCAACGCGGCCAGCAGCAGCGACAGCTCCAGCTTCGGCGGTGCACTGAAGCGCACCTGGCCCTGGGCGCCGCTGCGGGTCAGCTCCGCCGGCGTGCCGGAGGCCACCACGGCGCCGTGGTCGATGATCAGCAGCCGGTCGGCCAGTTCCTCGGCTTCGCGCAGGTGGTGGGTGGTCAGCACCACGGTCACGCCGTCGCGGCGCAACGCGTCGATCAGCTCCCACACCAGCAGCCGGGCGTGGGCGTCCATTCCGGCCGTGGGCTCGTCGAGGAACACCAGCTCGGGACGCCCGACCAGCGCGCAGGCCAGGGCCAGGCGCTGTTGCTGGCCGCCGGAGAGTCGCCGGTAGGTGGTGCGGGCGGCGTCGGTGAGGCCCAGGGTGTCCAGCAGCCACTGCGGGTCCAACGGGTTCGCCGAGTACGACGCCACCAGCTTGAGCATCTCGCCGGCGCGGGCCGCCGGGTAGCCGCCGCCGCCCTGCAGCATCACCCCGATGCGTTCCCGCAGCCGGTCGTTGTCGGCGACCGGGTCCAGGCCGAGTACCTCGATGGTGCCGGCGTCGGGACGCACGAAGCCCTCGCACATCTCGACCGTCGTCGTCTTACCGGCCCCGTTCGGGCCGAGCAACGCGAACACCTCGGCGGTGTGCACGTCGAGGTCAAGGTCCCGGACCGCTTCGGTCGCCGAAGGACCAGCGCCGAAAGTCTTGCGCACTCCGCGTAACCGCACCGCGACAGCTGAACTCACGGGGACTCAGCGTAAGCGTCGTCGGCCGCGACGGAATCAGCGGTGGGGTCGGGGCCGGCGACGGCAGGGCGGGGGCGTTCGGCCGGCATCTGCCGCCACGGCAGCCAGCGGTGGGTCGCCAGTATCAGCGTCAGCACCACGACACCGCTGGCCAGGGTGGCGTCCACGATCTGGAACAGGGCGAAGCGGTCGCCGTTGGCGGTCGGGCCGAAGATGCCCACCACCAGCGTCACCGCGATCACCGCGACCCGGAAGCTGGGCCGGGTGGCCCAGGCGGCCAGCGGGATGATCGCCCACAGCAGGTACCAGGGCTGCACGACCGGGAACAACAGGACCGTGACGCCCAATGCGACACCGAGTCCGCCGACCGGATGCAGCCGCCCCTGGAACACCACCAGCAGCAGCCAGAGGACCACCACCATGATGATCAACACGCCGATCCCACGGGTCAGCGACAGTACCGCGGTGGTGTGGTCGCCCAAGCCCAGCAGAATGCCCACCTGGCCGGTGCCCAGTGCGATCAGCGTCGGCGGTGACATCCAGCTGCGCACCACGTTGGCGGTGCCCAGCGTGAAGACCCAGCCGAAGCCCAGCCCGCTGGCCCAGCCGATCAGGCCGGTGATTGCGGCGGCGATAGCGGTCATGCCGGTGCCGGCGAGCAGAAACGCCCGCAGATCACCGCCCAGACGCCAGCCCAGCGCCATCGTCACGAAGCCCAGCGCCAGCAGCGACGGCAGTTTGACCTGGGATGACATCGTGATCAGCACAGCGCCGGCGACCAGTTCGGCCAGCGGCATCCAGGCCCCCGGATGTCGGCGTAACTCGGGCAGCAGCGGTTGGGCCGCGGAAATGCCGCGCATGGCGAACTCGGTGCCGGTCAGCATCAGGCCGAGCATCAGAGCCTCGTTGTGGATACCGGCCACCAGGTGCATCAGCAGCAGCGGGTTGGCCGCACCCAGCCACAGCGCACTGACCTCGGCCACGCCGCAGCGGGCCGCCAGCCGAGGTACCGCCCAGACGATCAGCCCGACACCGACCAGCACCACCACTCGGTGACACAGCACCGCGCCGACGATGTTCTCCCCGGTCAGCGCCGAGATGCCCCGGCCGATCCACAGGAACAGCGGGCCGTAGGGCGCCGGCGTCTCGCGCCAGAGGCTGGGCACCGACAGGGTGAACACGTGATCCAGGCCCAGCGCCGGTGCCGGACCCACCCGGTAAGGGTCCAGGCCCAGCCGGGAGATCTGGCTCTGCGCCAGGTAGGAGTAGACGTCCTTGCTGTACATCGGCGGGGCGACCAGCAGCGGCAGCATCCACAGCAGCAGGGTGCGATCGAGTTGACTGCGCGACATCCGGCGCCGCCCGAGTGCGAATCGGCCCAGCATCAGCCACGCCAGGGTCATCATCACCGCACCGGTGGTCGTCATGGTCAACGCCACCGTCTGCAGCCGCGACGGCAGGTTCAACAGTCGCACCCCGAATGTCGGGTCCTGCACCACCGGCCGGGCTCCCGCGCCGAGCGCACCGATCGCCATCAGCACGGTTCCGGTCGCGCCCAACAGCCGGGTTCGCCGCAGGCCGATGAGTTCACCGGCATTGAGCGGGGAGCCGACGGTGCGCTCGTCGCCGTGCAGATGCGCGATCGACGTGCTCAACGAGTGCCGCCGGACTGACATCCCAGCAGCGTAACGGCCGCTTGCCCGCTGGCCGTAGGGCCCGGCTGTGACGAGCGCAACGGTGTTTCGGGGCCGAACTGAGGTAACCCTTTCTAGACCCCGCCCTGGAATTGCGTCACACTGGTGTTGTGAAAATCGAGGCCACCGATCAGGCCGAGGTCAAGGCCGATACCGAAACCGCCGGGCAGCGCCCCGGCGGTCCGGTTCTGCCCGACCCCGCTGACCTGGCCGGTGGCCACGAATCACCCGAAGGCCGCACCCGCCATGCGGTGGTCCGGCTGCTGATGGAATCCGGCTCGATCACCGCGGGGGAGATCGGCACCCGGCTGGGGTTGTCGGCCGCCGGCGTGCGCCGTCACCTCGACGCGCTGATCGAGATGGGCGACGCCGAGTCGCACGCGGCGGCGGCCTGGCAGCAGGTCGGTCGGGGCCGGCCGGCGAAACGCTTCCAGCTCACCGAGGCGGGCCGCGGCAAGCTCGGGCACCGCTACGACGATCTTGCGGTGGCCGCGATGCGCCAACTGCGGGAGATCGGCGGGGAGGACGCGGTGGTCGCGTTCGCGCGCAAGCGCATCGACGCGATCCTGGGCAATGTGGCGGCCGCGGTCGCCGGCGCCGACGGAGAGGTGGAGTCGACGGCCGAACGGATCGCCGCGGCGCTGACCGAGGCCGGCTACGCCGCCACCACCGCCCATGTCGAGGGCGGGGTTCCGGGTTTGCAGATCCTGCAGCACCACTGCCCGGTGGCCAACGTCGCCAAGGAGTTCCCCGAGCTGTGCCAGGCCGAGCGTCAGGCCATGGCCGAAGTGCTCGGCACCCACGTACAGCGGTTGGCGACCATCGCCGACGGCGGCTACGTGTGCACCACCCATGTACCACTGACCGACAAGGCGAAGACCGGCAAGTCTGTAGTCGCCAAAAAGCTTCACTAGCACCACCTTCGGTGCGCATCGAGCACCGAAGCCATGACGAGCATCGAAGGAGCGTCACATGACACTCACACCGGAGGCCACCGCTTCCTCGCCGGTGGCCGCAGAGCCGCTGAGCCAGGACGAGACGATCGCGTCGCTGGGCCGATACGAATTCGGTTGGGCCGACAGCGACGCCGCCGGTGCGGCCGCCCAGCGGGGCATCTCCGAGGCTGTGGTGCGTGACATATCCGCGAAGAAGAACGAGCCGGAGTGGATGCTGGAAGCCCGGCTGCGCGCCTACCGGACCTTCATGAAGAAGCCGATGCCCAACTGGGGCAGCGACCTGTCCGGCATCGACTTCGACAACATCAAGTACTTCGTGCGGTCCACCGAGAAGCAGGCCCAGACCTGGGAGGACCTGCCCGAGGACATCCGCAACACCTATGACCGCCTCGGTATCCCCGAAGCCGAGAAGCAGCGCTACATCGGTGGGGTCGCGGCTCAGTACGAGAGCGAAGTCGTCTACCACAAGATCCGGGAAGACCTTGAGGCACAAGGGGTCATCTTCCTCGACACCGACACCGCGCTGAAGGAGCATGAGGAGCTGTTCCGGGAGAACTTCGCCACGGTGATCCCAGCTGGGGACAACAAGTTCTCGGCACTGAACACCGCGGTGTGGAGTGGTGGGTCGTTCATCTACGTGCCCAAGGGCGTACACGTCGACATCCCGCTGCAGGCCTACTTCCGGATCAACACCGAGAACATGGGCCAGTTCGAGCGGACCCTGATCATCGTCGACGAAGACGCCTACGTGCACTACATCGAGGGTTGCACCGCGCCGGTGTACTCCAGTGACTCGCTGCACTCGGCGGTGGTGGAGATCGTCGTCAAGCCCCGGGGCCGGTGCCGCTACACCACCATCCAGAACTGGTCGATCAACGTCTACAACCTGGTGACCAAGCGGGCGCGCGCCGAGGAGGGCGCCACCATGGAATGGGTCGACGGCAACATCGGCTCCAAGGTCACCATGAAGTACCCGGCGGTGTGGATGACCGGCGAGCACGCCAAGGGCGAGGTGCTCTCGGTGGCGTTCGCCGGCGAGGACCAGCACCAGGACACCGGCGCCAAGATGCTGCACCTGGCGCCCAACACCTCGAGCAACATCGTCTCGAAGTCGGTGGCGCGCAGCGGCGGCCGGTCCTCCTACCGGGGCCTGGTGGAGATCCACAAGGGCGCGCACGGGTCGAAGTCGAGCGTGAAATGCGATGCGCTGCTGGTCGACGACGTCAGCCGCAGCGACACCTATCCCTACGTCGACATCCGCGAGGACGACGTCACCGTCGGCCACGAGGCCACCGTGTCCAAGGTCAGCGAGAACCAGTTGTTCTACCTGATGAGCCGCGGCATCACCGAGGACGAGGCGATGGCGATGGTGGTGCGCGGCTTCGTCGAGCCGATCGCCAAGGAACTGCCCATGGAGTACGCGCTCGAACTCAACAAGCTGATCCAGCTGCAGATGGAAGGCTCGGTGGGCTGAGTGACGACGAATCTGACCGAGGCAGCCGAAGGCGTCAACAAGGGCACCGCATTCACCTCGTTCGACGTGGAGGCATTCGAGGTGCCGCACGGCCGTGATGAGGCGTGGCGGTTCACCCCGTTGCGGCGACTGCGCGGCCTGCACGACGGCACCGCGGTCGCAGCGGCCAGTGCGGCCATCGAGGTGACGGCTGACGCGGCGGTGCGCATCGAGACCGTTCAGCGCGGCGATGACCGGCTCGGTGCCGCGGGCGTGCCCGCAGATCGGGTTGCCGCCCAGGCATTCTCGGCGTTCCGCGAGGCGACCGTGGTCACCGTGCCCAAGGGCGCCGACATCGCCGAGCCGATCACGATCACCGTCACCGGCCCGGGTGCCGGAGCGGTCGCCTACGGGCATCTGCAGGTGCGCGCCGAGGAACTCGCACAGGCCACCGTCGTGATCGACGTGCGGGGCGGCGGAACCTACGCCGACAACGTCGAATTCGTGGTCGGCAACAGCGCGCAGCTGACCGTGGTCTGGGTCGCCGAATCAGAAGCCGACATGGTGCACGTCACCATGCACCACGCGGCGCTGGGCAAGGATGCGGTGTTGCGTCACAGCGCAGTTCAGCTCGGTGGCGAGCTGGTCCGGCTGACCGGCCGGGTGCGCTTCGACGGGCCCGGCGGCGACGCCGAGATGCTCGGGCTGTACTTCGCCGACGACGGTCAGCACCTGGAATCGCGCCTGCTGGTCGACCACAGCCAGCCCAACTGCCGGTCCAACGTGCTCTACAAGGGTGCGCTGCAAGGGGATCCCGATTCGGATCTTCCCGACGCCCACACCGTGTGGGTCGGCGACGTGCTGATCCGCGCCGCGGGGGTGGGTACCGACACCTTCGAGGTGAACCGCAACCTGGTGCTGGCCGACGGCGCCAGGGCGGACTCGATTCCCAACCTGGAGATCGAGACCGGCGAGATCATCCAGGCCGGGCACGCCAGTGCCACCGGACGATTCGACGACCTGCAGCTGTTCTATCTGCAGGCCCGCGGAATTCCCGAAGAGCAGGCACGCCGGCTGATCGTGCGGGGCTTCTTCGGCGAGATCATCGCCAAGATCCCCGTGCCGTTCGTGCAGGAGCGTCTCACCGAGGCCGTCGAGCGTGAACTCGCAGTCACCGAGAACAACTAACCGTCAAGATCTAAGGACTCGAAACAGCAATGAGCACACTGGAAATCAAGGACCTGCACGTGAGCGTGTCGCCGGGCGGCGTCGGCGATGAGGGCGCCGCGGCGATCCCGATTCTGCACGGCGTCGACCTGACCGTGAGCTCCGGCGAGACACACGCCCTGATGGGGCCCAACGGCTCGGGCAAGTCCACGCTGTCCTACGCCATCGCCGGTCACCCGAAGTACACCGTGACGTCCGGGTCGATCACCCTGGACGGCCAGGACGTGCTGGCGATGACCGTCGATGAGCGCGCCCGGGCGGGCCTGTTCCTGGCCATGCAGTACCCGGTCGAGGTGCCCGGTGTGTCGATGTCGAACTTCCTGCGCACCGCGGTGACCGCGATGCGCGGCGAGGCGCCGAAGCTGCGGGCCTGGATCAAGGAGCAGCGTGCGGCGTTCGCCGAGCTGGGCATCGACTCCGCCTTCGCGGAGCGCAATGTCAACGAAGGGTTCTCCGGTGGTGAGAAGAAGCGCCACGAGATCCTGCAGCTGAGCCTGCTCAAGCCCGAGATCGCCATCCTGGACGAGACCGACTCGGGTCTGGACGTCGATGCGCTGCGAGTGGTCAGCGAAGGTGTGAACCGCTACCAGCAGACCGACAACGGTGGCGTACTGGTCATCACGCACTACACCCGGATCCTGCGCTACATCCAGCCGCAGTTCGTGCACGTATTCGCCGGCGGGCGGATCGTCGAGTCCGCCGGGCCGGAACTGGCCGACGAACTCGAAGCCAACGGCTACGAGCGGTTCGTCGGGGCGGCAGCGGCGGGAGCCTGAGCCATGACGCTCTCGGTCAGTCGCCCGGTGATGCCGGACATCGACGCGATTCGGGCGGACTTCCCCATCCTGAACCGCGTGATGCGCGGCGGAAGCCGGTTGGCCTACCTGGATTCGGGCGCCACCTCGCAACGTCCGCTGCCGGTGCTCGATGCCGAGCGGGAGTTCCTGCTGCACTCCAACGGTGCGGTGCACCGCGGGGCACACCAGCTCATGGAGGAGGCCACCGACGCCTACGAGGACGGTCGCTCCGCCATCGCGGAGTTCGTCGGCGCCCAGCCCGATGAGCTGGTGTTCACCAAGAACGCCACCGAATCACTGAACCTGCTGGCGTATGTGCTGGGGGACAACCGCTTTGCCGGCTCTGTGGGCCCCGGCGACGTCATCGTCACCACCGAGCTGGAGCACCACGCCAACCTGATCCCTTGGCAGGAGTTGGCCCGGCGCACCGGCGCCACGCTGCGCTGGTATCAGGTGACGCCCGACGGCCGTATCGACCTGGATTCGCTGGAACTCGACGAGCGGGTCAAAGTTGTTGCGTTCACCCATCACTCGAATGTCACCGGCGCATTGGCCCCGGTCGCCGAGCTGGTGTCGCGGGCCCGCGCGGTGGGTGCGCTGACCGTGCTGGACGCCTGCCAGTCGGTGCCGCACCAGCCGGTCGACTTCCACGGCCTCGGCGTCGACTTCGCCGCCTTCTCCGGGCACAAGATGCTGGGACCCACCGGGATCGGCGTGCTCTACGGCAGGCGTGAGCTGCTGGCGGCGCTGCCGCCGTTCCTTACCGGCGGGTCGATGATCGAGACTGTGACGATGGCGTCGAGCACCTATGCGCCGGCGCCGCAACGCTTCGAGGCCGGCACCCCGATGACCTCGCAGGTGGTCGGACTGGCCGCGGCCGCCCGCTACCTGGATGCGATCGGGATGGACGTGGTGGCGGCCCACGAGCGCGAGCTGGTGGCCGCCGCACTCGACGGCCTGGCCGCCATCCCCGGGGTGCGCATCGTGGGGCCCACCACCATGGCCGACCGGGGTTCGCCGGTGGCGTTCGTCATCGACGGTGTGCACGCCCATGACGTGGGTCAGGTGCTCGACGACGACGGCGTCGCGGTCCGGGTGGGTCATCACTGCGCCATGCCGTTGCACCGCAAGTTCGATGTGGCCGCCACCGCGCGGGCGTCGTTCGCGATCTACAACACCCACGAGGAGGTGGAGCGTCTGCTGGCGGGCGTTCGCCGTTCCGTGGAATTCTTCGGGGGAGCGTGAGACGTTGCGTCTTGAGCAGTTCTACCAAGAGGTGATCCTCGATCACTACAAGCATCCGCAGCACCGCGGCCTGCGGGAGCCGTTCGGCGCGCAGGTGCACCACGTCAACCCCACCTGCGGCGACGAGCTGACGCTGCGAGTGGCGCTCTCGGCCGACGGCACCCGGGTCGACGACATCTCCTACGACGGGCAGGGCTGCTCGATATCGCAGGCGGCCACCTCGGTGCTGGCGTCGGAGTTGATCGGATTGACTGTGCCGCAAGCACTGTCGAAGTTCGACGCATTCCACGAGATGATCTCCTCGCGCGGAACCGTCGACGGCGACGAGGATGTGCTCGGCGACGGCGTCGCGTTCGCCGGCGTGGCCAAGTACCCGGCCCGGGTCAAGTGCGCCCTGCTCGGCTGGATGGCGTTCAAAGACGCGCTCGCCCAAGCGCTGGCGAAGACAGAGGAACAGGCGCTGGCATCCGTCAGCGGGACAACCCAGGAGATGAAGCAATGAGCGAAACCGCATCGGACGAGTTGCTGGCCGAGGTGGAGGAGTCGATGCACGACGTCATCGACCCCGAAATCGGCATCAACGTCATGGATCTGGGGCTGGTCTATGACCTGGCCATCCGCCAGGACGAGGAAGGCGCGGCTGCGGTGGTCACCATGACGCTCACCTCGCCGGCATGTCCGCTGCAGGACATGATCTACGAGCAGGTCGAGAACGCGACTGTGGGCGCCGGTCTGGTCAAGGCGCTCGACCTCACCTGGGTCTGGGAGCCGGCCTGGGGACCGGACAAGATCACCGATGAGGGCCGCGAGATGATGCGCGCCGTCGGCTTCACCGTCTGAGGCACCCAGTACTGACATACTCGTCGCGGGAACCGTCGAGCGGCGGTCTGCGACCGAGGAAGATCGGACACGGGTGACGACGAGTAGGCGACGGTTCATGGCCGGAATGGCCGCCGCGGCGGCCGGAACGGCAGTCGGTGGCCTGGCGGCGTGCGGACCACGGGGCCCCGGCGCCGACACCATCTTCGTCGGCGGCCCGGTGGTGACCGTGGTTCCCGGTGTCCCCGAGGCCGAGGCGCTTGCGGTCAGCGGCGGGCGGATCGTCAAGGTCGGCTCGCGCGACGACGTGCTGCGACTGCGGGGTTCGGGGACCACCGTCGTCGATCTGCGAGGGCGTGCCCTGCTCCCGGCGTTCATCGAACCGCACGGTCACCCGTTCGAGATGGGGACCACGCTGGCGCCCCCGGCGATCGACGTGCGGCCCTTCACCGTATCGACCGCAGGCGGCGTGTTCGCCAAGCTCACCGAGGCGGTGGACGACACCCCCAAGGGGCAGCCGATCCTGCTCAACGGAGTCGACCCGCTGCTGCAGACCGGGCTCAAACCGTTCAGCCGCAAGGAACTGGACCGGCTGGCACCGAACAACCCGGTGGTCATCATCTCCAACAGTGGGCACGCCGCCTACGCCAATACCGCCGCATTCGCCGCCGCGGGGATCACCAAGACCACCCCCAATCCGGTTGGGGCACAGTTCATGCGCGGGCCCGATGGGCAGCTGACCGGCGAAGTGCGCGAAGTGGCGGCGCTGATGGCGCTGGCCGCGCCGTTCTTCGGTGCCGTCACGGCCAATGCCGGCGACAATCTGCGCTGGGCGTACGCGCAGCTGGCGCGGGCGGGCATCGCCACGGCCACCGAGCACTCCTATGACTCACGGACGCAGGCGGAGGTGTACTCCAAGCTTGCTGCGCAGGAAGACTGCGCGATCAGGGTGCGTGCCTACGAGGTCGGCACCCAGGAGCTGGCCGACACCCCGAATCATGTGCGTGGCAAGCGGTCCGGTGCCGATGTGCTGTTCGACAAGATCGGCATGAAGATCTGGGCCGACGGATCGCCGTGGCAGGGAAACATCTTCACCACCTTCCCGTACCTGACGAATGCGACCACCGCGAGCATGGAGCTGGGGCCGGGCCACCGCGGTCAGATGAACTACAGCCCAGAACAGATCCAGCAGCTGACGGCGGCTTTCATCGACCAGCGCTGGCAGGTCTCGGTGCATGTGCACGGCGACGCCGCGATCGACGTCGTACTGGATGCCTTCGAGAAGGCGAAGGTGCCACCGGCACTGCGGCCGCGCATCGAACACGTCGGCGCCATCACGCCCGAGCAGTGCGCGCGCGCCGCGCACCTGGGCGTCACCCCGAGCATGTTCATCGAGCACGTCTACTTCTGGGGAGACGTGCTGGTGGACAAGCTGTTCGGGCCGGAACACGGATCAACCTGGATGTCGGCGCGTTCGGCGATGGACGCCGGCCTGCGGCTGTCGTTCCACAACGACGGCACCGTCACCCCGCCCGACCCGATCGGCAACATCGCCACCGCGGTCAACCGGATCGCCAAGGGCAGCGGCCGGGTGCTGGCCCCCGAGCAGCGGATCGGCATCGACGAGGCGATCCGGGCGCAGACCCTCAACGCCGCCTGGCAGCTGCGGCTGGACACCGAGATCGGCAGCCTGGAGCCCGGCAAGTACGCCGATCTGGTTGTGCTGTCGGCCAATCCGCGGCGTGTTCCGCCCGGCGAACTGCGTGACGTGGCGGTCGAGGCGACCTACCTGATGGGGCGCCAGACCTACGGCAAGCTGCTGGGGTAGCGGCCTAGGCCGGCGGCGTGGGGCAGTTGCCGTTGCCGTTCCACACCGTCACCCGGCTGGCCTGCAGCACGCCGTCGCCGTCGGTGGCGCCACGGGCGGCCACGCACTTGCCCGCGCTGATCGACGGCGCGCTGACCGCGATCATCCGCCGGACGTGGGTGGCGTCGTTGATCGTGACCGTGGTCGGCCCCGACGGCCCGTTGACGGTCACGGTGTCATCGGAGACCGACTCGACCACACCGCGGACGCCGTGGTGGCGTGCGACCGCCGGAGCGTCGGCCGGGCGCTGCGGGCACTTACCGTCCACGGTGGCGGTGATCGCCACGAACTTGGCGGTGATCGCGCCGCTGTCGGCGGGTGCGCTGTCGGGGGTGGCACCGGCCTTGATGCAGGTGCCGGTGGTGATCTCGGCGCGCTGGGCGGGCACCGACTCGAGTACCCGGGCGCCGTCGGCCAGATTGACGGTGACCGTTCCGGCCGAGCCGGCCACCTCGAAGGTGTTGCCCGAGGCCGAGGCCGAGGCGACCGAGCCGATGACGTGGTCGCCCTGGGCGTGCGCCAGTGCCGGGGTCAGCAGTGCTGCGGCGAACAGGGTGGCTGCGCCGGTCAGCGTGCGCAACGCCGGGGTGGTGGTGCTGGGGGCCATCGGGTTTCTCCATTCGTCAAGGCGACGGGTGCCGCCGGACCGTGTCACCACCGTCGACGGTGGAGTTAGCGGCCAGCTTGCCCTCAGCTGTGTGCGCGCTGTGTATGCCGATTCCGGGCCCGCCCGGCCGCGGTGGGAACACCACGGGGTGTCCGGGCGTTAGGGCAATCATGGCAACTCAAGACCTGACCGCTGCGCAATTCGAAGAAACCATCGCCGGCAATGACATCGTGCTGGTCGATTTCTGGGCGTCCTGGTGTGGCCCGTGCCGGCAGTTCGCGCCGACATTCGCCGCCGCCTCGGAGAACCACCCCGACGTGGTGTTCGCCAAGGTCGACACCGAGGCCGAGCAGCAGCTGGCCGCCGCGGCCGAGATCCGCTCGATCCCCACGCTGATGGCGTTCAAGAAGGGCACCCTGGTGTTCAACCAGGCCGGCGCGTTGCCGGCAGCGGCCCTCGAGCACCTCGTCCAGCAGGTCAAGGACCTCGACCTGGAAGCTGCGATGGCCGCTCAGGACAAGCCCGACCAGGTCTGACGGCCCGCACGCGATAGCGTGCAGCGGTGACCACCACATCCGAGTACGTCCTGGTCGACCGTCCGCGGCCGCACGTCGCCTTGATCACGTTGAACCGCCCGGAGCGGATGAACTCCATGGCCTTCGACGTGATGGTGCCGCTGCGCGAGGTGCTGTCCGAGATCGGCTACGACAACGCGGTCCGCGTGGTGGTGCTGACCGGAGCCGGCTGGGGATTCTCCTCCGGCGCCGACCACAAGTCCGCGGGGTCGGTGCCCCACGTGGCCGGACTGACCCGCCCGGCTTTCGGCCTGCGGTCGATGGAGCTGCTCGACGACATCATCTTGTCGCTGCGCCGGCTGCACCAGCCGGTGATCGCCGCGGTCAACGGCGCCGCCATCGGTGGCGGACTGTGCCTGGCGCTGGCGGCCGACATCCGGGTCGCCGCGTCGGGCGCATATTTCCGGGCGGCCGGGATCAACAACGGACTGACCGCCAGCGAGCTGGGCCTGAGCTACCTGCTGCCGCGGGCCATCGGCGCGTCGCGGGCGTTCGAGATCATGCTCACCGGCCGCGACGTCGACGCCGCCGAGGCCGAGCGGATCGGCCTGGTGTCCCGGGTCGTCGAACAGCCGGAACTGCTCGAGACCTGCTACGAGCTGGCCGAGCGGATCGCGGGGTTCTCCCGGCCGGGGACCGAATTGACCAAGCGGACGCTCTGGAGCGGACTCGATGCCGGTAGTCTGGAGGGGCACATGCAGGCCGAGGGGCTCGGACAGCTCTACGTGCGCCTGCTGACCAGCAACTTCGAGGAAGCCGTCGCTGCGCGCGCCGAGAAGCGTCCACCGGTCTTCACTGACGACAAATAGTTCAGGAGTACGCGCGCGTGATTACCGCAACGGGCCTGGAGGTCCGCGCCGGAGCGCGCACCCTGCTCGACTCAGTGGACTCGGTGCTGCGGGTGCAGCCCGGCGACCGGATCGGTCTGGTCGGCCGCAACGGCGCCGGAAAGACCACCACGTTGCGCATCCTGGCCGGTGAGGGCGAGCCCTATTCGGGCACCATCACCCGCACCGGTGAGGTCGGCTACCTGCCTCAGGACCCTCGGGAGGGCAACCTCGACGTGCTGGCCCGCGACCGGGTGCTCTCAGCTCGTGGCCTCGATCAGATCCTGGCCGACCTGGAGAAGCAGCAGGTGCTGATGGCCGAAGTGGTCGACGACGCCGAGCGTGACCGGGCCATCCGCCGCTACGGTCAACTCGAAGAGCGCTTCTCGGCACTGGGCGGCTATGCCGCCGAGAGCGAGGCGGGCCGGATCTGCACCAGCCTGGGCCTGCCCGAGCGGGTGCTGACCCAGCCGCTGCGCACCCTGTCCGGCGGGCAGCGGCGCCGGGTCGAGCTGGCCCGCATCCTGTTCGCCGCGGGTGAGGGTGGATCCGGCGGCGCCGGTTCGGGCACCACGCTGCTGCTCGACGAGCCGACCAACCACCTCGACGCCGACTCGATCGGCTGGCTGCGAGACTTCCTCAAGAACCACAGCGGGGGACTGGTGCTGATCAGCCACGACGTGGATCTGCTGGCCGACGTGGTCAACCGGGTGTGGTTCCTCGATGCGGTGCGCGGTGAGGCCGATGTCTACAACATGGGCTGGCAGAAGTACCTGGACGCCCGGGCCACCGATGAGCAGCGCCGCCGTCGGGAGCGGGCCAACGCCGAGCGCAAGGTGGCCGCGTTGCGTACCCAGGCCGCCAAGCTCGGCGCCAAGGCCACCAAAGCCGTTGCGGCGCAGAACATGCTGCGTCGAGCCGACCGGATGCTGGCCGCCCTGGACGAAGAGCGCGTCGCCGACAAGGTCGCCCGGATCAAGTTCCCCACCCCGGCTGCGTGCGGAAAGACGCCGCTGATGGCCAGTGGACTGACCAAGATGTACGGCTCGCTGGAGGTGTTCAGTGGGGTGGACCTGGCCATCGACCGGGGCTCACGGGTGGTGGTGCTGGGTCTCAACGGTGCCGGCAAGACCACGCTGCTGCGCGTGCTGGCCGGGGTCGAAACCCCCGACGCCGGACAACTGGAGCCCGGATACGGTTGCAAGATCGGCTATTTCGCGCAGGAACACGACACCATCGACAACGCGGCCAGCGTCTGGGAGAACATCCGGCACGCCGCACCCGACACCGGCGAGCAGGATCTGCGCGGGCTGCTGGGCGCGTTCATGTTCACCGGGGCGCAGCTGGATCAGGCGGCGGGCACCTTGAGCGGCGGTGAGAAGACCCGCCTGGCCCTGGCCGGCCTGGTGGCCTCCACCGCCAACGTGTTGCTGCTCGACGAGCCGACCAACAACCTCGACCCGGCCTCGCGCGAGCAGGTGCTCGACGCGCTGCGCAGCTATGCCGGTGCGGTGGTGCTGGTCACCCACGACCCCGGAGCGGCCGAGGCGCTCGACCCGCAGCGGGTGGTGCTGCTGCCCGACGGCACCGAGGACCACTGGTCGCCGGAGTACCGCGACCTGATCGAACTCGCCTAAGCCCTGTAACCGGTTGCATTTCGGGCAAAGTCGCCCGGTTTCGGTGCCGCGTTCCTACGCTGAACCCCATCGGAGCGGCGAGGGGATGGTGAGTGGACGTGGCGACGACGACGAAGCCGAACAAGCTACGTGATCGGCTGAAGGTCGAACTGCGCAGTGCCTATGAGAGCGGGGCCAGTATCCGCACCCTGGCGGCCTCGACCGGGCGCTCCTACGGCACGGTGCACAGCCTGCTGCGCGAAGCCGGCTGCACGATGCGCAGCCGCGGCGGGCCCAACCACCGCCGCCACCGCTGAATTTACTCGCGCGACCGTGCAGAGTTGTTCGGCAAAACGCAGGTGGGGGCGGACATTTCTGCACGCTCGCGCTAGGAGTAGTACGGGCACGCTCGCGCGAGGAGAAGTACGGGCACGCTTGCGCAGGGGTCAGCGCTGCCGCACCGAATCCTCCACCAGATCCAAGACCGCGGACAGTCGCTGGGGGTCTTCGCCGGAGGCCAGCCGGGCCACCAGGCCGTCGAGCACCAGATCCAGGTAGCAGTGCAACACATCGCCGGGCACATCGTCGCGCAGCCGGCCGGCCTGCTTCTGCCGGCTCAGGCGATCTGTTGCCGCAGCGGACAATTCGGCTGACCGCTCGGCCCAGCCGCGGCTGAACTCCGGATCGTGGCGCAGCTTGCGCGCGATCTCGAGCCGAGTGGCCAGCCAGTCGAACTGTTCCGGCGCCGCCAGCATGTCCCGCATGACACCGATCAGGCCCTCGCGAGAGGCGACGTCGGCCATCCGCTCCGCGTCCTCGCGCGCCAACTCGAAGAACAGCGTGTCCTTGTCGCGGAAGTGGTGAAAGATCGCCCCGCGCGACAGTCCGATCGTCTGCTCCAACCGCCGCACCGTGGCGCCGTCGTAGCCGAAGTCGGCGAAGCAGCGCCGGGCGCCGTCAAGGATCTGACGGCGCCGGGCCGCCAGATGATCCTCGCTGACCCTGGGCATCCGGGGCTATCCGCCTACGCGGAATCCTTCGCCTTGAGCATGTTGCGCAGCACGTACTGCAGGATGCCGCCGTTGCGGTAGTAGTCGGCCTCACCGGGGGTGTCGATGCGCACCACGGCGTCGAACTCGGTGACGCTTCCGTCGGCCCGGGTTACCTTGACGCGCACCGTCTTCGGGGTCTTGCCCGCGTTGAGTTCTTCGATGCCGGTGATGTCGTAGATCTCGGTGCCGTCGAGCTTCAGCGACGCGGCGGACTCGCCGGCCGGGAACTGCAGCGGGATCACGCCCATGCCGATCAGGTTGGAGCGGTGGATGCGCTCGAAGGACTCGGTGATCACGGCCTTGACGCCCAGCAGCGTGGTGCCCTTGGCCGCCCAGTCCCGCGACGAACCCGATCCGTATTCCTTGCCGCCCAACACAACCAGCGGAATACCGGCCTTCTGGTAGTTCACGCACGCGTTGTAGATGAACTCCTTGGGGCCACCCTCCTGAGTGAAGTCCCGGGTGTAGCCGCCCTGCGTGCCCTCCAGGCCGATGGTGTCCAACAGCCGGTTCTGCAGCCGGATGTTGGCGAACGTGCCACGGACCATCACCTCGTGGTTACCGCGCCGGCTGCCCAGCGAGTTGTAGTCCTTGCGGGCCACGCCGTGGGCGTCGAGGTAGTCCGCGGCCGGGGTGCCCGGCTTGATCGGACCGGCCGGGCTGATGTGGTCGGTGGTCACCGAGTCACCCAGCAGCGCCATCACCCGGGCGCCGGAGATGTCCGAGACCGGCGACGGCTCCAGCGCCATGCCGTCGAAGTAGGGAGCCTTGCGCACATAGGTCGACGAGTCGTCCCAGTCGAAGGTGTCACCGTCGGGGGTGGCCAGGCTGCGCCAGCGCTCGTCGCCCTTGAACACGTCGGCGTAGGACTTGCGGAACATGTCCTGGCTGATCGTGCTCTTGATGGTGTCGTCGATCTCCTGGGCCGACGGCCAGATGTCGCGCAGGAACACGTCGTTGCCGTCGTTGTCCTTACCCAGCGAGTCGGTCTCGAAGTCGAAGTCCATGGTGCCGGCCAGGGCGTAGGCGATGACCAGCGGCGGGCTGGCCAGGTAGTTCATCTTGACGTCGGGGGAGATGCGGCCCTCGAAGTTGCGGTTACCCGAGAGCACCGCGGTGACGGTCAGGTCTTCGTCGTTGACCGCCTTGGAGATGGCCTCCGGCAGCGGACCGGTGTTGCCGATGCAGGTGGTGCAGCCGTAACCGCCCAGGTAGAAGCCGAGCTTCTCCAGGTAGGGCCACAGGCCGGCCTTCTCGTAGTAGTCGGTCACCACCTGCGAGCCCGGGGCCATGTTGGTCTTCACCCACGGCTTGGAGGCCAGGCCCTTCTCGACGGCGTTGCGCGCCAGCAGGGCCGCGCCGATCATCACCGACGGGTTGGAGGTGTTGGTGCAGGAGGTGATACCGGCGACGGCGACGGCGCCGTGGTCGAGGATGAACTCGCCGCGCTCGCTCTTGACCCGGATCGGCTTGCTCGGCCGGCCCTCGGAACCGTTGGCCGCGGACGGGATGCGCACGGCGTCGTCGTCGGCGAAGCTGAGCTCGGCTGCGGCACCGACCGTGGCGCCACCGGTCGGGACCTTCTCGGCCACCGCGTCGTCGGTGTAGTCGTGGATGTCCTTGCGGAAGGCGATCTTGCTCTCCGACAACGGGATCCGGTCCTGCGGGCGCTTCGGTCCGGCGATCGACGGGACCACGGTGGACAGGTCGAGCTCCAGGTATTCGGAGAAGGTGGGCTCGTTGTCCACGTCGTGCCACATGCCCTGGGCCTTGGCGTAGGCCTCGACCAGCGCGAGCTGCTCGTCGGTGCGCCCGGTCAGGCGCAGGTAGTTGATGGTCTCTTCGTCGATCGGGAAGATCGCGCAGGTGGAGCCGAATTCGGGGCTCATGTTGCCCAGGGTGGCGCGGTTGGCCAGCGGCACCTCGGCCACGCCCTTGCCGTAGAACTCGACGAACTTGCCGACCACGCCGTGCTTGCGCAGCATGTCGGTCACGGTGAGCACCACGTCGGTGGCGGTCACGCCCGGCTGGATCTCCCCGGTCAGCTTGAAGCCGACGACGCGCGGGATCAGCATCGACACCGGCTGGCCCAGCATGGCGGCCTCGGCTTCGATACCGCCGACGCCCCAGCCCAGCACGCCCAGGCCGTTCTGCATGGTGGTGTGGCTGTCGGTGCCCACACAGGTGTCGGGATAGGCCTGACCGTCGCGCACCATCACGGTGCGCGCCAGGTACTCGATGTTGACCTGGTGCACGATGCCGGTGCCCGGCGGGACGACCTTGAAGTCGTCGAAAGCGCCCTGGCCCCAACGCAGGAACTGGTACCGCTCGGAGTTGCGCTGGTACTCCAGTTCCACGTTGCGCTCGAAGGCGTCGGCCGAGCCGAACACGTCGAGGATGACCGAGTGGTCGATCACCATCTCCGCCGGCGAGAGCGGGTTGACCTTGTTCGGGTCGCCGCCCAGGGCCGCGACGGCCTCCCGCATGGTGGCCAGGTCGACCACGCAGGGCACGCCGGTGAAGTCCTGCATGATGACCCGGGCCGGGGTGAACTGGATCTCGATGCTCGGCTCGGCCGAGGCGTCCCAGTTGGCCAGGGCCAGGATGTGGTCCTTGGTGATGTTGGCGCCGTCTTCGGTGCGCAGCAGGTTCTCGGCCAGCACCTTGAGGCTGTAGGGGAGTTTCTCGGTGCCGGGAACGGCGTTCAGGCGGTAGATCTGATAATCGGTGTCACCCACGGTGAGGGTGTCGCGCGCTCCGAATGAATTCACCGAATCTGTGCTGGTCACTTCCGCTCCCCGGGATCGAGTTCTCATCCGGCGACGGGTCCGCGCCACCGGGCGGACTCACTCTAACAGTACGTTTGTCCTGTATGAAGTAAGGTTCCCCTCACCTGCGCGGGGTTGATACCGTCGTCAACCGTGACGATCCAGCACCCGCCGGCCTACATCCCCGGCGAGCTCTGCATCACCGTCGGCCTCGACCCGGCCATGCCGCCGGACGAGTGCATGACGCTGGTGAAGATGGACGTCGCCGGGGACGGGGTCAGCGCGCCGGCGTCCGACGTGCCCGCCCTGCGCGAGGTGGTCGCCGATGCGGGCCGTGCCGGCATCGACCTGAAGATCGTCGAGGTCGCGCGGAACCCCGGTATGGACACCGCATTGCGCGACGTCGCCACCGTGGTGGGCTACGACTACCCCGATGCCACCGTGCTGGTGGTCAGCCCCAACTACGTCGGCAGCTACAGCGGCCAGTTCTACCGGGCCAAGCTGGAGGCCGCCGAGGACCATGCCAAAACCGGTGATCCGGTGGTGTCGGCGCGGCATTTCCTGCACGAGCTTGAAAGCACCGATCTGCCCTGGACGGGCCTGACGGTAGTGCTGTTGATGGGGGTCGCGGCAGCCGCGGTCGGAACCCGCTGGCTGCAACGGCGCAGCAAACGCGCAGACGCCGGGGTTGGCGCAGCCGACTAGGGGATATCGGCAGTTCGCGGTCTATGTCAGCGGCTGCCTGCCGCAAATACTGACGGTCTAGCAAATTATTGTGTCACCGGTTGGTCACAACCGGCTTAATTACAACAACGTAGTTTGTTACGAACGTTTCTCTAGTGACAGATGTGACGTATGGTTCAAAAGTCGTAGCTGTTGTATCAGTGCTATTTGTCACCGGCCGAAGCGCGGCACCGACTGCCCAGAGTCCGAGGAGATACCAGCCGAATGAGACGCACCCGCTGTGGCTCCGATGGCTCCGCCTCGGGGCTCACCGTCCGGCTCACCCAACCCGCGGTCGCCTCGGTGCTCAGCGCCGCGATGCTGCTGGGCACCCCGGGCCTGGCCACTGCGCAACCGGCCGACCCCGACGGCATCGCCGCGCTGATCGCCGACGTCGCCGAGGCCAACCAGCAGCTGCAGGACCTGGGCGCCCAGATCCAGCAACAGAAGGAGAGCGTCAACAAGGCGCTGGTGGACCTGCAGTCCGCGCGTGACGACGCCGCCGCCGCCCAACACGACGTGGAAGCCGGCCGGCAGGCCATCGCCGACGCTGACGCCGCGATCGTCGCCGCGCAGAAGCGGTACAACACCTTTGCGGTCTCGACCTACGTCAACGGGCCGTCCGACAGTTACCTGACCGCCAGTGACCCTTCGGAGATGATCGCCGCCGCCGCCGCCGGCCAGACCCTGGCGCTCAGCTCCCAGCAGGCGATCGACACCCTCAAGCGCGCCCGCACCGAGCAGATCAACTCCGAATCCGCCGCCCGGCTGGCCAAGCAGAAGGCCGAGCAGGCCGTCGCCGACGCGCAGTCCAGCCAGGACGCCGCGGTCAATGCGCTCACCGACACCCACCGCAAGTTCGGCGAACAGCAGGCCGAGATCAACCGGCTGGCCGCCCAGCGCGAGCAGGCGCAGGTCAGGCTGGCCGCTGCACGTCCCCAGCAGCCCGCCTCGGCGCCTGCCGAAGGCGCGCCCGCCCAAGCCGACCGGTGGGGCAATCCCGCCGGGCCCGCGCCCGCCGGCCAAGCCTCGCGGTGGGACGGTCCGTGGGACCCGACGCTGCCGATGGTGCCCAGCGCCAACGTTCCCGGGGACCCGGTGGCGGTGATCAACCAGGTGCTCGGCATCTCCCAGACCTCGGCGCAGGTGACCGCGAACCTGGGCCAGAAGTTCCTGGAGTCGATCGGGCTGGCCCGCCCCGAATCCACCGGCATCAACAACGGCCAGATCCCGCGGGTCTACGGCCGGCAGGCATCTGAGTACGTGATCCGCCGCGGGCTCTCGCAGCGCGGCGTGCCCTACTCGTGGGGCGGCGGTACCGCGGCCGGACCGGGGCGTGGGATCGGATCTGGTTCGGGCACTGTGGGTTTCGACTGCTCTGGCCTGGTGTTGTACGCGTTCGCCGGGGTCGGTATCAAGCTGCCGCACTACTCCGGCGCGCAGTACAAGATGGGCCGGCAGATCCCGACCGCGCTGGCACGCCGCGGCGACGTCATCTTCTACGGTCCGGGCGGCAGCCAGCACGTGGCGCTGTATCTGGGCAACGGTGCCATGTTGGAGGCCCCCGACGTGGGCCAGACCGTGAAGGTGTCGCCGGTGCGTAAGAGCGGCATGACGCCCTTTGTTGTCCGATACATCGAATACTGACGGTGGAGCGAATGCGACAGAGTTCACTACGTCTTACCCGGGGCCTGTCCCGGGCCGTCGGGTCGCTGCTGGTGGCGATCCCGATGATGCTGAGCGTGGCCGGGCCGGCCGCGGCGGACCCGGGATGGGACCCCACCCTGCCCGCCATGATCAGCGCCGGAGCGCCCGGCGACCCGCTGGCGATCGCCAACGCATCGCTGCAGGCGACCGCGAATGCCACCCAGACCACCATGGACCTGGGGCGTAAGTTCCTGTCCGGCTTGGGCTTCAACGTCGGCGACGCCAGCAACATCTCGCCCGGCCAGCGGGTGCACGGCAAGCAGGCCATCGAATACGTCATCCGGCGCGGCGGCTCGCAGATGGGCGTGCCGTACTCCTGGGGCGGCGGATCGCTGACCGGGCCGAGCAAGGGAATCGACTCCGGGGCGGGCACCGTCGGCTTCGACTGCTCGGGTCTGATGCGCTACGCGTTCGCCGGTGTCGGCGTGCTGATCCCGCGGTTCTCCGGCGACCAGTACAACGCCGGCCGGCACATTCCGCCGAGCCAGGCCCGCCGCGGCGACCTGATGTTCTACGGGCCCGGCGGCGGCCAGCACGTCACCATGTTCCTGGGCGGCGGAAAGATGCTGGAAGCCTCCGGCAGCGAAGGCAAGGTGGTGGTCAGCCCGGTGCGGACCGCCGGAATGACCCCGTACCTGACCCGCATCATCGAGTACTGACGGGCCCGTACGTCGACGGATGCTGTGATCCCTGGAATAGTGAAACGCGGGCACGACGCTGCCCCAATTGTGTCTGACCGACAGGTGTGGAGGATTTCTCGATGACGTCATCGGATGGGACGCCCGCGGGCGCCGGCGGATTCCCGGGTTCGGCCGGTGCCGAGGGGAGCGGTAGCGGGCTGGCCGCCGACGTACATGCGCTGGAGCGGGCCATCTTCGAGGTCAAGCGAGTCATCGTCGGTCAGGATCAGCTCGTCGAGCGCATTCTGGTCGGGCTGCTGGCCAAGGGCCACGTGCTGCTGGAGGGCGTACCCGGTGTCGCCAAGACGCTGGCCGTCGAGACGTTCGCCAAGGTGGTCGGCGGGTCCTTCGCCCGCATCCAGTTCACCCCGGACCTGGTGCCCACCGACATCATCGGCACCCGGATCTACCGGCAGGGCCGCGAGGAGTTCGACACCGAACTCGGCCCCGTCATGACGAACTTCCTGCTGGCCGACGAGATCAACCGGGCGCCGGCCAAGGTGCAGTCGGCACTGCTGGAGGTCATGCAGGAGCGCAAGGTGTCCATCGGCGGCAAGAGCTTCCCGCTGCCCAACCCGTTCCTGGTGATGGCCACCCAGAACCCGATCGAGCACGAGGGTGTCTACCCGCTGCCCGAGGCGCAGCGCGACCGCTTCCTGTTCAAGATCAACGTCAGCTACCCCTCGCCCGAAGAAGAGCGCGAGATCATCTACCGGATGGGTGTCGCCCCGCCGGAGCCCAAGCAGATCCTGGGCACCGGCGACCTGGTGCGGTTGCAGACGCTGGCGGCCAACAACTTCGTGCACCACGCGCTGGTCGACTACGTGGTGCGTGTCATCACCGCCACCCGCCACCCCGAACAGTTCGGTATGCCCGACGTCAAGAACTGGCTGTCCTTCGGGGCGTCGCCGCGTGCCTCGCTGGGCATCATCTCCGCGTCTAGGGCACTGGCCCTGGTGCGCGGACGCGACTACGTGATCCCGCAGGACGTCATCGAGGTCATCCCCGACGTGCTGCGGCACCGGCTGGTGCTGCCCTATGACGCCCTGGCCGACGAGATCACCTCGGAGATCGTCATCAACCGGGTGCTGCAGACCGTGCCGCTGCCCCAGGTGAACGCCGTGCCGCAGCAGCAGCAACCGCACCAGGCGCCTCCCGGCGCCCCGACCGCGGCGGCAGCGGCCAGCGGTCGGTGAGCGAGCCCGGCACCGGGTCGCCCGATCCGGACACACCCAACGCGCCGCCGTCGATGCTGCGGGGCGGCATCAGCGACCCGAAACTGGCCGCCGCACTGCGAACCCTTGAGCTGACCGTCAAACGCAAGCTGGACGGGGTGCTGCACGGCGACCACCTCGGGTTGATCCCCGGGCCGGGTTCCGAACCCGGCGAGTCGCGTCTGTACCAGCCCGGCGACGACGTGCGCCGGATGGACTGGTCGGTGACCGCCCGCACCACCCATCCGCACGTCCGCCAGATGATCGCCGACCGCGAGCTGGAGACGTGGCTGGTGGTCGACATGTCGGCCAGCATGGACTTCGGCACCGCGACCTGCGAGAAGCGTGACATGGCGGTGGCGGCCGCGGCGGCCATCATCTACCTCAACAGCGGCGGCGGTAACCGGCTGGGCGCGTTGGTGGCCAACGGCGACAAGGTGGTGCGGATACCGGCGCGCTCCGGCCGCAACCACGAGCAGACGATGTTGCGCACCATCGCCACCATTCCGCGGGCCCCGGTCGGGGTACGCGGCGACCTGGGCGCCGTCATCGACGCGTTGCGCCGGCCGGAACGGCGCCGCGGCATGGCGGTGATCATCAGCGACTTCCTCGGCCCGATCACCTGGATGCGCCCGCTGCGGGCGATCGCCGCGCGCCACGAGGTGCTGGGCATCGAGGTGCTCGACCCGCGCGACGTCGAGTTGCCCGACGTCGGCGACGTGGTGCTGCAGGACACCGAATCCGGCGTCACCCGCGAGTTCACCATCGACGCCAAGCTGCGTGACGACTTCGCCCGGGCGGCATCAGCGCACCGGGCCGACGTCGCGCGCGCCCTGCGCAGTTGCGGGGCCCCGCTGCTGTCGCTGCGCACCGACCGGGACTGGATCGCCGACATCGTCCGATTCGTCGAGTCCCGCCGGCGCGGCGCGCTGGCAGGCATGGCCTAAACCCGCCCCGATGGACAAGACAGGTCTGCTATGACATTGCCGCTACTCGGGCCGATGACGCTGTCCGGCTTCGCCCACCCCTGGTTCTTCCTGTTCCTGCTGGTGATCCTGGGACTGGTCGGGCTCTACATCCTCATGCAGCTGGCGCGGCAGCGGCGGATCCTGCGGTTCGCCAACATGGAGCTGCTGGAGAGGGTGGCACCCAAGACGCCGACCCGCTGGCGGCACCTGTCGGCGGTGCTGCTGATCAGCTCGCTGGTGCTGTTCACCGTCGCGATGGCGGGCCCCACCCACGACATCCGCATTCCGCGTAACCGTGCGGTGGTGATGCTGGTGATCGACGTGTCGCAGTCGATGCGGGCCACCGACGTCGAACCCACCCGGCTGGCCGCGGCGCAGGAGGCCGGCAAGCAGTTCGCCGACGAGCTGACCGCCGGCATCAACCTGGGCCTGATCGCCTACGCCGGCACCGCGACGGTGCTGACCTCGCCCACCACCAACCGCGAGGCCACCAAGGCGGCAATCGACAAGCTGCAACTTGCCGACCGGACCGCCACCGGCGAGGGCATCTTCACCGCGCTGCAGGCGATCGCGACGGTCGGTGCGGTCATCGGTGGCGGCGACACCCCTCCGCCGGCCCGCATCGTGCTGCTCTCCGACGGCAAGGAGACGGTGCCGTCCAACCCGGACAACCCCAAGGGTGCGTTCACCGCGGCGCGCACCGCCAAGGACCAGGGCGTGCCGGTCTCGACGATCTCGTTCGGCACCGCCTACGGCTACGTGGAGATCAACGAGCAGCGCCAGCCGGTGCCGGTCGACGACGACTCGCTGAAGAAGATCGCCGACCTGTCCGGCGGCAGCGCCTACACCGCCTCCAGCCTGGCCCAGCTCAAGGAGGTCTACGCCACGCTGCAGGACCAGATCGGCTTCGAGACCATCCGCGGCGACGCCAGCACCGGCTGGTTGCGGCTGGGTGCGTTCGTCCTGGCGCTGGCCGGGTTGGCGGCGTTGCTGCTGAACCGCCGCCTGCCCGCCTGATTTCGGTGCGTGCCGTCGCAGACGATAAGTTGGCCGGGTGACAGACAGCGAAACTCCCGCAGGCAAACCTCCCTTCGTCTCGCGTTCGGTCCTTGTCACCGGTGGAAACCGGGGCATCGGGCTGGCGATCGCCCAGCGTCTGGCCGCCGACGGCCACAAGGTGGCGGTGACCCACCGCGGTTCCGGCGCACCCGAGGGCCTGTTCGGGGTGGTGTGCGATGTCACCGACAACGACGCCGTCGACCGCGCCTTCAGAGAGGTCGAGGAACACCAGGGGCCGGTGGAGGTGCTGGTGGCCAACGCCGGCATCTCCAAGGACGCGTTCCTGATGCGGATGACCGAGGAGCGCTTCGAAGAGGTCATCAACGCCAACCTCACCGGCGCGTTCCGGGTGACCCAACGGGCGTCGCGCAGCATGCAGCGCAAGCGTTTCGGCCGGATCATCTACATCGGATCGGTCTCGGGCATGTGGGGCATCGGCAACCAGGCCAACTACGCCGCGGCCAAGGCGGGTCTGATCGGTATGGCCCGCTCGATCTCCCGTGAGCTGTCCAAGGCCGGTGTCACCGCCAACGTCGTCGCACCCGGCTACATCGACACCGAGATGACCCGGGCCCTCGACGAGCGCATCCAGGAGGGTGCGCTGGAGTTCATCCCGGCCAAGCGGGTCGGCACCGCTGAGGAGGTCGCCGGTGCGGTGAGCTTCCTGGCGTCGGAGGACGCGGCCTACATCGCCGGCGCAGTCATCCCCGTCGACGGCGGCATGGGCATGGGCCACTAAAGGTAAAGGACTGAAATGACAGGCATTCTCGAAGGCAAACGCATCCTGGTCACCGGGATCATCACCGACTCGTCGATCGCGTTCCACATCGCCAAGGTGGCCCAGGAGGCCGGCGCGCAACTGGTGTGCACCGGCTTCGACCGGCTGCGGCTGATCCAGCGCATCATCGACCGGTTGCCGGAACCGGCGCCGCTGCTGGAGCTCGACGTGCAGAACGAAGAACACCTGGGCTCGTTGGCCGAGCGTGTCACCGAGGTGATCGGCGAGGGCAACAAGCTCGACGGCGTGGTGCACTCGATCGGCTTCATGCCGCAGACCGGCATGGGAATCAACCCGTTCTTCGACGCACCCTACGAGGATGTCGCCAAGGGCATCCACATCTCGGCGTATTCCTATGCGTCGCTGGCCAAAGCGGTGCTGCCGATCATGAACCCCGGCGGCGGCATCGTCGGCATGGACTTCGACCCGACCCGCGCCATGCCCGCCTACAACTGGATGACCGTGGCCAAGAGCGCCCTGGAGTCGGTGAACCGGTTTGTGGCGCGCGAAGCCGGCAAGGTCGGTGTGCGGTCGAATCTTGTTGCGGCCGGTCCGATCCGGACCCTGGCGATGAGCGCGATAGTCGGCGGCGCACTCGGTGAGGGGGCCGGCGAGCAGATCCGGCTGCTCGAAGAGGGCTGGGACCAGCGGGCCCCGATCGGCTGGGACATGAAGGACCCGACGCCGGTGGCCAAGACCGTCTGCGCGCTGATGTCCGACTGGCTGCCGTCCACCACCGGAACGGTCGTCTACGCCGACGGCGGTGCGCACACCCAGCTGCTCTAGATGGAACTTCAGGCCGTCCTGCTGCTGTCCTTCGGGGGACCCGAAGGACCCGAGCAGGTTCGGCCGTTCCTGGAGAACGTCACCCGGGGGCGCGGTATCCCACCGGAACGCCTGGATGCGGTCGCCGAGCACTACCTGCACTTCGGCGGGGTGTCGCCGATCAACGCTATCAACCGGGCACTTGCTGAACAGCTGCAGGCCGAATTACCGGACCTGCCGGTCTATTTCGGCAACCGCAACTGGGAGCCCTACGTCGAGGACGTGGTCGCACAGATGGCAGCCGACGGAATCCGCCGCGCCGCGGTGTTCCCGACGTCGGCCTGGGGTGGGTACTCCGGCTGCGATCAATACTCGCAAGACATCGCCCGGGCGCGGCGGAAGGTGGGGGACCGGGCACCGGAACTGGTGAAACTGCGCCAGTACTTCGACCATCCGTTGTTCGTGGAGATGTTCGCCGAGGCCATCGCCACCGCCGCCGACACCCTGCCCCCCGGCCTGCGCGACGAAGCCCGGCTGGTGTTCACCGCGCATTCGATCCCGGTGGCCGCCGACGAACGCTACGGCCCGAAGCTCTACAGCCGCCAGGTCGCCGCGGCGACCGCCCTGGTCGCGGCCACGGCGGGCTACGCCGACTACGACCAGGTGTGGCAGTCGCGTTCGGGCCCACCGCAGGTGCCGTGGCTGCAACCCGACGTCGAAGCCCATCTGAGCGGGCTGGCCGACGCGCGCGTGCCCGCGGTGATCGTGTGCCCGATCGGCTTCCTCAGCGACAACATCGAGGTGATCTGGGATCTCGACAGCGAAGTGCGCGACCAGGCGCAGGCGGCCGGTATCGGCTACGCGCGGGCGACAACTCCGAATGCCGACCGGCGGCTGGCCAGGCTGGCCCGCGGGCTGATCGACGAGCTGCGCGACGGTGGCGCGCCTGCGCGTGAACTGGGCTGTGGATTCGGCGTCAACGGGGCGCCGTGCGGGTCGTCGCACTGCGTCGCGGCCGTGGCGCCGCCGTCGCGCTAGTCGCGCCAGGCCGAGTGCAGGATCGCGGTCACCGCGGCGCTGCGCGCCGAGCGCACCACGGTCGACAGCGGCTGTACCGCGTCGACGGCCCGCTGCACCGCCGCCGATGACTGCGCGCCGGCCGTCAACAGCTCGGCGCTGACCGTGATGATCGCCTCGACGTGGGCGGCGCTGTGCAGGACACGCACCGCGCGGGTCGGCGCATGATCGGGAATACGGTGCAGGGCAAAGGCTTCCATCATCTGCTCGACCTGCAGGCGGGGATCCTCGACGCCGTAGTCGGCCCAACGCGAACCCGCGGAGCCCAAGGCTTCGGCGGCCGTTCGCACCGCCGAACGCAACGAGAATTCGGCGTCACCGAGATCGTGCTGCTCGGCGGCCGGGACCCCCGGCAGGGCGTACACGATCCAGGACAGTGCCTCGGATTCGTCATACTCGGGAACCATCCCGATCGCGTCACCGCGCGGACCGGAGACCACGATCGCTTCGCCCGCCGCCACCGCATCCTGCGCGAATTGGGTTCCGGCCGGCAGACCGCGCACGTCGCCGGGGACCGGCAGCACCACGCTGATCGTCGGCTCGGTGCGCCCACCGGCCGCGGTGCGCAGCGTCTGCAGCAACGACGTCGTCCCGGATTCGGTGACATCGGGCCAGGGCAGCCCCGAACTGCCGGCGGCCACGGAGTCATAGGCGTAGACCGATTGCGCTGGTGCCCAAGCGGATAGCGCGTCCAGGACATCGTCGGGCGCCGCCTGGCCCGCAAGCCAGGCGTTGGCCCATACCGACAGGGAAACACTGGGGCACCACATGATGGACGCAGTGTATGCGGTCCAGCGGCTATCCTGACGGCATGCCCACGGCCCTGATCTGGTTGGTCTTCGCGCTCGGGCTCGCGGGGGCCGAAGCACTCACCGGCGACCTGTTCCTGGTGATGCTGTCCGGCGGCGCGCTGTCGGCGGCGCTGACCAGTTGGCTGATCGGGTGGCCGATCTGGGCCGACGGCGCGGTGTTCCTGGTGGTCTCGGTGCTGCTGCTGGCGCTGGTGCGTCCCCCCGTGCGCCGGCGGCTGCTGTCCAGCCTGGGCGCCGAGACCGGCGTGCTGGCGCTGCAGGGCAAGACCGCCCTGGTGCTCGACCGCGTCGAGCAGCACAGCGGCCGGGTCAAGCTCGACGGTGAGGTGTGGACGGCGCGGCCGCTCGCCGACGGCGAGGTCTTCGAACCGGGTGAACATGTCACGGTGATGCACATCGACGGAGCCACGGCCGTGGTCAGCAGGGTCCTTTAGGAGCAGAGGGAGTAGTTCATGGAAGGTGTGACCACCGGCCTGGTGTTGCTGGCCGTACTGGTCCTGTTCGGAGTGATCGTCGTCGCCAAATCGGTGGCGCTGATCCCGCAGGCCGAGGCAGCCGTGATCGAGCGGCTGGGCCGCTACAGCCGTACCGTCAGCGGCCAGCTGACTCTGTTGGTGCCCTTCATCGACCGTGTTCGGGCACGTATCGACCTGCGCGAGCGGGTGGTGTCCTTCCCACCCCAGCCGGTGATCACCGAGGACAACCTGACGCTGAACATCGACACCGTCGTGTATTTCCAGGTCACCAACCCCAAGGCCGCGGTCTATGAGATCAGCAACTACATCGTCGGTGTGGAGCAGCTGACCACCACCACGCTGCGCAACGTGGTCGGCGGCATGACCCTGGAGCAGACCCTGACCTCGCGCGAGGTGATCAACAGCCAGTTGCGCGGTGTGCTCGACGAGGCGACCGGCCGCTGGGGCCTGCGGGTGGCTCGGGTGGAGCTGCGCAGCATCGACCCGCCGCCGTCGATCCAGGCGTCGATGGAGAAGCAGATGAAGGCCGACCGCGAGAAGCGGGCGATGATCCTGACCGCCGAGGGACAGCGCGAGGCCGCCATCAAGCAGGCCGAGGGCCAGAAGCAGTCCGAGATCCTGACCGCTGAGGGCGCCAAGCAGGCGGCGATTCTGGCTGCCGAAGCCGATCGGCAGTCGACGATGCTGCGGGCCCAGGGTGAGCGGGCCGCCGCCTACCTGCAGGCCCAGGGTGAGGCCAAGGCAATCGAGAAGACGTTCGCGGCGATCAAGGCCGCCCGGCCCACCCCCGAGCTGCTGGCCTACCAGTACCTGCAGGTGCTGCCGGAGATGGCTCGGGGCGAGGCCAACAAGGTGTGGGTGGTGCCCAGCGATTTCGGCACCGCGCTGCAGGGCTTCACCAAACTGCTCGGCGCCCCCGGCGAGGACGGTGTGTTCCGCTACCAGCCGTCGCCCGACGACGAGCCCCGACACCGGGCCGCCGACGACAGTGACGAGGTCGCCGACTGGTTCACCACCCAGACCGATCCGGCGATCGCTCAGGCGGTGGCCAAAGCGGAGGCCGACGCGCGCAAGCCGGTCGAGGGGACCATGCTGCCGCCGCAGCTCGATGCGGGCCCCGCGTGAATGTTCTGACCGCGCGGCCGACGTATGCGGCGCTGGCGGCGTTCCTGGCCGGTGACGCGGTGGCGACGGCGATTCCGGTGCCCTATGTCGCGGCTAATATGGACGCCATGCGGGTGCCGGCCCGGATCCGTCCGGCGGTCCCGGTGGTCAAGGCGGCCGCCGCGCTGGGCCTGGCTTCGGTGTTCCGCTATCCGGCGGTCGCCCGGCTCACCACCGGGCTGTTGACCCTGTACTTCGCCGTGGCCCTCGGGATCCATGTGCGGGTGCGCAATCAGCTGGCCAACATCATTCCGCCGGTGGTGCTGTTGGGTGTTTTCGCCGTCATGACAGCCCGGGGCCCGCACCCCGCGCCAGGCGGTGAGCGGGCCCCGGGTTCGGCGTCTTAGCCCTTGCGCGCGGCCGTGTGCTCGTCGAGATTGGTCGCCTTGTAGGCGTAGGCGGCCACGGCCCCGCCGAGTACCTGCGCCACCAGGTAGACCCAGAGGAACTTCCAGGCGAAGATCCCCGACAGCATCAGGCCGAACGTGATGGCAGGGTTGAACGAAGCGCCGGAGATGCCACCGACGGCCACCACGCCGACGGTCACGATGAAGCCGATCGCCAGGCCGTAGAAGCTGTTGCCGGCACTGTCCTTGCTGGTTGCGGTGTGCAACACGATGTAACACAGCGCGAACGTGAAGACCAGCTCGGCCAGCAGCGCCGGCCAGACGGAACCGGTCAGATCCAGCGCTCCGGGCGAATACTTGTCGTGCCACAGCCCGAACCCCACTCCGAAGGCAGCGAGGGCACCGACCAGCTGAGCGACGATGTAGGGCCCGAGATCACTCATGGGAAGGGCGCCCCGCAAATACGCGGCGATCGAAACCGCCGGGTTGAGATGCCCACCCGAAATGTGCCCGCTGGCATACACCATCACCATCAATGCGGCACCGATGCCCACCGAGATGGCGGCGACGCATTCCGTACCGCTGAGGAGGATACCGATTACCGCGAACACGAAAATGAACGTGCCGATCATTTCGGTCAAATACTTGCGCACCGAGGCGTTCCGATCAGCCATTGATCCGCTCCCTTCATCCGTAAAGCGCTTGTCAAATTTTTGCTGTGCCGGCACATGGCACTGAGATGAGGTTAACGGGCTACCAGTGCGTAACCCGATATTGAAGGATGTTTTTAAACCAAATTGTTGCCGGATTGTCCAATGTTTTGTGTTGTTTGCCGGAAAGCGATTTCCGGCCATCGCCGCCTAATCGGACAAGGTGTGTGAGAATCGCGCATCGATCCTCAAACGGGAGGAGAGCTCCGGTGGCCCGCGAACACCGACAACGAGCCGTCGCGATGGTGTTCGTCGTGCTGGCCGCGCTGGGCGTGTCATGGCCACTGCTGCATCAGGTGTTCGTGACCACAGTGGCTTCGGATCCACACGGCCGGGCCGTCGACCCCGAGTCGACGATCACCGACTACACCGCGACCTATCGGATCGACGCCGACGGGCGCCTGTCGGCGACCGAGGTGTTGACGGTGCGGCTGCCCGACTCTCGGCACGGCATCTTCCGCTTCTTCCCGGTGGCCGATCCGACCGGCCCGCGCGCCCGGCTGATTCCCCGCGTCTCCTCGATCACCCTGGATGGCGGGCCAGTCCCGGTCAGCTACTCCTGGCGAGACGCCCGCACGGTGTTCGTCGCCCAGATCGGCGACCCGGATTTCACTGTGAGCCCCGGCGTACACGCCTACTCGATCAGCTATGCCATCGACGGTGTGCTGGTGGCGCCACCCACCGGCCTGGGTGAGTTCACCAGCCGGGCCGGCACGAACGCGGTCGCGCCGTCGGCGACGTTCTACTACAACGCGGTCGGATTCTGGGCGATGCGCATCGACAACGCCCGGACGCTCATCGAGTTGCCGGGTTCGTCTGGTCTGGTGCAGTGCGCGGCCGACGACAGTGGTGCGACACCGTGCCGGATCGACGGCGCCGGCACCGACCGCATCACGGTGACGGCCGCGAACCTGCCGGCGCAGAACCCGGTTACCGTCCGCGTCGACCTGCAGGTCCCATTGCCCGACCGGGCGACCCTGCCCTGGCCGGTGCGCTATGACAAGATCCTCGGCCGCTCCCTGCCGGCCGTCGCGGTGATGGCGCTGCTGTCGGTGCTCGCCGCGGTGGCCGGACATGTGTGGACCCGCCGGGCCCGTGAGCCCCAGCCCGGCCACCCGGTGATGTATGTGCCACCCGAGGGGCTCGGGCCGGTGCAGACCGTCTACATCGTGACCGAGACGGTGGGCGACCACGCCCTGGTGTCCACGCTGCTCTATCTGGCAGAGCGGGGTGTGGTGCGGCTGACCGGCGGTGCAAAGCGCTGGACCATCACCGCAACAGGCACACCCGAGCGGTGGGCGGCCCTGGATCCGGTCAGCCGGAAGGTCGGTGAGGCACTCGGGGTCACCACCGCCGGCGCGGTGTTTCATGCCGGCGGGGGCGTGAAAGCGGGGGAGAAGCTCACGACAGCTACCGCCGAGCTGAAGTCGAGCTGCGCGGACTGGGCGATGACCCAGGGTCTGATGGTCAACGACAGGCTGGAGAAGATCGGCCAGATCGCGGTGGGCCTGTCGATGATCGCGGCCATCGCGGCGTTCTGCGGATTCTTCACACTCACCATGTGGGGCGTGCCGTTCGCCGCGTTCGTCATCGCCGGCATCGGGCTGCTCGCCGCAGGGGTGGGCACCCGGCGCACCCTGCCGGGCCGTCGGATGTGGTCACGGGCAGCAGGATTCGAGCGGCTGCTGTCCACCCCGTCCAGCGAGGACAGATTCGACTACGCCGCCCGCAAGGACCTGTTCATCGCCTACATCCCCTATGCGGCAGCGTTCGGGGTCGCCGACCGCTGGGCGGCGAAGTACCGGACCGCGACTGGCACCGAGCCACCCAACCCGGGGTGGTACCCGGTGTCATCGGCCGGAAGTCCGGCCACGCTGTACTCGGCAGGCGGTCCCCGCGGCTTCGATGCCGCGGTGGCCTCCTCGATCAGCGCCTATCGCAGTTCGCAGAGCTCGTCGTCGAGTTCGGGCGGCTCTGGTTTCAGCAGCGGTGGTGGCAGCTGGGGTGGTGGCGGCGGAGGCGGGGGAGGTACCTGGTGAGGCGTCAACAACATCAACAGAAGGAGGTTCGCCGATGAGCAGCACCGTTGTCGTCGTTGTCGTGGTGGTTGTGCTGGTTGCGTTGGCCGGGTTCGGTGTCACCGCGTTCAACCTGCTGCGCCGTCTCGACGTCAAGGCTCGTGAGGCGCTGGGCGGTATCGACGTCCAGTTGACCCGCCGTGCCGAGCTGGTGCCCAACCTGGTCAATACCGTCAAAGGGTATGCGGCACATGAGCAGAAGATCTTCGAAGAGGTCACCGCGGCCCGCACCGGGGTGACTCGTGCCGCCGAGGCGGGAACGGTGCAGGACAGGGCTCAGGCCCAGGCGCGGCTGGACCGGGCGATCGGCGGGGTGCTCGCGGTGGCTGAGAACTACCCCGACCTGAAGGCGTCGGCGAACTTCCTGCAGCTGCAGGACCAACTCGCCGACACCGAGAACCAGCTGGCGTTCGCTCGCCAGTACTACAACGACGCCGCGGCTGAGCTGAATCAGCGGGTGGTCACTGTGCCGTGGCTGTTGTTCACCGGCCTGGCCGGCGTGGGCCAGCGACCGTTCTACCAGGCCCCGCAGGGCCAGCAGGGCCCGCCTCAGGTGCAGTTCTGATCCAGGCGCAGCTCGACCAACGGCAGCGGGTTGTCGGTCTCGGTGATCTCGGCGCCGAGGGTGTCCTCCAGGACGGCCTTGAACCGCGCCCAGGCACGTGGATGCGCACCGATGTATTCGGCCAGGCTTCGGTCGGCTTCGGCCTGGTCGAGGACGCGGGCGGTGGCCGGTGCGGGGGCGTGCGATCCGGCCCAGACCCGGACCCGCGGATTGGCCCGAATATTACGGAACCACTGGGCTTTTTCGCCGAAGCCGGAGGCCACCAGGTAGCGCTCCGGTGCGGCGTGATCCAGCACCTCCAGTACGACGTAGCGTGCCGCACCGGATGTGCGTCCGGTGTGTTCGAGCATCAGCATCCGCGGACCGACCAGTGCGCCGAGGCGAAACCTGTACAGCCAGATCGGCATTCGCACCAGCCGGCGTGACCGCAGCAGCCCCGCCGCTGAAGTGACGTACCAGGGTTGTGTGCGCGGCATGCCTGCCTCCCTATTCCGCGGCGCCTTCGCCGAGCCCGCCGCGATAGATCGTTTGTTTAGTCGCTTGACAAGGGCACGCTGCGAAAGCCCCGTTCAGACTGTGGAGACGCGTCGGTCGTCGTGGCCGGGCGCCGGCGGTGGATACGCACCTCATAGACCAGCAGCGCCACCCCGACGGCCGCGGTGCACGCCGACACAAGCAGGAGCATCGGGCTGACATCTCCGGTGAGCCCATCGCCGAGCACCACGACCGCCACGGTGCCCGGCAACAGCCCGATCAGGGTGGCGGCGGAGTAGGGCAGCAGCCGGATCGCCGACGCCCCGGCGGCGTAGTTGATCACCGAGAACGGGATGGCCGGAATCAACCGCAGCGAGATCACCGCGGGCGAACCGCGCCGGCGCAGCCGCGCATCGAGCGCGCTCACCTTGGGGTGCCCCACCCAGCGGCTCAGCTGCCAACCGAACACCCGCATCATCACCAACACCGTAACCGCGCTCAGCGTGCTGGCCACCACCGCGAGCACCACGCCCAGCATCGGCCCGAACAGCAGCCCGGCGGCCAGCGTGAAGGCGGTGCGCGGGAACGGGAACACCGTGATGGCGGCGTGGGCGCCCAAGAACGCCAGCGGGAACCACGGGCCCAACTCCTGCGCCCAGTCACGCAGTTGCACAGCGGTGGGCACATGCACCAGCAGGGCCACCGCGGCCACGATCGCCACCGCCGCCGTCGTCACCGCCAGGCGCCACACCGGAACCTGGCGTGCCGTGGCGATGGTCGCCGAGAGCACGGCACGCAGCGGCCGGGCGATCTCACGGCGAGGAGCGGTGGTCACGCCGCCCGAGACTACGGGCCCAACGTGAACGGCAGGCTTCGGGACCGCCGCACACACCCGGCGTTTCGCCGCTCGGCGCACCTCCGCAGCGACCGCCGGTCGGCATCATTTAGCCTGGTTAACACATGTCGGGTAGCGATCCATGTGCTACTCGCGAGTAACTTCAGGAGTCACCGGTGTCAGTAGAGGTATCCGCCGAACTCGAGCAGTCCCGCGCCCGCTGGCGTGCCGGGGTGGCCGGGGTGTTGGCGAAGAGCTCGCGCCGCGAAGCGGCGGACATCGAACGCGACACCGGCGGCGAGCCGGAGCGCCTGCTGGACACACCCATAGCTGGTGGGGCGGGGCCGGAGGGTTTGACGATCCGCGCGCTCTACACCGCGTTGGACGAACTGCCCGAGCCGCCGCTGCCGGGCCACTGGCCCTTCCTGCGCGGAGCCGACGGGCTGCGCGACGTCAACAGCGGCTGGAAGGTCGCCGAGGCATTCCCCGGGGCGGGCGCCGAGCGATCCGGAACCGACGTCAACGGCGCCGTGCTGAGCGCGCTCGGCGACGGATCCAGCGCACTGACGGTGCGGGTCGGACCGGCCGGGGTGGCGGCCGCTGAACTGGGCCGAGTGTTCGACGGCGTCTACCTGGACCTGGTGCCGGTGTTGCTCGACGGTGCCGGGGCGGGTGACTACTCGGCGGCCGCTGAGACCATGCTGGCGCTGGTCGACGCTCTGGATCCGGACAACCGCGCCGGGCTGTCGGTGGATCTGGGTGCCGATCCGCTGAGCGCGCCGCTGGCGCAGCTCGCGTCGCCGCCGATCGACGAGGTGATAACGGTGGCATCGCGCGCCGCCTGCCATCGGGGCGTGCGGTCGATCGCGGTCAACGGCCCGGTGTTCCACAACCTCGGTGCTGATGCGGCCGGCGAGCTCGCGGCAGCCCTGGCCACCGGGGTGGCCTACCTGCGGTTGCTGACCGACGCCGGACTGCCGACGGCGGAAGCGCTGCGCCAGATCAGTTTCCGGCTGGCCGCCGACGACGATCAGTTCACCACCATCGCCAAGATCCGGGCCATGCGCCGGCTCTGGGCGCGGGTCAGCGAGGTGGCCGGTGAGCCGGAATCCGGCGCGGCCGTGGTGCACGCCGAGACGTCGCTGGTCATGATGACCCAACGCGACCCTTGGGTGAACATGCTGCGTACCACGCTGGCTGCCTTCGGCGCCGGCGTCGGCGGTGCGGACACCGTATTGGTGCGGCCGTTCGACGTGGTCATCGCCGGGGGCCAACCCGGGACCTCGGCCGGCTTCGCCCGCCGCATCGCACGCAACACCCAGCTGCTGCTGCTGGAGGAGTCCCACCTGGGCCGGGTACTGGACCCGGCCGGTGGGTCGTGGTTCGTCGAAGACCTCACCGACCAGCTGGCACAACACGCCTGGCGCCACTTCCAGCAGGCCGAAACGCGTTCAGCCGAAGGCGGATTCGATGCCGCACTGGGCTACTTCACCGAGCTGGTCGACGCCTCGGCCGCCGCGCGGGCCGACGACGTCGCGCACCGGCGCACCGCGATCACCGGGGTCAACGAGTACCCGAACCTGGCCGAGCCGGCGTTGCCGCCGACCGCAGTGACCTCCGCGGAGCTCGGCACACCGGGATTGCGGCGCTACGCCGCGCAATTCGAGGCGCTACGGGATCGGTCCGACGCCTACCTGGCCCGAACCGGGGTCCGCCCACAGGTGCTGCTGCTGCCGGTGGGCCCGCTGGCCGAACACAACATCCGGACCACGTTCGCCGCCAACCTGCTGGCCTCCGGCGGGATCGACGCAGTCAACCCGGGGCCGCTGGACGCCGACGGGGTGGCCGCCGCGGTCGCCGCGGCCGGAACGCCGGTGGCGGCGGTGCTGTGCGGCACCGATACGCGCTACGCGACCGAGGCGGCCGAGGTGATCGGGGCGGCCCGCGCCGCCGGCGTCGCCCGGGTCTATCTGGCCGGCCCGGCGACGGCGCTGGCCGGCAACTCCGAGGACGATCCGCGCCCAGACGACTACCTGACCATGAAAATCGATGCGGTGCAGGCGTTGTCGGATCTACTGACTCGATTGGGGGCCTGACAGCCATGACCACCAGCACCTCACGCCCCACCATCGGCAGCTTCGCCGGCGTCGAACTCGGTGACCGCCGTGCCGAAGCCGTCACCGCGGCCGATGTCGCCGAACACGTGGCGGTGGCCGCGGCCGCCCACGGCTACACCCCCGAGCAGTTGGACTGGGAGACACCGGAAGGTATTGCGGTCAAACCGGTCTACACCGCCGCCGACCGCGCCGCCGTGGCCGCCGACGGCTACCCGCTGAACAGTTTCCCGGGTGATCCGCCGTTCCTGCGGGGCCCGTACCCGACCATGTACGTCAACCAGCCGTGGACCATCCGCCAGTACGCCGGGTTCTCCACCGCCGCGGACTCCAACGCCTTCTACCGCCGCAACCTGGCCGCCGGGCAGAAGGGCCTGTCGGTCGCGTTCGACCTGGCCACTCACCGTGGTTACGACTCCGACCATCCCCGGGTGCAGGGTGACGTCGGAATGGCTGGTGTGGCAATCGATTCCATCCTGGACATGCGTCAGCTGTTCGACGGGATCGACCTGAGCGCGGTCAGTGTCTCGATGACGATGAACGGTGCCGTGCTGCCGATCCTGGCCCTGTACGTGGTCGCGGCCGAGGAGCAGGGGGTGCCGCCGGAGAAGCTGGCCGGGACCATCCAGAACGACATCCTCAAAGAGTTCATGGTCCGCAACACCTACATCTATCCGCCGAAGCCGTCGATGCGGATCATCTCCGATATCTTCGCCTACACCAGCGCCAAGATGCCCAAGTTCAACTCGATCTCGATCTCCGGATACCACATCCAAGAGGCCGGTGCCACAGCGGATCTGGAGCTGGCGTACACGCTGGCCGACGGGGTGGACTACATCAAGGCCGGCCTGGACGCGGGTCTGGACATCGACAAGTTCGCGCCCCGGTTGTCGTTCTTCTGGGGCATCGGGATGAACTTCTTCATGGAGGTGGCCAAGCTGCGCGCGGGCCGGCTGCTGTGGAGTGAGCTGGTCGGTGAATTCAGTCCCAAGAGTTCGAAATCGCTGTCGCTGCGCACCCATTCGCAGACCTCCGGCTGGTCGCTGACCGCCCAGGACGTCTACAACAACGTGGCCCGCACCTGCATCGAGGCGATGGCCGCAACCCAGGGTCACACCCAGTCGCTGCACACCAACGCCCTCGACGAGGCGCTTGCGCTGCCCACCGACTTTTCGGCTCGCATCGCCCGCAACACCCAGCTGCTGCTGCAACAGGAATCGGGCACCACCCGCCCGATCGACCCGTGGGCCGGCTCCTACTACGTGGAGTGGCTGACCCATCAGCTCGCGCAGCGCGCCCGCGCCCACATCGAAGAGGTCAAGGCACACGGCGGAATGGCGCAGGCCATCAACGAGGGCATCCCGAAGCTGCGCATCGAGGAGGCCGCCGCGCGCACCCAGGCCCGGATCGACTCCGGACGCCAGCCGCTGATCGGCGTCAACAAGTACCAGGTCGCCGAGGACCAAGAGATCGAGGTGCTCAAGGTCGAGAACAGCCGGGTGCGCGCCGAGCAGCTGGCCAAACTCGAGCAGTTGCGGGCCGACCGCGACGAGGCGGCCTGCCAGGCCTCGCTGGCCGAGTTGACCCGAGCGGCCGGCGCCAGCGGTCCTGCTGGAGAGGACGGTCTGGGCAACAACCTGCTGGCGCTGGCTATCAACGCCGCCCGGGCCCACGCCACCCTCGGAGAGATCTCCGATGCGCTGGAGAAGGTCTACGGTCGCCATCAGGCCGAGATTCGTACGATCTCCGGCGTCTACCGTGACGAGGTGGGCGGCTCAACGGGAGGAGGCAACATCAGCCCACTTTCCAACGCAACCGCCCTGGTGGAGAGGTTCGCCGAGGCCGACGGCCGCCGGCCCCGCATCCTGGTCGCCAAGATGGGCCAGGACGGGCACGACCGGGGCCAGAAGGTGATCGCCACCGCGTTCGCCGACATCGGCTTCGACGTCGACGTGGGCGCCCTGTTCTCCACTCCCGACGAGGTGGCCCGTCAGGCCGCCGACAACGACGTGCACGTGGTCGGGGTGTCGTCGCTGGCGGCCGGGCATCTGACGCTGGTTCCGGCGCTGCGCGACGCGTTGGCCGCGGTGGGCCGCCCCGACATCATGGTCGTGGTCGGCGGTGTGATCCCACCGGGCGACTTCGACGAGCTCTATGCCGCCGGGGCCACCGCGATCTTCCCGCCAGGCACGGTGATCGCCGACGCCGCGGCCGACCTGTTGCGGACGCTGGCGTCGCGGCGGGGGTACGACCTCGCCGAGGCCGCTGCAGACCCGAAATAGATGGCGGCCGACCCTGGAGGCACCGTCGCCGAACTGGCGGCGGCGATCCGCGCCGGTGATCGTTCGGTTCTGCCGCGGGCCATCACCCTGGTCGAATCCACCCGCCCCGACCACCGCAGAGCCGCTCAGGAACTGCTGCTGGCGCTGTTGCCGGCCGCCGGCGGCGCCCGACGGATCGGTATCACGGGCGTTCCCGGGGTGGGTAAGTCGACCAGCATCGAGGCACTCGGGATGCTGCTCGTCGAGCGCGGGCACCGGGTGGCCGTGCTGGCCGTCGACCCGTCCTCGACCCGTACCGGCGGATCGATCCTGGGGGACAAGACCCGCATGCAGCGGCTGGCCACCCACGACAGCGCCTACATCCGGCCGTCGCCGACGTCGGGCACCCTGGGCGGAGTAGCCAAGGCGACACGCGAGACCGTGGTGCTGCTGGAGGCGGCGGGCTTCGACGTGATCCTGATCGAGACCGTCGGCGTCGGCCAGTCCGAGGTGACCGTGGCCAACATGGTCGACACCTTCGTGTTCTTGACGTTGGCTCGCACCGGCGACCAATTGCAGGGCATCAAAAAGGGTGTGCTGGAACTGGCCGACATCGTGGTGGTCAACAAGGCCGACGGCGAGCATCTGGCCGAGGCGCGGATGGCGGCTCGTGAGCTGTCGTCCGCGATCCGGCTGATCTACCCTCGGGAAACACTCTGGCGGCCACCGGTTTTGACGATGAGCGCGGTTGAGGGCACCGGGCTGCCGGAACTGTGGGACACCATCGAACGGCATCGGCAGACATTGATCGATGCCGGTGAGTTCGAAACCCGCCGCCGCGCCCAGCAGGTGGAGTGGACCCGCCAGCTGGTGGCCGACGCCGTGTTGGAGCGCGCCCTGTCGGACCCGGCGGTGCGCGAGGTCCGCGCCGCGGTCGAGCAGCAGGTGCGCAGCGGGGAACTGACGCCTGCGCTGGCCGCCCAGCAGATCCTCGCCACCATCTGGCAATAACGCCTGCCGAAGCGCTTACGGTATGGCTGTCCGGTAGATTGCCAGCCATGACCAACGCCCTGGAATTCGGCCGCGAGGCGCTTCCGGCGCATGTGCACGGTGCGGCTGACCCGAATTTCGCCTGCGTGGTGCGCGCCTTCGCCGCCATGTTCCCCGGCCGGCGCTGGGGCGGCGGCGCCCTGACGGTCTACCAACACGGCCGGCCGCTGGTCGACGTATGGACCGGCTGGTCGGACCGGGCCGGCACCGTGCCATGGTCGGAGAACACCGGGGCCATGACGTTCTCGGCGACCAAGGGCGCGGCGTCCACGGTCATCCACCGGCTGGTGGACCGGGGACTCATCGACTACGACACCCCGGTGGCCCACTACTGGCCTGAGTTCGGTGCCGCAGGCAAAGCCGCCATCACCGTCCGGCAACTGCTGGCGCACCGGGCCGGACTGACTCACCTGCGCGGTGCCGAGCGGGCCGACATGCTCGATCACCTCACGATGGAAGCACGGATGGCCGCCGCGCCTCCCGGACCGGAGCTCGGCAAACCCGCCTACCACGCGATGACCTACGGCTGGTTGCTGTCGGGCCTGGCCCGCGCCGTCACCGGCCTGGGCATGCGACAGCTGTTCCGCACCGAGTTGGCCGCACCGCTGAACACCGACGGCCTGCACCTGGGGCGGCCACCGGCCGGTGCGCCGACCGTCGCCGCCGAGATCGTCATGCCGCAGCGTGGGCGGCGGTACCGGATCGTCGACTACCTGTTGCCCAAGGCCGCCTCGCTGCTCCCGTTCGGGGGACTGGGCGCGTTCTATTTCCCCGGTGTGATGGACACCATGCGCGGCGATACCCCGTTTCTGGACACCGAGGCCGCCGCCATCAACGGTGTGTTCACCGCCCGCGGGCTGGCGCGGCTCTACGGCGCACTGGCCAACGGCGGGCAGATCGACGGCACCCGGTTCCTGTCCGCCGGCCTGGTGGCCGGCCTGCCCGGCCCGCACACCCTGGAGTGGGACCGCACCGTCGGGATCCCGCTGGCATTCCACCAGGGCTATCACGCGGTTCCGTTCGGATCGGTGCTGCCCGGATTCGGTCACGTGGGGTTGGGTGGATCACTGGGCTGGGCCGACCCGGACTCGGGCCTGGCGTTCGGGTTCGTGCACAACCGGCTGCTGACCCCGTTCGTAGCGCTCGACCACGCCGGATTCGTCGGCACGGCCGCGCTGATCCGCCAAGCCATCAACCGGGCCCGGGGCAATGAGCTGGTTCCGATCCCGCAGCTGGGATCGCCGTTCGTCGAGCTGGACGCCGCGCTCGGTTAGTGGCCGCACGACCACTAGGGTGTCCCGGGTGACTGACCGAACGACGAAGCTCTATATCTTCCCGCACGCCGGCGGGTCGCCGCAGTTCTACGTTCCCTTCTCCAAGACGTTCACCACCGACGTCAAACGCGTCGGCGTGCAGTATCCGGGCAAGGGCGGCAGCCACGACCTGGGAGCGTTCACCAGCATCGAAGACCTGGCCGACCGGGTCTGCACCATGGTGCCCCCGCCGCAGGCCGGCGACGCCCCGGTGGCTTTCTTCGGCCACAGCATGGGCGCACTGCTGGCCTTCGAAGTGGCCCGCCGGTTCGAGGCGGACGGCCAGCCGATCGCGGCGTTGTTCGTGTCCGGGGCGGGAGCGCCGGGTCGCGCGGGATATGACAACATCGGTGACTCTGATCGCGGTCTTCTCGAGGCGGTCAGCCAGATGACCGGGGTGAACCCGGAGTTCCTGCAGAACGAGGAGTTCGCAGCCAAGATCCTGCCCACGCTGCGGGGCCTGAAGGCCATTGCGAACTACGACTGCCCGCCCGAGGCCCGGGTGTCCTGCCCGATCTTCGCCTACCACGGCGACGACGACGACGTCGCCACCGCGGAGAAGGTGGCGCCGTGGGCCGAGCGGACCACCGCGGAGTTCGGTATCCGGATGTTCACCGCGCCGGGTCATCACTTCTACCTCAGTGACCACTTGCCGGAACTGGTCGGCGATATCGAGAACAAGATCACCCAGCACTGCCGCTGAAACGGCCGTCACTGGCGTCACACACGTTTCTTGCGCTACAATGCCCGATCTGCCCTAAAGGGGCTGTACGTAGGCCGTAAATTCCCTGTCAGCAGGGCCTACGTGGTAGCCTCCGCGGGAGGGAAACACCTGGGATGTCGGGGTCCGAGGAGTTTTGACGTCGGTTCCACAATCTCCAGAAGGGGTACCCGTGTCAATGGTCGATTCAATCCGCACCGCCCGCTTCGGCTGCGCGATCTCGGCGCACGGATGCACAGGGCCCCGACTTTCGGTAAGGCGCATTACCGGCCGACGGTGAGGTTGAGGTTTCTCAGCCGGCAGCACGCTAAGTGATGCCCACAAGGCCTGATCCCGTGAGGGAAGTGTCCCGATGCCGCCAATCCAACCGCATAACTCCGCTGTGCAGGGCCGCGCAGCAAGACCGTCACCGGTGGCCGCACCCGCCGGGCTCGTGACGGGGCCGAACTACTCAGCACGTGAGGTCTTCAGAGGACCTGACAGCACAAGGAGAAGACAACGCAATGCCGGTCACTCACACGCACATCCCGACCCTGCTGGCGCATCGGGCCCAAGAGAAGCCGAACGACCCCGCATATACCTTCATCGACTTCGACGTCGACCCGGAGGGCTACCGCGACACCGTGACCTGGTCGCAGCTGCGCAACCGGGCGCAGGTGGTGGCCGCGGAGCTGGCGACCTGCGCATCCCCAGGTGACCGGGTGGCGCTGCTGGCCCCGCAGAGCATGGAATACATCATCGGGTTTTACGGCGCCTTGGAGGCGGGAATGATCGCCGTCCCGCTGCCGGTGCCGATGTTCGGTGTGCATGACGAGCGGGTGTCCGCGGCCCTGCGCGACTGCCAGCCGGCCGCGATCCTGACCACCACGGCCGCCGTCGGCGACCTCGCCAGCTCGATCAACGACCTGCCGGGCAAGCCCCCCGTGGTGATCGAGGTGGACGCTCTGGACCTCGACTCCGAGCCGATCGCGGCACCCACGGCCACCGCCCACACCAAGACGGCGTTCCTGCAGTACACCTCCGGCTCGACCCGGACCCCGGCCGGCGTGATGGTCGGGCACCAGAACGCGATCGTGAACATGCAGCAGATGATCGACGACACGTTTGAGAACGTCGGCAAGACGGTGCCGGCCGACACCACGCTGGTGGTGTGGCTGCCCTTCTACCACGACCTGGGCCTGATGTGCGGCATCATCTTCCCGCTGGTGGGCGGCCACCAGGCGGTGGTCTTCAGCCCGATGGCCTTCCTGGCCAAGCCGGCCCGCTGGATGCAGCTGGTGGCCAGCTACCCCAACGCTTACACCGGTGGGCCGAACTTCGCCTACGAGCTGGCTGTCCGGCGCACCTCCGACGAGGACATGGCCGGCCTCGACCTGAGCCGCGTTCACACCTACGCGTTCGGCGCGGAGCGTGTGCACGCCGCGACGCTGCGGCGGCTCGTCGACCGGTTCTCCAAGTTCAACCTCAACCCGGCGGCCCTGCGCCCCGGCTACGGGCTGGCCGAGGCCACCGTGTACCTGACGTCGAACACCCCCGGCACCCCGCCGCCCACCGCGCGTTTCGACTACACCAAGCTCGCGAACGGTACCGCGGAGTTGGCCGGGCCCGAGGGCGGCGTCGAGCTGGTCAGCTGCGGCGTGCCGCGTGCCTGCACCGTGCGCGTCGTCGACCCGGACACCCAGCGGGAGAACCCCGAGGGTCAGGTCGGCGAGATCTGGGCCCACGGAACCAACGTCACCGCCGGCTATTGGCACAACCAGCAGGCCACCGAGGCCACCTTCGGCGGCAAGCTCGTCGACCCGTCGCCCGGAACCCCGCAGGGGCCGTGGCTCAAGACCGGCGACCTCGGAGTCATCTCCGACGGCGAGCTCTACATCGTCGGCCGGATCAAGGACCTGCTGATCGTCGACGGTCGCAACCACTACCCGGACGACATCGAGGCCACCATTCAGGAGATCACCGGCGGGCGTGTCGCGGCCGTCTCGATCGCCGACAGCCGTTCTGAGCAGCTCGTCACCATCGCCGAGTTCAAGAACAAGGGCGGGTCGGACGCGGAGATCCAGGACAGGCTGCACGAGGTGAGGCGGAAGGTCGCGGCGGCGCTGTCCAAGGCGCACGGCCTGGCGGTCGGTGATCTGGTGCTGGTGCCCCAGGGCGCCATCCCGATCACGACGAGCGGCAAGATCCGCCGCTCCAGCTGCGTAGAGATCTACCAACGTGACGGATTCGACCGGCTGGATGCTTCCGCTCGGTCTGTATGAAAGGTGACGAGCTGCTCGCGCGGCTTTCGGGGAGGTTGAGTTGAGCGAGAAGAGTGTTACACCGGCCGGGGGGCCGGACCGTCGGGCGATTTTTGCTGATGCGCTGCGCAAGATCGATGATCTGACCGAGCGTTTGGCGGTTGCTGAGGCCGGTGATACCGAGCCGATCGCGGTGGTGGGTATGGGTTGTCGCCTTCCCGGTGGCGTTGATGGGCCGGCGGCTTTTTGGCAGTTGTTGTGTGATGAGGGTTCGGGCATTGTTCGGGTGCCGGCGGATCGGTGGGATGCCGATGCGTTTTTCTCGTCGGATCATTCGGTGCCGGGGACGATTTGTTCGCGTGAGGGTGGGTTTTTGTCGTCGTGGCAGCCTGCTGAGTTTGATGCGGAGTTTTTTGGTATTTCGCCGCGTGAGGCCGATGCGATGGATCCTCAGCAGCGGTTGCTGATGGAGGTCACCTGGGAGGCACTGGAGAACGCCGGGATCACCCGCGAGGCTATTCGGGGTACCCAGACCGGTGTTTTCGTCGGCCTGACCACCAACGACTACGCACTGATCGCCACCGAGCTGCTCGGGGTGCGCGACACCGACCCCTACCTGGCTTTCGGTAATGCTCCTAATTTTGCGGCGGGTCGGTTGTCGTATTTCCTGGGTGTGCATGGTCCGGCGATGATGGTGGATACGGCGTGTTCGTCGTCGTTGGTGTCGATTCATCTGGCGTGTGCGAGTTTGCGGCGCCGGGAGTCGGATCAGGCGTTGGCGGCCGGGGTGAACCTGATGTTGACCCCGCAGAACAGCATTGCGACGTCGCGGTGGGGGATGTTGGCCCCGGACGGGCAGTGCAAGACATTTGATGCTGCTGCCGACGGCTACGTCCGCGGCGAAGGCGCTGGGGTGGTGGTGCTCAAGCGTTTGTCGGATGCCCAGCGTGATGGTGATCGGGTTCTGGCGGTGGTGTCGGGTTCGGCGGTGAATCAGGATGGGCCGTCGTCGGGTCAGACGGTGCCGTCGGGTCCGGCGCAGCAGAAGGTGGTGCGGGCGGCGTTGGCGTCGGCCCGGTTGGAGCCGGGCGATGTGGATTATGTCGAGGCGCATGGTACCGGGACGGCGTTGGGTGATCCGATTGAGTTGGATGCCTTGTCGGCGGTGTTCGGTGAGCGGGGTGGTTCGGCGCCGTTGGTGTTGGGTTCGGTGAAGACCAATCTGGGTCACCTGGAATCTGCTTCCGGTGTGGCGGGTTTCATCAAGACGGTGTTGTCGGTGCAGCACGGGTTCATCCCGCGGCACCTGAACTTCTCGCAACTGACCCCCAACGCCGGTGTCGGAGCTTGGAATTTCGTGGTCGCCGGGCAGTCGATGGACTGGCCTGCGGTGTCGCGTCCGCGTCGGGCGGGGGTGTCCTCGTTCGGGGTGTCGGGCACCAATGCGCATGTGATCGTCGAGCAGGCCCCGGTCACCGAAGCGGTTGCGGCTGAGGTTCTTCCGGAGCCGGTGGTGAGCACCTTGCTGGTGTCGGGTAAGTCTCCGGCGCGGATCGCGGCCACCGCGGGTGCGCTGGCGGCGTGGATGCAGACCGACGGCGCCGAGGCGACCTTGGGCGACATCGCCCACGCGCTCAACCACCACCGCACCCGGCATCAGAAATTCGCCACCGTCGCGGCCCGCGATCGCGAACAGGCCATCGCCGGACTTACCGCGTTGGCCGCCGGTGAATCCGCGCCGGGCGTGGTGGAACCCGCTGCGGTGCTGCCGGGCCGAGGCACGGTGTTCGTGTTTTCGGGTCAGGGTTCGCATTGGGCGGGTATGGGTCGTCGGTTGTTGGCTGATGAGCCGGTGTTTGCTGCTGCGGTTGAT
>NZ_JAYJJS010000008.1:0-152230 GCF_020181635.2 Mycobacterium zoologicum | reverse complement strand
CCCCCCCCCCCCCCCCCCCCCCCCCCCCCCCCCCCCCCCCCCCCCCCCCCCGCCGATCCCTCCGTTGCCGCCGTTGCCGCCGGCCAGACCTGCGCCGGTGGTGGGGTCGGCGCCGCCGGCGCCACCCGTGCCACCGGTGCCGCCGCCGCCGCCTTGCCCGCCGGTGCCGGCGTTGCCGCCGGTCCCGTTCTGCGAGGTGCCGCCGTTACCGCCCGCGCCGCCGGTGGCGCCGTTGCTGCCGTCGCCGCCGACGCCGCCGGGCGTGGTGCCCGCGGCGCCGGTGAGCAGGTTGGCGGTGGTCGATCCGGTGGCGCCGGTCGCACCCGCGCCGCCGACACCGCCGTTGCCGCCGTTGCCGCCGTTGACATCACCGGCACCGTTGCCGCCGTTACCGCCGGTGCCGCCGACGCCGCTGGAGCCGCTACCGCCGCCCCCGATGCCCCCGCTGCCGCCGTTGCCGGCTTGGCTGGGCCCGAAGCCGGCCGGGTTGCCGACGGTGGTTTGCACACCGCCGCTGTCGCCGCCGTTACCGCCGGCCCCGCCGGCTCCAGCGGCCCCGGCCTCGGCGGCACCGCCGCGGCCGCCGGTGCCGCCGTTGCCGCCCGAGGCGGTGCCGTCACCACCGTTGCCGGCCGCGCCGCCGCTGCCGGCGGCCTGGTCGCCGAAGCCTGCCCCGCCGGTGCCGCCGTTGCCGCCGTTGCCGCCCACGCTGACCACCCCGGCACCGGTGGCGCCGGCGCCGCCGTCACCGCCGAGGCCACCGTTACCGCCGGTCCCGGTGACCCCGACCAGCAGGCCCGAGACGCCACCGCCGGTGCCGCCGGTACCGCCGTTGCCGCCCTGGCTGTAGACGGTGCCGTCGCCGGCCTGCCAGCCGGTGCTGGTGCCACCGTCAGCACCGTTGCCGCCGGCGCCGCCGATGCCGCCACTGATGGTGGAACCGCCGCCGCCGCCGAGGCCGCCGTTGCCGCCCTTGAAGGTGCCGGTGCCGCCGGCGGCGGCGTTGCCGCCGATGCCGCCGGTCATGCCGGCGCCGCCGGCGCCGCCGCCACCGCCGGTGCCGCCGATGGTCTTGATGGTGGCGTCGTCGGTAGCGCCGTTGCCGGCCGCGCCGGCGTTGCCGCCGACGCCGCCGGTGCCGGTCTCACTGGAGCCGCCGGTGCCGCCGGCGCCGCCGGCGCCGGCGGTGCCGGTCACGCCCGCTGCGCCGGTGGCGTCACCACCGCTGCCGCCGTTGCCGCCGGTGCCCCCGATGTTGGCGCCGAGCGAGCCGCCGGCGGCGGCGCCGTAGCCGCCGTAGCCGCCGTTGATGCCGTCGCCGCCGTTGCCACCGTTACCGCCGTTGCCGCCGATGTTGCCGTTACCACCGGCACCGGCAGTACCGCCTGTACCACCATTGCCGAGGTACGCGCCGGTGCCGTCCTGGAACGCGTCACCGCCGTTCCCGGCGTTGCCGCCGTCGCCGCCGTCACCGGCCTGCCCGGCCTGCCCGAGGAACGCGGAGTCGAAGGCGTTGGAGCCGCGGGCGCCGGCCGCGCCGCCGACACCGCCCTTGGCCGCGGTGCCGGCGGCGCCGTTGCCACCGTTGTAGTGGTCGGCGGTGCCGGTGGCCCCGTCGCCGCTGTTACCGCCGGTCCCGCCGACTCCACCGGTACCGCCGTTGCCGAGCAGGTAGCCGCTGACGCCACCGGCGCCGCCGTTGCCGCCGTGACCGGCCGCCGTGCCGTTGCCGTTGCCGCCGTTGGCGAAGCTGCCGTTCGTGCCGTTCGCGCCGTTGCCGCCGGCGCCGCCGGCGCCGCCGTTGCCGAACATCCAGGCCATCGCCGCGCCGCCGTCACCACCGGCGCCGCCGGAGAGGCCGGCCGCCGCGGCGACGCCTCCGGCCCCACCGTCGCCGCCGTTGCCCATCCAGACACCGCCGATGCCGCCGTTGCCGCCGATCGCACCGGCGCCGCCGTCGCCACCGGCGCCGCCGTCGCCGAAGCCCAGCGCGTTGCCGCCGTTGCCGCCGGCCACGCCGAGCACGTCGGAGTTCCAGCCGTCGCCGCCATCGCCGAACCACAGCCCGCCGTTGCCGCCGTTGACGTCGGCCGCCGTGCCGTTCGCGCCGTCGCCGATCAGGTACTGCCCGGCCATGGTGTTGATGGCGCCGTTGACCATCTCACCGAACGGGTTGTTGATCCACGCCTCGGACAACATGTGCAGCGGGGCGTAGAACAGCTGGTCGAACAGGGTGGCCGCGTTGAAGTCGCCCATCAGAGCGGACATGTCGAAGGCGTCGGCCGAGCCGGGCACATCGACATCGGCGGGCGGGACCAGCCAGTCGAAGCTGAACAGATCGTCGAAGTCGGCCTGAGCGGCCGGGGCGGGCGCCAGCGGCGTCATGCCGAACGCCAGGAACGCCGCGACGGCGCTGCCGGTACCGATCATCCGGTTGCGGTGCCGCGAGGCGGCTGAGCCTTGAGTCATGTGCGAATACCTCTCGTGCGAAAAGTCGGGTTGGGGGGTAGAAGGTTTGAGGCGGGGTCTACAGGCCGATGCCCGCCAGCAGGTCGGCGAACATGTCGCTCGCCGCTCCCGAGCCCGCGCCGCCGTCGTCGATCAGCGGCAGGCTCGAGTCGGACAGCGGTGGGGCTACGGGCACCGCGCCCTTGCCGTCCCAACCCGAACCCAACAGTGCGCCGGCGGTCTGGCTCCAGGCCTCCATCGCACCGATCGGGCCGATCGCATGACTCGAGAGGTCCAGGTTGCCGAGGATCGGAACACCGGTGAGGCCGATGCCGACGCTGTTGAGGATCGAGCCGCCGACCGCCGGTGTGGCGTCCACCAGGGAGCCGTCGGGACCAGCGACCTGGTAGGGGTTGATGGCCACGTCACCGGCGGTGAGCAGCCCGCCGAATGCGATCTCCAGGTGGCTGATCCCCAGGCCGGCCGGCAGCAGCCCGCCGGCGATCTGGTTGATCAGCGGCAGCATGGGGTCCAGATCGAGGGTGGCGCCGTTGAGGGAGGCACCGAACACGTTGGCCAGGGTGTCGCTGAAGCTGTCGTGGTCGGTGACGCTGTTGAGCAGCGCGACCATCGGGGAGATCATCGGCCCGAGTGAACCCATGATGATCCCGCTCAGCGGCGAGGACAGCATGTGGATGATCGGGATCATGTCGGCGGGGAACAACCCGCCCGCGATCGACGCCAGCGAGCCGACGAACAGGTCATACCAGCCCAGGTCCGCCAGCGAGCCGCCCGAGTACAGGGTGTGACTGAGCACCGTGGCCAGTGTCTCGTCGCTGGGGCTGTTCAGCGCGTACCCGGTCAGCAGCCCGTCGAGGTTGTGCCGGATCTGTTCGGTGACGGCGCTGATGTTCGACGGGTCGTCGAGCAACTGCTGGGCGTAGTTGTTCTGGTTGGCGACGAACTGCTGGAACGCGACCCCGGGCGCCAGGTTGAAGTTGTTGATGAGCTGGGTGACGTTCTGCGACGCAGTGTTGAAGACGTCGTCCCACGCGCTGGACGCAGTCAGTGCCACGTCACGCACCGCGCTGATCTCCGGTGCCGGCGCGACTACCGGAGTGGCGGCGATCAGGCTTGCGCCCACGATCGCGACACCGGCGGTGACGTAGGGACGAAGGGTTTGTTGCACAGCCATCTCCTTTGGTGGGGGTACTGCCCGCGGCCGGCGCTGGGAGGGGTCCGTCACGCCGCCGTGTTGCGTCTTAAATCACACTTACTCGCTGAGGTGAAACAAGACACTACCGGTGAGTAACCTAAGACACAAGCATCTTTTCAATAGGTGTTCACCACGTTTCCCTAGGTCATGCTGTTGTCGACCCGGCTTCCGCATAGTTCATCCTGGGTGGACACTGAGACTCGATAAGTGAACTTACCGCCAATCCGGAGCACTGCTGCCGATTCCCTGGTATGTCTGATGCATGCGAATCGGTGTTCAGCTGGGCTACGCGGGCGGTGGAGATTTCTCGGCAACCGCTGGGCACGTCGCCGATCTGGAGCGGGCCGGGTGCGATGTGGTCGCGGTCGCCGAGGCGTACTCGTTCGACGCCATCAGCCAGCTGGGCTACCTGGCGGCCAGGACTTCGCGGATCGAGCTGGTCACCGGCGTGCTGCCGATCTACACCCGGACCCCCGCCCTACTGGCGATGACGGCCGCGGGCCTGGACTACGTCTCGAAGGGCCGGTTCCAACTGGGTATCGGCACCTCCGGACCCCAGGTGGTGGAGGGTTTCCACGGCGTGGCGTTCGACGCGCCGATGGGCCGCACCCGCGAAGTGGTGGAGATCTGCCGGGCGGTGTGGCGCCGGGAACGGCTGTCCTATGACGGCCGGCACTACCAGCTGCCGCTGCCGGGCGGCACCGGTCTGGGCAAACCGCTGAGGCTGATCAACCATCCTGTGCGGGAACGGATTCCAATCTCCATCGCCGCGCTCGGCCCCAAGAACGTCGAACTGACCGCCGAGATCGCCGAGGGCTGGCAGCCGGTGTTCTTCTCCCCTGAGCGGGCCGGCGAGGTGTGGGGCGATGCGCTCAAAGCCGGTGCGGCCAAACGGGATCCGGCGCTGGGCCCACTGGACGTGATGGTGGGGGCTTCGCTGGCCATCGGCGACGACGTGCAGGACCGGCTGGCGTGGGTCAAGCCCCAGCTGGCGCTCTACATCGGCGGGATGGGCGCGGTGGGCCGCAACTTCTACCACAACCTGGCCACCCGCTACGGCTTCGGCGATGTCGCCGACCACATCCAGCAGCTCTACCTGTCCGGGCGCAAAACCGAGGCGATCGACGCCGTCCCCGACGATTTGGTGCGCCAGACCTCGCTGATCGGACCGCGCGGATTGGTCGCGGAGCGGATTGCGGCATTCGCCGAGGCCGGCGTGACCACGCTGTTGGCCGGTCCGCTGACCGCAGAGCCGGCCGAGGCCCTGCGCTACATCGAGGAGCTGCGCGCACTGGCGCCGAGCTGATCCGTCGCGGGGCCGAATGTGGCCCACGCCACCCCTGGGTCCAAGATGGGGGCCATGGATTTCACGCCGACGGTGACGACACCTATCGCTGGAACACTGGTCGAGCTGCTGCAGCGCCAAGCCGAAAGGTTCGGCGACAAGGTGGCCTTCAGCTTCTCCTACAACGGCGACGATGAGGGTCGCAGCGAGGTCAGCTTCCGTGAGCTGGACCGTCGTGCGCGCGCGATCGCCGCGAGCCTCCAACACCATGACGTGGTCGGAGAGCGGGTGCTGGTGCTGGTCCGGCCGGGCCTGGACTTCATCGCCGGATTCTTCGGCTGCCTCTACGCCGGTGCCGTCGCCGTGCCGGTGCATCAGAAGCTGGCGCCCAGACTGCAGGTGGTCGTCCCCGACGCCGCGGCGAGGTTCGCCCTGACTGCCACCGAGGCCCGGGAGGCCACCCAGGCCGCGGTGGCCGGCATCCCCGGAGCGCCCGAGCACTGGTTCTTCACCGACGCCGGCGCCGACCCCGCCACCTGGGTCTCCCCCGACATCAACACCGACTCCCCGGCTGCCATCCAATACACCTCGGGCTCAACCCGACTGCCCAAGGGCGTACTGCTCAGCCACGGCAACGTGCTGCACAATGTGGACGCCATCCGCCAGGCGTGGAACGGCGACGAGAACGCCAAAGGCGTGTTCTGGCTGCCGCCGCACCATGATCTGGGGCTGATCGGCGCAATCCTGCACATGGTGTACCTGGGGGCCAGCACGGCGCTGATGTCGCCGACGGCGTTCATCAAACGCCCGATGCGCTGGCTGGAACTGGTCTCGGCCCACCGCGGGGTGATCACCGCAGCGCCGAACTTCGCCTACGACCGTTGCGTGGAGACCAGTACTCCCGAAGAGCGTGCCGCACTGGACCTTTCGTGTCTGACCGTGGCCATGAACGGTGCCGAGTCGGTGCGCGCCACCTCGCTGGCCGCCTTCGCGGATGCCTTCGCGCCGGCCGGTTTTCAGCTGTCGTCGTGCTACCCGGTGTACGGGCTGGCCGAAGCCACGCTGTGCGTGTCGGCCGGCTCACCGGCGGGTGTGCCGGGCGTGCGCTACCTCGATCGCGTTGCCCTGGAACAGGATCGGGTCGTCGATGTCGCACCTGAGGACCCCGCGGCCGCGACGTTCGTGGCCTGCGGCCAGCCCCGTCAAGCCGATGTCGCGATCGTCGACCCGATGACCCGCCAGCCGTGCGGGCCCGACGCGATCGGCGAGATCTGGGTCGCCGGACCCAACGTCGCCCTGGGCTATTGGAACCGCCCGGAGGAGACCGCGGCGACGTTCGGGGCGAGGTTGGCCGCGCCGGGCGATGTGAACCGCGGGCCGTTCCTGCGCACCGGCGACCTCGGATTCCTGTGCGCCGGTGAGATTTTCACCACTGGACGCTGCAAAGACCTGATTGTGATCGACGGCCACAATTACTACCCCAACGACATCGAGTTCACCGTGCAGCAGTGCGACTCGATTCTGGTGTCGGGCCGCGGGGCGGCATTCGCGGTGGACGGCCCGGCCGGAGCCATCGAACAGTTGGTCATCGTCCACGAAGTGGACAGCAACCGGATCGCCGAGACCGATCTCGACGCCGTCATCAGCAAGATCCGCACCGCGGTGGCAACCCATCACGGGATCGCCGCCGAAGCAGTGGTTCTGGTGCATCACGTTTCGATGCCCACCACCTCCAGCGGCAAGATTCAGCGCGGCCAGACCAAGCAGCTGTTCATCGACGCCGCTCTCGCGGTGGTCACCGAGTGGCGCACGCCCACCACGGAGCTGTCACTCGAGCAACTGGAGGAGGCGGCGCGGATCGTCTCGACGTTGCAGACGTGGGGGACCCGGCCGGGCTGAGCGGGTAGCCAACTCATCGATCGGTGTCGAGGACATCGAGCACGTCGGCCACCTTGGTGACGTCGACCGTCAGGCCAAGGTGTGCCGTGCGATGCCGATATCGAGCCCTGGGCGACCCATTCCGCGCAGCAATCCCAAGGCGTGCAAGCATATTCAACGCCTTACCGACGCCCATGCCTTGTTGCTGAAGACGTTCGACTTCGGCCGCGACGTCGCTGTCCATCACCACCGTTGCCCACATTTCGTTCATCGGTCAGATGGCCATTCGCTCGTCGAGAAGCTTGCCGAATCCCATGTCGCGGATCGAGTACTCCATCAACGGGATTGGCTGATGCGTTTTCAGCCATTCACGGATCAGGGCGGCTTGAGCGTCACGCGTCGCATCGGTCAAACCCGCCTGGCGAAGCAGGGCCGGGACAGTGCTAGGGACGTAAGCGGACGGCTCGACCAAGTGGAGTTCGTCCTCAAACCTGCCCATCACGTCACCTCTACCCTGATCAGCGCCATGGCACCCGACACGCCAATATCAAGGATACGCACGGTGATACCAGCCACAAACAATAATTCGCTCTGACCTGTATATACCGGGTTTCCGAGCGGTGGAATCCACACTGCTGGCGTACCAGGCCGCGCGATGATCTGCATAATCGCCGGGGTCTGTCCGGGGTGGGTGAACTCGGGGGCTGCCTTCTCCGGGCTGACCGTCGAACTCGTGAACCGGTTCTCGATCCACTTACGTCCGGCCACCGATTCGATATTGGCGCGGCCGACCCCGAATGTCTTCTCGATGGACCGGATTCCGCGCCACAGCTCGGTATCCTCGGGCAGCGGCTGAGCCAACATGGTCAACTCCTGAGCCACCACGATCGCATCGGAGTCGACAACGCCGCCCAAGGCTCCTTGGACTCGTTCGTAGAAATGGTCCGTCCCCTGCCAGCGAGCAACAGCCACCCGCTGTCGCAGCATGGCCTTGGCTGCCTGAGCCGAGAACAGCCGGCACAGGCGTTCATGAGGGTCCACACCGCTCATGTCCCTCGCGGGTTGCTCACCGCCCCACCTGTGGCAACTCCTCGGCGGCGATCTCGCACGGGGTTTTGGGCGGGTCGGCGACCGTCGACTCTGCAGCGGGCGGCACGGGCTCGGTCTGGGCGGCTTCCTGCGCTTCACTGGGCTCGGAGACGGGTTCGGCTACCTCGGGCTCCGGTTCGGGCTCCGCCACGGCCCCGCTCTCATCGGCCGGCTCTTCTCCCGCTGGATCCTCGGCATCGTCAGCGTCTTCGGTTCCAGGCTCGGGCTCGGGGTCTTCGGCGTCGGTGGCGTCCTGGACGTCTTGGGGGTGCTCGATTTCCCGGGCCAGATCGGCGGCCGGATCATCGAACGGCCCACCGGTACCGCCGAATGCGTCGGCCAGCCGCGGGATCAGCCCGCCCAGGCCAGCCAGACCGCCCAGGCCTCCCGGTAGCCCGCCCGACGGCAAGCCCAGGTCACCGGGCAGGCCGAGCCCCGACGGCACGCCGAGGTCGGCGGGCATGTCGTCGAGGGGCACCTGCGGCGTGGGCGCAACCGGCGATGCGGCCGCCGGCTCACCCGGTGCGCCGGCCAGGGGCGCGTCGCGCATTGCGGGAACATCAGCCGGAGCCACGGCAGCGAGACGGGCAGGCTCGTCGTAGGGCACCACCGGCCCGAGGTCACCCGGCACCGCGAACACCAGACCCGGCCCGGGACCGGTCGCCGGTGCGGCCGCGGCGTAGGCGGCCGCCACCCCGTCGCGCGCGGACCGCACCGCGGCGAGCCACTGGCCGTGAACATCGTTGTCCACGTAGGGAATCACCTGCTTTTCGATGACCTCACCCGCGTGCTTGTCGCCTGAGTCCACCCCGTGTGCGGCCGCCAGCCACACCGGTCGTTGCGCGCCCACCAGGTCATCGACGGCCTGCACCGCGGCCACCTTGGTGTCGACCAGTCGCCACAGCTCGTCACGCAGCACCTCGCAGCCGGCAGCGGCCGCCCGCAGCCGGGCCGTGAGTTCAGCGCCGGCATCGCAATGCCGGCGCAGGAAATCCGCGGCGGTCTCGGCACCGGGCCCGCGCCATGCCTGCGCCAGTTCGGTGAGCTGCCCGCGCTGCAGACGCAACGCGTCGTCGGCCTCCGCGGCCAGTGCGCCCAGCGCCGCACAATCTGCGTCGAGCGCCTGCAGGTCCAGGCCCGATTCACCGTCGTACATCTCGGTCAGTTGCCCGTCGTACCCGGTGAAGTCCGGATTCCGGTACCCCAGCCGATGACACGCCGAGACGTAGGTCTGGGTGTGCGCCACCGCCTCTCGGCCCTCGGCCAGCCGGGCGGCGACGTCGTATCGCGGTGCCACCTCAAGCCACCTCAACCGAGCCGATCCGCCGCGGACAACTCTGCACAGGCGTACCGGGCCGCGCCGGCGCGCAGTGCCGCGGCGATCTCGGTACTGGCCCGCGACCAGCGCGTCAGCTCGCCGGCCCAGGAATCCAGCGAACGCCGCACCGACTCACCCGCCCCGACGTGATCGCGCCCGGCGCGGCTGCCGTCGAACACCAAGCCGCCCAATCGGATCCGGGTGGCACTGTCGATGGCGGCGGCGGCCGCGTCGAAACCATCGGCCACCGACCGCAGTCCAGCGGCGTCGAGGTACACCTGTTGTCGTCCCATACCGGTTTGACGGTGCGAACGCGCTGCAGGTTCCCGGCAATCCTTCCGGGACCGGGCCGTCAGTTCCCGGCGCGAACCGCCTCGGCGACGCCGGCCGCGATCTGGCGTGCGGTGTCCTCGTCGGCGGCTTCCACCATCACCCGAACCAGCTGCTCGGTGCCGGAGGGACGCAACAGGATTCGCCCGGTGTCACCGAGTTCTTCCTCCGCGCGCTGCACCGCGGTGCGCACCGCCAGTCGCTGGACCGCGTCGGCCTTGTCGGTCACTTCGACGTTGATCAGCACCTGCGGCAGCGTGCGCATGGTCGAGGCCAGTGCGGCCAACGGAGCACGGGTCTGCGCCATCCGCGCCATCAGACGCAGGCCGGTGATGACACCGTCTCCGGTGGTGGCCAGCTGCGGCAGCACGATATGCCCGGACTGCTCACCGCCCAGGGTGAAGCCGCCGGCCCGTAGCTGCTCCAGGACGTAACGGTCGCCGACGTCGGTGGTGTGCACGGTGACGCCGGCCTCCCGCATGGCCAGGTGCAGGCCGAGGTTGCTCATCACCGTAGTGACCAGGGTGTCGTCGGCCAGCTCACCGGCGTCACGCATCGCCAGCGCCAGCACCACCATGATGGCGTCGCCGTCGATCACCTGACCTGCGGCGTCGACGGCCAGGCAGCGGTCGGCATCGCCGTCGTGCGCCAGGCCGAGGTCGGCGCCGTGCTCGAGCACCGCGGCGCTCAACGGCTCAAGATGGGTGGACCCACAGCCGTCGTTGATGTTGAGCCCGTCGGGATCGGCGTTGATCGCGATCACGGTGGCGCCCGCAGCCCGGTAGGCCCGCGGCGCCGCTTCCGAAGCCGCGCCGTGCGCGCAGTCCACCACCACGGTCAGGCCGTCGAGGCGGGTGCGAGTGGATTCGCCGAGGTGGCGCAGGTAGCAGTCCAGGGCGTCCTTGGCGTCGACCACCCGGCCCAGCCCGTCACCGATCGGGCGCAGCCCGGGGCCGGCAGCCACCAGGTCCTCGATCTGGTCCTCGGTGGCGTCATCGAGCTTGTGGCCGCCCGGGCCGAAGAATTTGATGCCGTTGTCGGGCATCGGATTGTGCGACGCGGAGATCATCACCCCGAAGGCGGCCTCATACGCGCCGGTCAGGTAGGCCACCGCCGGTGTCGGGAGCACTCCGGCGCGCAGCACGTCGACGCCCTGGCTGGTGAGCCCGGCGATGACCGCGGCCTCGAGCATCTCGCCGCTGGCGCGCGGGTCACGGCCCACCACGGCCACCCGGCGGGCGGCGCCCTGCGTCAGCCGTTGCGCCGCGGCGCTGCCCAGCGCCATGGCCAGTTCTGCGGTCAGTTCGCGGTTGGCGACCCCACGGACGCCGTCAGTGCCGAAAAGTCGACCCATGCCTATCCTTTATCCCCGCGAGCGTGCACAGTTGTACGGCGACACGCCGGTACACGCGTACAACTGCGCACCCTCGCGGTTGGACGAAGATCGATCAGCGCTTGCTGTACTGCGGCGCCTTGCGGGCCTTCTTGAGACCGTACTTCTTGCGCTCGGTGGCCCGGGGGTCACGAGTCAGGAAGCCGGCCTTCTTCAGAGCCGGACGGTCTTCGGGCTGCACGATGATCAGCGCGCGAGCCAGCGCCAGCCGCAGCGCACCGGCCTGGCCGGAGGGGCCACCGCCGTCGAGGTGCGCGTAGACGTCGAAGGCGTCCACCCGGTCCACGGTCACCAGCGGAGCCTTGATCAGCTGCTGGTGCACCTTGTTCGGGAAGTAGGCCTCCAGGGTGCGGCCGTCCAGGTTGAACTTGCCGGTGCCGGGCACCAAGCGCACCCGCACCACGGCCTCCTTGCGGCGGCCGACGGTCTGGATGGGACGACCCAGGTCCAGCGGCTCGTAGGCCGGAGTGGCCTCGGCGTGCACCTCAGTGGTCTCTTCGATCTCAACCGTCTCGACGACCTCGGGGGCCTCGGTGTTCTCGGCTTCTTCGATTGCCGTCTCGGTCATTGCGCCACCTGCTTGATTTCGTACGGAGTCGGCTGCTGAGCGGTGTGCGGATGCACCGGCCCGGCGTAGACGTGCAGCTTGCGCTGAATCTGACGACCCAGCTTGGTGTGCGGGATCATCCCGAGGATCGCCTTCTCCACGACACGGTCGGGACGGGTCTCCATCAGCTCGCCGATGCTGCGCTTGCGCAGCCCGCCCGGGTAGCCCGAGTGGCGGTAAGCCATCTTCTTCTGCAATTTGTCGCCGCTGATGGCGACCTTGTCGGCGTTGATGATGATGACGAAGTCACCGCCATCAACGTTCGGCGCGAATGTCGGCTTGTGCTTGCCGCGCAGCAGGTTTGCTGCCGCAACGGCGAGCCGGCCGAGCACCACGTCGGTGGCGTCGATGACGTACCACGAACGTGTGGTGTCACCCGCCTTCGGCGCATAGGTGGGCACAGCGCTTACCTCTTCTGTTAACTCGAGCCGGGTGGTCCCCGGTTCTTGCGGATCCCGGAGCGAGCCGGGTGCCGGTCCGGCGTGGACGGGATGCTCCTCGGCGACCGACAGTGACCCGAGAACCCGCTGTGCCATCAGGCACCGCACGCCAACGGTGGAGCCTACCGGGGGTGATCCGCGCAGGTCAAAACGGGGACGCGCCGGTCCGGGCCGGTGTGGCCCCGTCGGCTCTCCTCCATCGGGGCCACACCGTGTTCGGGGGTGGTCTCTCCTACCTCCCCCAAGCTCCGGCGGCACGGCGGTCCGCGTCGGCGACGTCGGCCGCGCCGTCGCGCACCGCGCTGCCCAGGTCGAACAGGATCTGGTTCAGCGCGCTGACGGCTTGGCGCCATCGCAGCTGTTCAGCGTGGTAGGCCGCGGCTGCTTCCCGGGTCCAGACCTGCTGCAGGGGTGCGATCTGCGACCCCAACTCCGCCAAAGCCGTATTGAGCCGGTTCGCCGTGGAGTGGATCTCCTGACGGACGCCGTATTCGATCTCATCGAAGTTGTATGACAGTGCGGTGTCCATGGCCGGCCCGCTCAGATTCCGTCGCCGGCGGCGGCGATGTGGCGCGAGTGGTTCTCGGCGACCTCGCGCAGCGCGCGTTCGTTGAGGCGGATCGTCTCGGCGATACGCGCCAGGGCGTGGTGCAGCCGCAGCGATTCGGTGTTCCAGCGGTCCAGGACCTCCTGGAACCGGGCTGCTGCCAGGCCCGACCAGACGGATGCCGGCACGGCCCGCATCCGGCCGACGAACGCCTGCAGCATGCCCTGGATCTCCTCGTTGCGGGCGTCCGTGGCCGCCGCGACGGCGCGCATGACCTCGAAGTCGGCGCTGAGTGTCGTGCTGGATGTCGTCACATCTCCCCCTTGCGTTGGTTCGGGTTGATGTCTAGTTCGACTGCCGCGGGGCCGGATCGGTTCCATCGAATTTTTCAGATCCGCCCGGATGCTCATTCTGATCGGGGCAATCATCTAGCCGAGGGCATGGGCGGAGCGCACCGCCTGCTCGCACACCGCACGCAGCGGGTCCGCACCGCCGGGCCCGGTCTGGCAGCCGATACCGATCCGCACCCCGTCGTCGACCAGCACCGCCCAGTCGACTTCCCGGCCGTCGCGAATCTCCCGGTAGGTGATGGCGGGTCGCCCCGCCCTGCTGTCAGCCGCGTCGAATCCGGTGAATACACCGGGTGTTTCGGCGTCGGCGCGTTGCAAGGCGCGCTGCAGCGGTTCGGCCACGGCGGCCAGGGTGTCGCCGGCGGCCGGCGCCTGGGTGAGGTGCAACACCAGCCGCGGGTCGGTCGGCGAGACGACCTCCACCCGGGGCGATCCGGGTCCGGCGTTGACGCGGCGCACCGGCCACCCCGCCGGAACCTGCACCGCCACACGGCCTTCCACCAGGTAGGTCATCGGGTCGGGCGGCGCGTCGTGGTGCATGCGCAGCCCCAGCGCGACGACGCCCAGCGCGGCGGCTGCCGCGGCGGGCGGCATCCATGAGCGACGGCCGGTCCGGGCCGGCTCGGGCGGTTGCGGCACCGGCGGGGACGACGGCGGTGCGCTGACCGGCAACTCGTCGAAGATCCGGTACGCACCCGGCAACCGCTCGGCGATCATCGTGGCCAGCGCGGCCGCCCCGCCCACGCTCACCGGGGCGTCGATGACGACCGCCCCCTGGTCGCGCACCCGCCGCGCCACCGCTTCGGCGACGTTGTCGGGAGCGCCGATGCGCGGCTCGGCGACGGTGCCCGCTCCGGTGATGGCCACCAGCGCATCGGCGATCTCCACGACGACGACGGCATCGGGATGCAACTGGCTGCGCGGCCGGGTGGTGACGTGATCGGCCAGGGCTTCGGCCGTGGCGGCGAACAGTTGGACACGACGGGCCGGCCACCACGACGGGTGGATGATCTCGATCGAATCGGCGGACTCCGGGCAGGTCATGACGCTGCGCAGCAGCTCGGGAAGTTCCCTCGGCTGCCCATCGACCAGGGCCACCGGATCATCGATCCACTCCAGTGCCGCCGCGGATCCCTCGGATTCGACTGCAGCGCAACATAACCGGCGGATGGTCGCCGGCCCGGCCTCGATCACCGCGCGGTGACTCACGGTTCCCAGGCCACCTGGATCCGCTGTTCCCCGCCGGTACGGGTCAACAGGATGCCGCGTCCCGGCGGCAGCGGGCCCGGGCGCACCGAGCCCATCAGTGGGGCGTCGGCGGCATCACCGCTCATCAGCAGACCCATCGCGCCCAGATCGAGCAGGGCGGCCAGCAGCGGCTCGTACATCGACCGGGCCGCACCACCGCTTCGGCGGGCCACCACCAGGTGCAGCCCGAGATCACCGGCGTGCGGCAGGTATTCCAGCAGCGGAGTCAGCGGATTGCCGGCCGCGGTGGCGACCAGGTCGTAGTCGTCGACCACCACGTACAGCTGGGGACCCGACCACCAGGACCGGGCCCGCAGTTGCTGCGCGGTCAGCTCCGCACCCGGCATGCGGCCGGCCAGTCGGTCCACGAGCCGCGGCAGCATCGTCGTCAGCGCGGGCGCTGACATGGCATACCCGGCCAGGTGTTCGGTCGTCACCACGCCGAGCAGGCTGCGCCGATAATCGACGACGAATATCTGCACCTGGTCGGCGGAGTGGGTTCGCATCAGCTCCCGGCACAGGGTTCGCAGTGCCGCGGTCTTGCCGCATTCGTTGTCGCCCAGGATCAGCAGGTGCGGCTGGCGCTCGAAATCGACTGCGACAGCGGCGAGTCCGCATTCATCGATGCCGAGCACCGGCCGGTCGTGGATCGAGAGGTCCAACGACGCGCGGTCGATGACGGCAGGCAACAGCGCGATCGGCGGCGCGACGGCCGCGCTGGGGATCGGCGACCAGCCGTCGGGTCGCGCCACCTGCATGTGCAGTCCGTCGGCTGTCACACCGCGGCCGGGCCGGTGCTGGGGCACCCGCTGCGCCTGCCGGCGACCCAGTTCGGATTCGGCCGGATCTCCCAGCCTCAGCTCGATGCGGGTTCCGATCAGGTCGCGCAACGCGGGCCGGACATCAGCCCACCGATTCGCCGACAGCACGACGTGCACACCGAAGGACAGGCCTCGGCCGGCCAGCGCGATGATCCTTGCCTCCACGTCGAATTCGCGGCCCAGGGCGGCCCAACCGTCGATCACCAGGAATACGTGGCCGGCAGGTTCACCCTCCCCGCAGCATCCGGTCTCCCGGCGCTCCAGGATCGCCTCCATTTCGGCGACCGTTCGCCGCACCAGCTCGGGTCGGCCGGAGCCGGCGACCGACCCCACCTGCGGCAGCCGATCCAATGCGTCCAACCCACCCCCACCGAAGTCCAAGCAGTAGAACGCCACTCGCGTCGCGTCATGGGTGGCGCACAGCGCCGCGATCAGCGTGTGCAGCGTCGTCGACTTGCCCGACTGCGGTGCGCCGACCACCGCCACATGTCCGGCCGCACCGTCGAGCCGCACCGTGAGCGGGGTGCGCCGCTGCTCGAACGGCCGGTCCACCACGCCGATCGGCACGCATAGTCCGGCACGTTGCCCGTCGAGCAGCTCCCCCAGCGCCGGCGCTTCCCCCAGCGGCGGCAGCCACACCCGCCGCGCCGGCGGGCCGTGCCCAGCCAGGCGCCCCAGGATCGCCTGCAGCACCGTGCGTCCGGACGGCCTGGGCGCCGGATCTTCGTGCGATGCGGCGGTGCCGTGTGATACCGCGTGGAAGGGCTGCGCGCGCCGCGGGACCGGCCGAGGATCCGGACAGTCCCCGGAGACGAAGGCCGTCTGGAATCGGGTCACCTCGCCGTCGGCGGTGCGCAGGTATCCGGCGCCGGGAGCATTCGGCAATTCGTAGGCGTCGGGTACGCCCAGGACGATCCGTGATTCTGCGGCCGAGGTCGTCTTGAGGCAGATCCGGTAGGACAGATGGGATTCCAGGCCGCGCAGCCTGCCCTCCTCCAGCCGCTGGCTGGCCAGCAGCAGATGGATGCCCAGCGAGCGGCCCAGCCGGCCGACGGCGACGAAGGTGTCCAGGAACTCCGGCTGCTGATCGAGCAGTTCGGAGAACTCGTCGACGATCACCAGCAGCGCAGGCAGCGGCGGCGCGCCTTGGCGAGCCGCGTTGTAACCGGCGATCCCGGAGGCGCCCGCGGCGCGCAGCAGCTCCTGCCGCCGGTGCATCTCACCGGACAGCGCGTCCTGCATCCGCTCCACCAGCGGGGCCTCATCGGCCAGATTGGTGATGATCGCGGCGACGTGCGCCGTCTGTTCGAATCCGAGAAAGGTTGCGCCGCCTTTGAAGTCGACCAGCACCAGGTTGAGGTCCTGCGGCGCATGGGTGACCGTCATCCCGAGCACCAGCGTGCGCAGGAACTCCGACTTGCCCGAGCCGGTAGCACCGACACACAAGCCGTGCGGCCCGCTGCCCCGCTCGGCGGCCTCGTTGATGTCCAGGCACACCGGGCTTGCGTCCGCATCCGTGCCGATCGGCACGCACAGTCGCCGATCTGCTCCGCCGGCCCACCGAGCCGCCGGGTCGAATCCCTCGATGTCGTCGATACCCAGCAGTGCCGCCCAGTCGTCCGGCCCACCGGACCGCGTCACCCGATGGCCGGCCAACCGCTGCGCGCAGACCACCGCGTCGGCGACGGAGAGGAAATCCGCCCGGACGAATTCACTTGGCGGCAGCCTCCGCACAGCACCGCCTACCCCGGCAGAATCGACCACCGATAGGCCTGAATGATCGTCGACGATCACCACCGCGCGCGGTCCGGCCGGTGCGGCGTGAAAGGCAGGTGCCGAATGCTGATGATGCGGTAGCCATTTCAGCCAGTCCCAGCGCGTGGGCGATTCACTCTCAACCGCAATCGTCACGACGTCTGGGCCGTGCAACACCGCGAGCTGGCAGATCATCGCCCGTAGCAGTCCACGCATCCGATCCGGTTCGCCGTCCAGCATCAACGGTCCCGAACCCAACAGGGGCAGCGTCACCGGCACGTCGGGCACCGTGGCGTGGACGTCCAGGAAGCGGCTCAGGGCGGTGTCGGTGACGGGATCGATGACGCCCGGGCCCGCTGGTGCGGGCGCCACCAGGCGGGTGATCAGGCCCGCGGTTCCGATGCCCACCCGCACCCGGCCGAAATCGGGGTCGGCGGGCCGGCGCTCCCACCTCCGGGGTCCATCGGCAAGTATCCACAGCGCGTCGGGCTCCGGGTGGGCCCAGGTCACCGCCGCGCGCTGCGCCGCCGCGGTGATGCGGACCGAGTCACGCAGTCCAGCAAGGTAATCCAGGTAGCCTTCGCGGTCGTCGTCGATATCACCGCTTCGGCCTCGATGGCGTCCGCCCAGTACGGCCAGCACCGCCGAGGCGAGCATCATCAGCGGCAGCATCGCAAAGGCCGGGCTGCGCGGTGACCCCGAGCGGTAGAGCACCGCGGTCGCGCCGAGCATCCCGACTGCCATCACGACCGGCAGCAGCCGGATCAGCATCGCCCCCGCCTCCGGCCGCGTCACCGATGGCGGTGCGGCAACACAGATTTCACCTTCGTGAGGCATCACCGGCCGGTCCGCGTCGTATCGCAGCTCGGTCATCGGCACACCGTAGAAGGCCGCAATCCGCCCGGCAAGTCACCTGTGGACAACCGAAAACGCCCGCCCATCGCCAGCGATAGCGTGCCCCCCAGAACGAGAGCCGAGGAGGCGAGAACATGGCGGCGACAGATTCGGGCCTGCGGCGGGTCGCGGTGCACACCGAGCGCGGTCACGCCGACATGGCGTTGCCCTCGGGCGTGCCGGTGGCCGCGTTGATCGCCGCGATCGTGGACCTGCTGCCGCGCCGAGCCGACCTCCAGGAGCTGCGACCGTATCGCCTCGGCCTGCCCGGCCGTTCCCCCTTGGATGGTTCGAAATCTTTGGCACAACATGGTATTCGCGACGGAGCGGTGCTGGCACTGACGCCGGCCGAATACCCGGTGCCGGAACCGGTTTTCGACGATCCCGCAGAACAGCTCGCGGCGTCGGCGCGGGCGGCGGCCCGCCCCTGGACCCCGGCGGGGAGCCGGCTGGCCGCCGGGCTCACGGCGTCGGCGATGTCCGGGGTCGCCGGTTTCGTGGCGGTCCCCGGCGGTCCGGGTGCGCCGAACGCGATGCTCGCGGTCGCGGCGGCCGGGACCGTGGCGGCGTTGACGGTGCCGTCCAGCGGTTGCGGTCCGAGCGTGCGGGTGACGCTGTGCTGCCTGGCCGGGTTGGCCGTGCTGGCCGCCGTCGCCGGGATGGCCGCTGTGGCGACCGGGATTTCGGGACAGGTCGTGGGTGCGGCGGCGGTCGCGTCGGCGGTGGGTGCGCTACGGGCTGCGGGCCGGATCGCGGTCAGGGTCTGCGGCCCGAGTGGCACGGCGCACGTGTTGCTGACCGGGCTGGTCGCCGGTTCGGCGGCGATGGCGGTGCTGGGTGCGGGCGGCGTCGCAGTCACCGATCCGGTGCCCGGGGTCCCCCGCCTGGTCGGGGTGGCGTTCATCGCGGCGTGCGGCGCAGCCCTGGTGCTGCGGGCCCGCTCGCACGCCGACGCCCGGCAGATTGCGGCGCTGCTGGCCGGCGGGGTCACCATCTTGGGTATCGCCGTACTCGGTGCGGGTCCCGGTCCTGGGCAGGCGGCGACGGCGGTGCTGCTGGGCGGGACGGCGCTCGCGACCGGCTTTGCGGCCCAAGATGATTCCGCACTGGGCCGACGCGCCGCCGAGGTCCTGGAGAGCCTGACACTGGGCGCGCTGCTGCCGCTGGCCTGCTGGGTCGCCGGGGTGTACGGCGCGGTCCGCGGACTGGGGTAGCCGATGCGTGCCCGCCGGATCACCCGAGTGCTCGCCGCCGGGGCGATCGCCGCGACCACCCAGTGCGTGCCCTGCGCGAACGCCGTCACCCCACCCACCATCGACAGCACCCGACTGCCCGCCCCGGCACCGGCCGCGCCGGCCCGCCCCACCGTGCAGCAGACGGTGTGTACGGTGCCGGCCCGCGATCCGGGCCTCGCCGCCACCCAACTCGACGGGCTGAATCTTCCCGAACTGTGGGCCCTGACCCGCGGGGCGGGGCAGCGGGTGGCGGTGATCGACACCGGCGTCGCACCGCACCGGCGGCTGCCCGGCCTGGTGGGCGGCGGTGACTACGTGGCGAGCGGCGACGGCACCCAGGACTGCGACGGGCACGGCACCATGGTTGCCGGAATCATCGGGGCCACCACCGATCCCGCCACCGACAGGTTCGGTGGCATGGCGCCGCTGGCCACGGTCATCGGAATCCGTCAGTCCAGTACCCGATTCGGCACCGTGGGCGGGCCACCCGGGGTCGGCGATGTCGAAACCCTGGCCAAGGCGGTACGCATCGCCGCCGACCTGGCCGCGACCGTCATCAACATCTCGACGGTGGCCTGCGGACCGGCGCACGGAGTCGATGACCGTGCCCTGGGGGCCGCGCTGGCCTACGCCGTCGAGGTGAAAGGTGCGGTGGTGGTGGCCGCCGCGGGCAACACCGACGACGAATGCGGCACCGCCGAGCCGACGATCGTCACACCCGCCTGGTACGACGACTACGTGCTGACCGTCGCCTCGGTGGATGCCCAGGGCGCACCGTCGGCGTTCACCCGGCCCGGCCCGTGGGTGGACGTGGCCGCGCCTGGCGAGGCGGTGCTGTCGCTGAGCACCGTCGGTGACGACCTGGCCACCGCCACCAGCGCCACCAGCTTCGCCGCTCCGGTGGTCAGCGGTCTGGCGGCGCTGATCCGCTCGCGGCACCCGCAGTGGACTGCGCGGCAGGTGATGGACCGGATCAGGGCCACCGCGCATCACCCGCCCGGTGGCCGCGACGACGTCGTCGGCGCCGGGGTGATCGACCCGCTGGCCGCGCTCACCTTCGACGCGCCCCGGCCTACGCCGCCGCGGCCCACAGCCCGGCAGGCGCCGGCACCGGTCCCCGAACCCGAACCCGAACCCGAACCGACCGGCCTGCGCACCGCGATCACCGGCATCGGGGTTCTGCTCGCCGTGCTGCTGGTGTCGATCACCGCCCGGGCCCGACGTCGCGGGTAGCGCCGGCCTGTTCCGCGCCGAGCAGCGGCCCGGCCGGCAACCCGGCCAGCATCGGCCACGGCACCGTGACGGGCGTCTCGGGCAGGCCCAGGCTACGGGCCGCTGCGGCGACGGCGACGGTGAACCGCACGCCGGTGTCGGCGATCAGGTATCCGGGTCCGGTGCCGCCCCGCACATAGGCGCTGCGGCCCGGCGGCAGGTACACCGCGTCCAGCGCCGGCCCCGGCCCGTCGGCCTGGGCCAGCATCGTCGGCGCCGCACCGTCCGGCAACGGCAGCCCGACCCCGGCCGACAGGGTGATCCCATCCGGGTCCCCGGCCCGCCAATGCGCGCACAGCGTCGTCGCGGCGGCGGGCAGTTCCACCGGAAGTGCCACCGGCACGGCGTCGACCAGCACAGCCTCGGGCACCGCATTGAGCAGCAACGCCGACACCCGCCGCGGGGCCGGCGGCGGCTGCCCGGCCGGGGCCCGCCGCCCGGAGCGCAACAGATAGTCGATCCCGGACTCCGAGCGCACCGCCACCGCCTCTCTCGGATCGATCCGCCTGGAGGCCGCCAGGTCGACCCCGGCGATCAGGGTGGTGCCGACCGCGGCGTCATCGCAGATCGACCACGTCGCGGTGTCGTCCAGTGCGCGCCCGAGCACACCGGGGGCGCCCGGAATGCCCAGCGGCGGGCCGCGCCGGGCCCGCCCGATCGCAGCCCCGTCCACCGGCCGCGGGTCCGCGGCCGTCCCGGCGATCAGGCGAGCCGACGCCAGATTGAACACCGGGTGCACGGTGTCGCCGACCCGGACATACAGCGCCCCCGAGGCACGGTCCAGCAGGATCGGCGCGTCCCCCAGGCCCGGCTGCGGCCGCAGCACCGCCAGTGCCACCGCGCCGGCCAACGCCACAGCACTCAGCAGGCAGCCGAAGGCCAGCGCGGAGCCGCCCGGCGCGGGGCCGCCCGCCGGCTGCCCGCAGCGCAGCGCACGCTCCATCCGGCGGGCCTGGAATCGGTGCGCACTGACCTGCAGCCGTGTCGTCGATTCTCTGGTCATCGGCACCCTTTCCGTGCCGGCGACGCTAGCCGGGGCCGGCGCGACGGGTGCCCGGCCATCCACAGGCCGACGGGCCACCTGCGCAGCTTGGGTACCATCCCTGTTATGCATTTCGATCGATTGCGCGGCATTTTCACGGTGGCGATGACTGTCGCCGCCCTGCTCACCGTCCCCGCGGTGGCCCCGGGCTCCATTCCGGAGGCGTCCGCCTACGACTGCCCCGACGTCGAGGTGATCTTCGCCCGCGGCACCAGCGAGCCCCCCGGTGTGGGCCGGGTGGGTCGGGCGCTGATCGACTCGCTGCGGCAGCAGACCTCCAAGAAGGTCGACGAGTATGCGGTCAACTACCCCGCCGGCCGGTTGCAGCTGGGGGGCGGTGACGGCGCCAACGACGTGATCAAGCGGGTCAAGGCCGCGGCCGACGTCTGCCCGGACACCCAGTTGGTGCTGGGCGGCTATTCGCAGGGCGCCTCGGTGATCGATATCGTCACCGGCACCCAGGTGGGCGGGATCAGCTGGGGCAGCCAGTTGCCCGCCGAATACGCCGACCAGGTGGTGGCCGTCGCCACGTTCGGCAACCCGGCCGACCGCACCGGCGGGCCGATCAGCCAGCAGAGCGCGCTGTTCGGCTCCAAGGCCATCGACCTGTGCAACCCGGGCGACCCGATCTGTCACGAGGGCCCCGGCAACGAGTGGAGCGACCACACCGACGGCTACATCCCGGCGCTGACCAGCCAAGCCGCCAACTTCGTGGCCAGCCGGCTGCGGGCTGCCGGACCGGTTCCCGCACCCGGCCCGCTGGTGCCCTGAGACCTCCACCACAATTAGTTAGATCGTCAACGCTTCTTTCGTTAGTATCGATGCCCGTGAAGGCATACCGCATCCCGGCGGCCGGCGTCGTCGCCGCAGCGCTGCTGATCAACCCGACTCCCGCGACCGTGCCGGTGGCCTTCGCCGACGGCTGCCCCGATGTCGAGGTGGTGTTCGCGCGTGGCACCAATGATTCGCCGGGTCTCGGCCGGGTGGGCGACGCGTTCGTCGGCGCCCTGCGCGGGCGGACGTCGCGGTCGGTCGGTGCCTACGCGGTGAACTACCCGGCCAGCTACGACTTCGGTCGGTCTGCCGACGGCGCCAACGACGCCAGCGGGCACGTCATGTGGATGGTGGAGAACTGTCCGGGCACCCGGCTGGTCCTCGGCGGTTATTCGCAAGGTGCGGCGATCATCGACATCATCGCCGCCGCGCCGGTGCCCGGCTTCGGGTTCACCGCGCCGCTGCCGCCGGAGGCCGCCGACCACGTTGCGGCGGTGGCGGTGTTCGGCAACCCGTCCAACAAGTTCGGGCAGCCGCTGACCAACAGCCCGGCGTATGGGTTCAAGACCATCGACCTGTGCACCGACGGGGACCCGGTGTGCTCTCCCGGCCGTAACTTCTCGGCCCATTCGAGCTACACGCCCGGGATGACCAATCAGGCCGCCTCGTTCGTGGCGGGCCTGCTCTAGCCCCTCGCCCCTTCCCGCCCCCTCGCCCCTTCCCGCCCCCTCTGCCCCTTCCCGCCCCCTAGCCCCTTCCCGCCCCCTCTGCCCCGAGCGTGCAGAAACGTCCGCCTCCACCTGGGGTTTTGGCGGACGTTTCTGCACGCTCGCGGCAAAGGGGCGGGGTTCAGCGGGTGCGCAGGTCCCGGGTGATCACGATGCGCGCCCCGAGCTGATCGTCCGGTGGGTAGTCCACCCCGACCAGGGTCAGGCCGCGCGCCGGGGCGGCGGTGAAGTCACTGGACCGGCGCTGCGCATTCAACAGATCGGCGCACCAGGCGACGCTGCGCCGGTGCTCACCGACGACCAGCAGTGCACCGACCAGAGAGCGCACCATCGACCAGCAGAACGCGTCGGCACTGACATGCGCGGTGACCAGGTCACCGTCGCGCTCCCACTCGAGGCGCTGCAGGTCGCGGATGGTGGTGGCGCCCTCGCGATGACGACAGAACGCCGCGAAGTCGTTGAGCCCCAACAGAGTCTGTGACGCCTGCGTCATCGCCTCGACGTCCAGGGGGCGTGGCCAGGCGGTGACGTAGCGGGCCGACTGCGGCAGCACCCCGTAGGGCGCCGTCGACAGGCGGTAGGTGTAGTGCCGCCGCAGCGCGGAGAATCGGGCATCAAAGTCGCGGGTAGTCCGGTTCACCCGCAGCACCCGGACGTCGGCCGGCAGGAAACGCGCCAAGCGCCGTGTCAGCGCCAGGAATTCCGGCTCGTCGGCGGGCCGGCCACGCGAATAGGCATGTGCGACAGCACTTTGCGGAATGTCGACGTGGGCGACCTGCCCGGTGGCATGCACGCCGGTGTCGGTGCGGCCGGCGCCGAACACCCGGACCGGAACGCGAAACACCGTCGCCAGTGTCTCTTCGAGAACACCGGCGACGGTGCGCTGTCCGTTCTGTACCGCCCACCCGGCGAAATCGGTGCCGTCGTAGGCGATGTCGAGCCGAAGTCGAACTTCGGCCCCGGACTCAGGACTCGTCAGTGGCTTCGGTGGCTTCGGGAGCCTCAGTGGCCTCGGCCGCGGAGGCGTCGAAGGCCTCGGAAGCCTCGGCCGCCGGCTCCTCGACCTTGGCTTCCTCGACCTTCTCGGCAGCCTTCTCCGCCTGAGCGGCCTTCTCCGCCTTGGCCGCGGCGCGACGCGCCCGGTCGGCCTCGTTGGTCACCGTCTTCTCCCGAACCAGCTCGATCACGGCCATCGGGGCGTTGTCGCCCTGACGCGCCTCGACCTTGATGATCCGGGTGTAGCCACCGCTGCGGTCCGCGAAGTGCGGGGCGATCTCGGCGAACAGCGAGTGCACCACATCCTTGTCGCGGATCTTCTTCATCACCTCACGCCGGTTGTGCAGCGTGCCCTTCTTGGCGTGGGTGATCAACTTCTCGGCGTACGGCCGCAGTGCCCGCGCCTTGGGCTCGGTCGTCTTGATCCGGCCGTGGGTGAACAGCGAGGTGGCCAGGTTGGCCAGCAGCGCCTGCTGGTGCGAGGACTTTCCGCCGAGGCGGGGCCCCTTGGTGGGCTTGGGCATTGCGACTTCTCCTAAATGGGGCCGGCCCCCGTATCAGGTAGGACCGGGACGGAATTCTTTTTAGAGCTGCTCGGTTTCGGCGTAGTCCTGCTCGTCGTAACCGCCCGCGTCGGCCGACCAGGTGCCGGTCGCGACGTCGTAACCGGCGACCTGCGACGGGTCGAAGCTGGCCGGGCTGTCCTTGAGCGACAGGCCCAGCTGGTGCAGCTTCACCTTGACCTCGTCGATCGACTTCTGGCCGAAGTTGCGGATGTCGAGCAGGTCGGACTCGGTGCGGGCGACCAGCTCCCCGACCGTGTGCACACCCTCGCGCTTGAGGCAGTTGTACGACCGCACCGTCAGGTCCAGGTCGTCGATCGGCAGCGCGAACGAGGCGATGTGGTCTGCCTCGGCCGGCGACGGGCCGATCTCGATGCCCTCGGCCTCGACGTTGAGTTCCCGTGCCAGACCGAACAATTCGACCAGGGTCTTACCGGCCGAGGCCAGCGCGTCCCGCGGGCTGATGGAGTTCTTGGTCTCCACGTCCAGCACCAGCTTGTCGAAGTCGGTGCGCTGCTCGACACGAGTCGCCTCGACCTTGTAGGTCACCTTGAGCACCGGCGAGTAGATCGAGTCGATCGGGATACGGCCGATCTCGGCGCCGGAGACCTTGTTCTGCACGGCCGGGACGTACCCGCGGCCGCGCTCGACGATCAGCTCGACCTCGAGCTTGCCCTTGTCGTTGAGGGTGGCGATGTGCATGTCCGGGTTGTGCACCGTCACACCGGCCGGCGGCACGATGTCACCGGCGGTGACGGCACCGGGGCCCTGCTTGCGCAGGTACATGGTGACCGGCTCGTCCTCCTCGGACGAGACCACCAGGCCCTTGAGGTTCAAGATGATGTCGGTGACATCCTCCTTGACGCCCGGGACCGTGGTGAACTCGTGCAGCACACCGTCGATGCGGATGCTGGTGACCGCCGCGCCGGGGATCGACGACAGCAGGGTACGACGAAGCGAGTTGCCCAGGGTGTAACCGAAACCCGGCTCGAGCGGTTCGATGACGAACTGCGACCGGTTCTCGGCCACGACCTCTTCGGACAGGGTCGGACGCTGCGAGATCAGCATTTTCTTCTATCTCCTTCTCGGCACCCGCTATTTGATGCCGGTCAAGTCCTGCACTGGTCAGTGCAGGGTTTTACTTCGAGTAGAACTCGACGATCAGCTGCTCGGCGAGCGGCACAACGATCTGGGCGCGCTCCGGAAGCTGGTGGATCAGGATGCGCTGACGCTCCCCGACCACCTGCAGCCAGCTTGGGACCGGCCGGTCCGTCTGGGTCTCGCGGGCGATCTGGAACGGCACCGTGTTGATCGACTTCTCGCGGACGTCGATGATGTCGTACTGCGACACCTGGTAGCTGGGCACGTCGACCTTCACACCGTTGACGGTGAAGTGGCCGTGGCTGACCAGCTGGCGGGCCATCCGACGGGTGCGGGCCAGGCCGGCGCGGTAAACCACGTTGTCCAGCCGGCTCTCCAGGATGCGCAACAGCTCCTCGCCGGTCTTGCCGCCACGACGGACGGCCTCCTCGTAGTAGCGACGGAACTGCTTCTCCATGACGCCGTAGGTGAAGCGAGCCTTCTGCTTCTCCTGCAGCTGCAGCCGGTATTCGCTTTCCTTGATCCGCGCGCGACCGTGCTGGCCGGGCGGGTAGGGGCGCTTCTCGAATGCCTGGTCACCACCGATGAGGTCGACGCCGAGCCGGCGGGACTTGCGGGTGGCGGGTCCGGTGTAACGAGCCATCTTTCGTAATCCTCCTAGACCCGGCGCCGCTTGGGCGGACGGCAGCCGTTGTGCGGCTGCGGGGTGACATCGGAAATCGCGCCGACCTCGAGGCCGGCGGCCTGCAGCGAGCGGATCGCGGTCTCACGGCCCGAACCCGGGCCCTTGACGAACACGTCGACCTTCTTCACGCCGTGCTCCTGCGCCTTGCGGGCAGCGTTCTCGGCGGCCAGCTGCGCGGCGAACGGGGTGGACTTACGCGAGCCCTTGAACCCGACGTGACCCGACGACGCCCAGGCGATGACATTGCCCTGCGGGTCGGTGATCGTCACGATCGTGTTGTTGAAGGTGCTCTTGATGTGCGCGGCACCATGCGGGATGTTCTTCTTTTCCCGCCGCCGGGTCTTCTGGCCCTTCTTGGGCCCGGTCGCTTTCTTGGTTGCCATGGGTCTTACCTGGCCTTCTTCTTACCGGCGATGGTGCGCTTGGGGCCCTTGCGGGTGCGCGCGTTGGTCTTGGTCCGCTGGCCGCGCACCGGCAGGCCGCGACGGTGCCGCAGACCCTGGTAGCAGCCGATCTCGATCTTGCGGCGGATGTCCGCCTGCACCTCGCGGCGCAGGTCGCCCTCGACCTTCAGGTTGCGCTCGATGTAGTCACGCAGCGCAGTCACCTGGTCGTCGGTCAGGTCCTTGCTGCGCTGGTCCTTGTCGATACCGGCGGCGGCGAGGATCTCGCAGGAGCGAGTACGGCCGATGCCGTAGATGTAGGTCAGCGCGATCTCCATGCGCTTATCGCGCGGCAGGTCGACGCCCACTAGTCGTGCCATGGGTGGCATTCCCTCTTTCGTAGCGGAGGTGTTGGTCCCAGCCCGTTCCCGGTGTGAAAAGCTCCGGGGCCCGGCCTCCGATCCGGGCGTTGCTGAGCCGGCCCATCTCTAAAGATGCCAGCGGAGCTCAGTGGTACTGGGAGGTCTGCATTCAGTTGTGGTTGAAGCTGCTTGGCTAGCCCTGACGCTGCTTGTGGCGCGGGTCCGAGCAGATCACCATGACACGACCGTGCCGACGGATCACCCTGCACTTGTCGCAGATCGGCTTGACGCTGGGGTTCACCTTCACGGCTGCTGTGGTCCTGTTCTTATCGCTGGTCTGACGTACGGATGACGCTTGGAGAATTACTTGTACCGGTAGACGATGCGTCCGCGGGACAGGTCGTAGGGCGACAGCTCCACGACCACCCGGTCCTCGGGCAGGATCCGGATGTAGTGCTGCCGCATCTTGCCGCTGATATGGGCGAGTACCTTGTGACCGTTCTCCAGCTCAATACGAAACATCGCATTGGGCAGTGGTTCGACCACTCGACCCTCGACCTCGATGGCACCGTCTTTCTTGGCCATTACTCTCCGGCGATCCTCCGTGTCTGGCTTAACTGTTGTGTGCATGCGCCCGCCACGGCACAGCGCTGACCGACTGCAAAACGTGAGCCGGTGGCAGGAAGTTCCAGGTTGTCCAGGAACCCAAGACTGGGCACGCAAGAGCCGATGCGGACGCCGCACCGTCGTCCAACAATACCCGCATCCGCGCCACAGTCCAAAAGAGCCGAAAACCGACGTCGGCGGGGCCTCGCTAACCGCGGCGCTAAACCCGCGGTCCAGCTTCGCCTCTCCTCCGTCGAGCCTCGCTAACCGCGGCGCGGAAGCCGCAGCTGCCAGCGCACCACACCGGCCCACACCACCCCCAGCAGCGCCAGGATCGCCATGTCGGCCAGCCACCACCGGGCCTCGTGCGTCCACAACTGGTCGTGCGCGGCGAGCGGATCGATGGCGGTCACATCGACCGTCGCGGCAGCGGCGGCGTACCCCCACCGCGACGGCAGGTACCAGGAGATCTGGCTGAGCCCGAATCGCGTGCCGATCGGGAACATGCCTCCGGAGAACACCAGCGAGACCATGATCACCACCACCAGCATCGGCAGGATCTGCTCGGTGGATTTGGCCATCGCCGACAGCGCCAGCCCGATCACCGCCGAGACGATCGCGGTGAGCGCGAGCACCAGATACAGCTCGACGACCGGGCTACCCAACAGCAGCGCACCCCGGGTCGGCGCCCCCTTGCCGGCCACCACGATCGCGGTCAGCACCGCGGTCTGCACCAGTGCCGCAGCGCTGAACACCAGCACCTTGGCCGCCAGATACGCCGACGCCGACAGACCCACCGACTGTTCGCGACGGAAGATGGAGCGCTCCCCCACCAGATCCCGGATGGTCAGCGCCGTACCCATGAACACCACCGAGACCAACAAAACCAGCAGGATGGCCGACGCCTCTTCGGGCGAATCGCCGCGTGGATCGGCGATCCCGAAACCGCTCTCGCCGGGCACCACCAGCGCCAGTGCACCGAGAACGAACGGCAGCAGCGCCAGGAAGGCGAAGTAGCCGCGGTCGGCCGTGATCAACCGGACCTGACGGCGGGCCACGCTGAAGATCTGGCGCGTCAGGCTGGTGCGGGCCGGACTTCCCGCCGAGCCGGCCCGGCCGCGGGCCTGGGCCCCGAGATTCACCGTCCGGGTGTCCTGCCGGCGGGCCAGGTACTCGCGGTGCGCGGCGTCGGGGTCGGCGCTGACGAAGGCGAAGATGTCCGCCCAGTCGGTGCCGCCCATCACCGCGCCGATCTCGGCGGGCGGCCCGGAGAACGCCGTCTTGCCGCCGGGCGCCAGCAGCAGCACCTGGTCGCACATGTCGAGGTAGGTCAGCGAGTGAGTCACCACCACGACCACCCGGTCGGCGTCGGCGAGCCGGCGCAGCATCGTCATGACCTGGCGGTCCAACGCCGGGTCCAGGCCTGAGGTCGGCTCATCGAGGATCAACAGCGACGGCCCGGTGAGCAGTTCCATCGCCACCGACGCGCGTTTGCGCTGACCGCCGGAGAGCTTGTCGACCCGGGTCTTGCGGTGCGGGGTCAACTCCAGTTCATCGATGACCCGGTCCACCACGGCGCGACGATCGGCCGCGGAGGTGTCCGGCGGCAGTCGCAGCTCGGCGGCGTATCCAAGCGCCTGCTCGACGGTGAGCTGGCGGTGCACGACGTCGTCCTGGGGCACCACCCCGATCCGCGACCGCAGCGATGCGTACTGGGCGTGTACGTCGTGGCCGTCGAAGCCGACTCGGCCGATGCTGGGTTGCATTGCGCCGCCCAGCAGGTTGATCAGGGTGGACTTGCCCGCGCCCGACGGCCCGATGACCGCCGTGAGGGTGCCGGGCCGCGCGGTCAGGGACACGTCGTCCAGCAGTTGCCGGCCGTCGATGGTCAGCCCGAGCTGCTCCGCCTCGAGTCCGCCGACATGGTGATCGACGGGCCGGAGCACCAGGGTGCCGCCCGCGACGGTGAAATCGGTGTTGCCGAAGGTGACGACGTCACCGTCGCTCAGCGCGGAGCGGACGATCCGGCGGCCGTTGACGAAGGTGCCGTTGATGCTGTCGTTGTCGATAATCACCAGGCCGGCCCCGGTGGTGACCAAGGTGGCGTGCGCCCGCGACACCAGCGGATCGGCGACCACCATGTCGCTGTCGGCGCGGCGACCGATCTGAACCTCGGTGGACCGGCCGCCGCTCATGACCGGTATCGACACGGTGGGTGATTCGTCTCCCGCCGGACCCGTCGGCTTGAGCGGCGTCATGGCCTCACCCACCTCACCGTTCGGGTTGCACTGGACACCGCAAACCCTAGTGGCGGGGGCTCCGGGCCGCCTGTGAACGCGGCGGCAAGCCGCCTCTCGCATTTACTAGGATGTCCTAGTATTCTCGGGGTCGGGGCCGGCTCCGGTCCACCCACCACAGTCACGGGGATGGCGCATGACCACACAGATTTCGCACTTCATCAACGGCAAACGCGCCGCGGGCGCATCCAAGCGCACCGCCGACGTGTTCGATCCCAGCACCGGAGCGGTGCAGGCCAAGGTCCCGCTGGCCGACTCCGCCGAAGTCGACGCCGCCGTCGCCATCGCAGTGGAAGCCCAAAAGGGCTGGGCCGCATACAATCCGCAGCGCCGGGCCCGGGTATTGATGCGCTTCATCAACCTGGTCAACGAGAACATGGACGAGCTGGCCGAGCTGCTCTCCCGCGAACACGGCAAGACCGTCGACGACGCCCGCGGCGACATTCAGCGCGGCATCGAGGTGATCGAGTTCTCCGTCGGCATCCCGCACCTGCTCAAGGGCGAGCACACCGAGGGCGCCGGCCCAGGCATCGACGTGTTCTCGCTGCGCCAGCCGCTGGGCGTCGTCGCCGGGATCACCCCGTTCAACTTCCCGGCGATGATCCCGCTGTGGAAAGCCGGCCCGGCGCTGGCCTGCGGCAACGCGTTCATCCTCAAGCCGTCCGAGCGCGACCCGTCGGTGCCGGTGCGCCTGGCCGAACTGTTCCTCGAGGCCGGGTTGCCGGCCGGAGTGTTCCAGGTGGTGCACGGCGACAAGGAGGCCGTGGACGCCCTGCTGCACCACCCCGACATCCAAGCCGTCGGTTTCGTCGGCAGCTCCGACATCGCCGAGTACATCTACTCGACGGCGACCGCCAACGGCAAGCGTGCGCACTGCTTCGGCGGCGCGAAGAACCACATGATCGTGATGCCCGACGCCGACCTGGACCAGGCCGTCGACGCGCTGATCGGCGCCGGATACGGCAGCGCCGGCGAGCGCTGCATGGCGATCAGCGTGGCGGTGCCGGTCGGTGAGGAAACCGCCGATCGCCTGCGCGCCAAGCTGGTCGAGCGGGTCAACCAGTTGCGGGTCGGGCACAGCCTGGACCCCAAGTCCGACTACGGGCCGCTGATCACCGAGGCCGCCCTGGCCCGGGTCCGCGACTACATCGGCCAGGGCGTGGACGCCGGCGCCGAATTGGTGGTCGACGGGCGGGAGCGCGCCAGCGACGAGCTGACCTTCGGCGATCACAACCTGGCCGACGGCTACTTCATCGGGCCCACCCTGTTCGATCACGTCACCACCGAGATGTCGATCTACACCGACGAGATCTTCGGCCCGGTGCTGTGCATCGTCCGGGCCGCCAATTACGAAGAGGCGCTTGCGTTGCCGTCCGAGCACGAGTACGGCAACGGGGTGGCGATCTTCACCCGCGACGGCGACACCGCCCGCGACTTCACCTCCCGGGTGCAGGTCGGGATGGTCGGGGTGAACGTGCCGATCCCGGTGCCGGTGGCCTATCACACCTTCGGGGGCTGGAAGCGGTCCGGATTCGGCGACCTCAACCAGCACGGCACCGCGTCAATCCAGTTCTACACCAAGGTCAAGACCGTCACGCAGCGCTGGCCCTCGGGCATCAAGGACGGGGCCGAATTCCATATCCCCACAATGGGATAGGGCGCAATGGACACGACATTGGACGCAGAAGAACGGGTGATCGTCGAGACCGCGGCGGCGTTCGCCGAGAAGCGGCTGGCACCCTACGCGCTGGAATGGGATGCCACCCACCACTTTCCGGTGGATGTGATGCGCGAGGCCGCCGGCCTGGGCATGGCGGCGATCTACTGCCGCGAAGACGCCGGCGGCTCGGGCCTGCGCCGCCTGGACGGGGTGCGCATCTTCGAACAGCTCTCGATCGCCGATCCGGTGATCGCCGCCTACCTGTCGATCCACAACATGTGCGCCTGGATGATCGACAGCTACGGCACCGAGGAACAGCGCAAGGCCTGGGTGCCCACGCTTGCGTCGATGGAATCCGTCGCCAGCTACTGCCTCACCGAACCCGGCGCGGGCTCGGACGCCAGCGCGCTCAGCACCCGCGCGGTGCGCTCGGGCGGCGACTATGTGCTCGACGGCGTCAAGCAGTTCATCTCCGGCGCCGGCGTCTCCGACGTGTACGTGATCATGGCGCGAACCGGGGACGACAGCCCGCGGGGCATCTCGACGTTTATCGTCGAAAAGGGCACGCCCGGACTGAGTTTCGGCGCCGCCGAGCAGAAGATGGGCTGGAATGCCCAGCCGACCGCCCAGGTCGTCCTCGAAGGGGTGCGGGTGCCCGCCGAGGCGATGTTGGGTGGCGCGCAGGGCGAGGGCACCGGATTCTCGATCGCGATGAACGGCCTCAACGGCGGCCGGATCAACATCGCAGCCTGCTCACTGGGCGGCGGCCAGGCCGCGTTCGACAAGACCGGCGGCTACCTGGCCGACCGTCAGGCGTTCGGCAAGGCGCTGCTCGACGAGCCGACCGTCCGGTTCACCCTCGCCGACATGGCCACCGCCCTGGAGACCTCGAGGCTGCTGCTGTGGCGGGCGGCCAGTGCACTCGACGAGGGATCTCCGGACAAGGTCGAGTTGTGCGCGATGGCCAAGCGCTACGTCACCGACGCGTGCTTCGAGGTGGCCGACAAGGCCCTGCAGCTGCACGGCGGGTACGGGTATCTGCGTGAGTACGGTCTGGAGAAAATCGTCCGGGATCTGCGGGTGCACCGCATCCTGGAAGGCACCAACGAGATCATGCGGATGGTCGTCGGCCGAGCCGAGGCCTCCCGAGTCCGATCCGGCAGCTAGGGGCATTGATGCAAACGGTCGCGTTTCTGGGACTGGGCCACATGGGCGGGCCGATGGCGGCCAACCTGGTCAAAGCCGGTCACCCGGTGCACGGCTTCGACCCGGTCCCGGCGGCCGCCGAGACTGCCGCGGCCAACGGGGTGAGCATGCATGCCACCGCGGCTGAAGCGGTCGCCGGCGCCGACGTGGTGATCACCATGCTGCCCAACGGCGACTTGGTAAAGGCTTGCTACCTCGAAGTCCTGCCGGTCGCGAAAGCCGGCACGCTGTTCATCGACAGCTCCACCATCTCGGTCGATGACGCCCGCGAGGCCCATGCCCTGGCCGGCAAGCACGGGATCGCCCAGCTCGACGCGCCGGTGTCCGGCGGGGTGACCGGCGCGGTGGCCGGGCGGCTGGCGTTCATGGTCGGCGGCGAGGCCGATGCCGTACAGCGTGCCACCCCGGTGCTGGAACCGATGGCCGCCAAGATCATTCACTGCGGCGGGACCGGCGCCGGCCAGGCCGCCAAGATCTGCAACAACATGGTGCTGGCTGTGCAGCAGGTGGCGGTCGCCGAGGCGTTCGTGCTGGCCGAGAAACTCGGCCTGGCCGACCAGGCGCTGTTCGACGTGATGACCGGGGCCACCGGGAACTGCTGGGCGCTGCACACCAATTGCCCGGTCCCCGGCCCGGTGCCGACCTCCCCGGCGAACCGGAACTTCGAACCGGGGTTCGCCACCGCCCTGATGAACAAGGACCTGGGTCTGGCGATGGACGCGGTGACCTCGACCGGCTCAGCCGCCCCGCTGGGCAGCCATGCCGCGGCGATCTACCGCGACTTCGCCGCAGAGCACAGCGCGCAGGACTTCAGCGCCGTGATCAATCTGCTGCGGGAGAGCTGAACGTCCGTCGGCCCGCCGACTACTTCGCGATCGCCATCACCGCGCCCGGCCGCAGCCAGCCGATGATCTTCACCAGCGTGGCGTCGTCGATCGCCACGCACCCCGCCGTCGGCCCGCCGTCGGTGGTGTGGAAGAAGTAGGCGGAGCCGGCGCCGGGTACCCGGGCGTTGTTGTAGCCGATCACCACCGCGTGCCGGTACTGCGGGATTTGAAGGTTCTCACTGGCTGCCGTGTCGAACGGGCACTGGGCCTTTTTGCAGACCTGCATGGTGTTGTAGGTCGGGCTGCCCGAGTCGCTGTCCCACCAGTGATCGGACCCGACCTGCACATACGGCAGGCCTCCGCCGGGATTGGGCGCGGTGCCGAACGCCGAGTCGAGCGGGTAAACCCCCATCGGGGTCGACGGCTCACCTTCCCTCGTCCGCGGTGTGATGCCCGCCGAGCCGACATGCGCCGGAATCCCGGCCGCGACCGGTTCCCAGCCCGCGACACTCCGCTGGTAGACGTCGATGTTCGCGGTCGAATGACCCACTCCGACAACCGAAACCACCTGGGTGGCGTTGCCGACCGCATTTCCGAACCACGGGTCGACGACGGCTGCGGCCGGTGTTGTTGTCGCCGCGGTCAGACCCATCGCGCACAGCAGAACCACTAGTCGACGCACCACCTCATGGTCGATGACCGGTGGTCGCGCGTCAATCAACCAGGGCCGTGATCAGCCCGCTTCGCGGCAGCTGAACCGCGCGACCACCCGGTCGGAGTGCAACTCGCGGCACCCGGCGGCCGACAACCCATCGTAGCCGTCGGAACCGATGAAGATCGCCGGCAGGCCGATCGCCGATGCGGTCCGGGCGCCGGCCTCGGACCCGGCGATCACCAACGTCTCACCGGCGACGATGCCCAGCTCCCACAGCGCCAGCCGGTACAGCTCGGCGTCACCGTCCGGGCCGGTAAGGTCATCGGCGCTGATCACGGTCTCGGTCATGCCGTCGCCCATGAGTTCGCGCACCCGATCCTGCAACTCCTCGCGCGGCCCGGTGCCCACCACCGCGACCCACAGGCCGGTGGAGAACAGGCTCAGCACCAGGTCGTGCAGCCCGGCGCGGGGCTCGCCGTCGGCGTCGGCAAGAGCGTCCAGATCGAAGATCACCGCCTGCAGCGGGTAAACCTCGGCATCGTGCTGCACTTGACCCCACCAGTACGGGCGGCTGGGTCCGGTCCATGTCGCGAGCTCAGTTGTGATCTGCATAACAGCCAGGGTGCCCGAAAAGGGCCCGTCCGTCCTCCCCCATTTGGGGGAACCGTCCGGGGGGATAGAAATGCCAGCGCCTATTCGGGCCCTATTGTCTTGCTATGCCCGTGCGCCTGGTCCTCGTCGACGACCACGAGATGGTGATCGAGGGCCTGCGGGCCATGCTGACGGCGTTCGCCGACCGGATCGAGGTCGTCGGACAGGCCATCAACGCCGAGCAGGCGCTGTCGGTGGTCACCGACACCGACCCCGACGTCGTGTTGTGCGACGTGCGGATGCGCGGTGAAAGCGGCCTGGACCTCTGTCTGGCCCTGCGCGAACGCGACCCGGAGCGCAAAGTCGTGATGCTGAGCGTCTACGACGACGAGCAGTACCTGTTCGAGGCGCTGCGGGTCGGCGCGAGCGGCTACCTGCTCAAGAGCGTCAGCAGCGACGACCTGGTGCACCAGATCGAGCTGGCCCACCGCGGCGAGACGGTGATCGACCCCGGACTGGCGGCGCGGGCGGTCGGCACCGCGGCGCGCCTGCAGCGTGACGAGTTCTGGCCCGGCGCCCGCCAGGGCCTGACCCAGCGCGAGAGCGAGATCCTGGCCTACATGGTCAGCGGCCTGTCCAACCGCGGGATCGCCGCCAAGCTGGTGATCGGCGACGAGACCGTCAAAAGCCACCTGCGTTCGATCTACCGCAAGCTGGGTGTCTCCGATCGCACGGGCGCGGTGGCCACCGCGCTGCGCGAGGGGATCTACCGGTGAGCCCTTCCGGCGCACCACGCCCTCGGGCCCGCAAACAGGGCGCGGTACGCGATTTCGTGGACGCCAACCACGAGCTGGCCCTGCTTCGCGAGCTCATCCAGGCTGCGTCCAGCGGGCCCGGCGTGGAGCCGCTGGCCGCCGCGGCTGCCCGGATGATCACCGCGGCCACCGGCACCGATGTCTGCTTCGTGCACGTGCTCGACGACACCGAACGCTCGCTGACGCTGACCGGCGCGACCCCGCCGTTCGACACCGAGGTCGGCAAGATCCGGCTGCCGCTGGAATCCGGGGTGTCAGGTTGGGTGGCGCGGCACCGCGAGCCGGTGGTGATCTGCGACGACAAGGAGGCCGACTCGCGTTATGTGCCGATCGAGTCGCTGCGCGGGCGCGACTTCACCTCGATGGTGTCGGTGCCCATGGAGACCGATCCGGGCGGGCTGGTGGGCGTGCTCAACGTGCACACCGTGGCGCGCCGCGAATTCACCGACGGCGACATCGAGTTGCTGCGGGTGATCGGCCGGCTGATCGCCGGTGCCATGCACCAGGCCCGGCTGCACCGGCAGCTGGTGGCCCGCGAACGCGCCCACGAGCTGTTCGTCGAGCAGGTGATCGAGGCCCAGGAGATCGAGCGCCGCCGGCTGGCCGGCGACATCCACGACGGCATCTCGCAGCGCCTGGTGACGCTGTCCTACCGGCTCGACGCCGCCGCCCGGGCGGTCGGCAACGATCCGGACGAGGCGTCGGCGCAGCTGGAGGCCGCCCGCGAGCTGGCCGGGCTGACGCTGCAGGAGACCCGGGTGGCGATCAGCGGCCTGCGCCCGCCGGTGCTCGACGACCTGGGCCTGGCCGGCGGGCTGGCCAGCCTCGCCCGATCGATTCCGGCGCCGCGCATCGAGCTGGATCTCGACGAGGTGCGGCTGCCCGAGCACATCGAGCTGGCGCTGTACCGGATCGCCCAGGAGGGCCTGCAGAACGTCGTCAAGCACGCCGCGGCCACCGTGGTGCGGCTGCGCTTCGCCGTCACCGCCGACCCCGACACCGCCCGGCTGGAGATCGTCGACGACGGCGTCGGCTTCGACACCTTCGAGCACCCGGTCGGCGGCGACGAGATGGGCGGCTACGGGGTGCTCTCGATGGCCGAGCGCGCCGAGTTGGTGGGTGGGCGGCTGAACATCCGGTCGCGTCCCGGCTCGGGCACCGCCGTCACGGCCACCATCCCGATCCCGTCGGCCACCGCCCGCGAAGCCGTCTAGAAATCCCCGGCGTTGCGCCGCAGCGTCTCGATCACGTTCGACAGGGTGCGGGACTGCTGCTCCGACATCCCGATGTCGGAGAACACCTCACGGTTGAGCGTCGCGGTCGCATCTTCCACCGTCGCGCGCCCCCGGGCGGTGATCGACACCAGCGTGGTGCGGCCGTCGGTGGGATGCGGCAGCCGCTCCACCAGCCCGGCGGCCTCCAGCCGCCGGATCGCGTGGGTGACGCTGGTGACGTGCACCTGCAGCCGGTCGGACGCCTTGGCGATCGGCATGGCACCGGAGCGGCTGAACGCCAGCAGGCGTAACAGCTCGAACCGGGAGAAGCTCAGGTCGTAGGGCCGCAGGGTGGCCTCCACCCGGGCCAGCAGGATCTGATGGGCGCGCATCACCGACGTCACCGCCACCATCCCGTCGGCGACCTCGCCCCACCCGGCCCGCTCCCAATTGGCTCGGGCCAGTGCGATCGGGTCGCGGTCGTCGGGCGGGTTCATGGTCTCCCCGCCCGTCAGGCCCGCGTCAGGATCCGGGGTCCGTCCTCGGTGACCGCGACGGTGTGTTCCCAGTGCGCGGCGCGAGAGCCGTCGACGGTGACGACCGTCCACTCGTCGTCGAGGATCTTGGTCTGGTCGGTGCCCAGGGTCAGCATCGGCTCGATCGCCAGCACCGACCCGACCACCAGATGCGGCCCGCGGCCGGGCGAGCCCTCGTTGGGCAGGAACGGGTCGAGGTGCATCTCGCGGCCGATACCGTGGCCGCCGTAGCCGTCGACGATGCCGAACCCCCGCTTGAACTGCTTCGACGCGGCGCGAGCGCCCGTTTCGATGGCGTGCGAGACGTCGGTGAGGCGGTTGCCCGCCACCATCGCGGCGATACCGGCCTCCATCGCCTGCCGGGTGGCCGCCGACAGCTGCTCGTCGGCCTCGGTCAGCGTGTCGATGCCGAAGGTGACCGCCGCGTCGCCGTGCCAGCCGTCCAGGATGGCGCCGCAGTCGATGGACACCAGATCACCGGTGGCCAGCACCTCGGCCGAGGACGGGATGCCGTGCACCACCCGGTCGTTGACCGAGCTGCAGATCGACGCCGGGAAGCCGTGGTAGCCCAGGAACGACGGGGTGGCACCGGCGTCCCGGATCACCGATTCGGCGACCTCGTCGAGTTGCAGGGTCGACACACCGGCGCCAGCGGCCGCTCGCACCGCGGCCAGGGCGGCCGCGACGACGGCGCCTGCCGCGGCCATCGCGTCAAGCTCACCGGGGCTGCGATGCGGCACGACCTTGCGCCGCTTCCCCCAACCGACCACTACTTTCCCAGGGCGGTCAGGGCGCGGTCGAACACCTCGTCGAGGGTCCCCAGTGCGTCCACCACATGCAGTTCGTGCTCGTCCTGGTAGTAGTCCAGCAGCGGCGTCGTCTCCTCGCGGTAGACGATCATCCGGTTGTGGATGACCTCGGCGGTGTCGTCGGCGCGGCCACGCGCCTTGAGCCGCTTGAGCAGTTCGCTCTCGGTGACCCGGAATTCCAGGACCGCGTCGACCTTGGTCTGGCGGCGTTCCAGCATGGCGTGCAGCGCTTCGGCCTGCTCCACCGAACGTGGGTACCCGTCCAAGATGAAACCGTCAGCGGCATCCGCTTGGTCAATCCGGTCTTCGACCAGCGCGTTGGTCAGCTCCGGTGGCACCAGGTCGCCGGCGTCGAGGTACTGCTTGGCCTGGCGGCCCAGCTCGGTGCCCTCGGCGATGTTGTGCCGGAACAGGTCACCGGTGGAGATCTGCGGGACACCCAGCTTCTCGGCCAGTTTCACGGCCTGGGTTCCCTTACCGGCCCCCGGCGGCCCCAGCAATACGACTCTCACTTGAGGAACCCTTCGTAGTTGCGCTGCATGAGCTGGCTCTCGATCTGCTTCACGGTGTCCAGGCCGACACCGATCATGATCAGCACCGCGGTACCACCGAACGGCAGGTTCTGCACGGTGCCGGAGTTGCCCATCTGCAGGAACAGGTTCGGCAGCACGGAGATCACGCCCAGATAGATCGAGCCCGGCAGGGTGATCCGGTTGAGCACGTAACGCAGGTAGTCCGCGGTCGGCCGGCCGGGGCGGATACCCGGGATGAAGCCGCCGAACTTCTTCATCTCGTCAGCGCGCTCGTCGGGGTTGAACGTGATCGAGACGTAGAAATAGGTGAAGAAGATGATCAGGCCGAAGTACACCGCGATGTAGACCAGGTTCGACGGGTCAGACAGGTAGGTGCTGACGATCTTGGCCCACCATCCGGAGCCGGAGTTGCCGCCGTTGACCAACTGGGTGATCAGCTGCGGGATGTAGATCAGCGACGAGGCGAAGATGACCGGGATAACGCCGGCCTGGTTGACCTTCAGCGGCAGGTACGTCGAGGTGCCACCGTACATCCGCCGGCCGACCATGCGCTTGGCGTACTGCACCGGGATGCGGCGCTGGCCCTGCTCGACGAAGACGACGCCGACGACGATGGCCAGCGCGGCCAGGCAGACCATGGTGAACACCACCGAACCACGGGAGTCCAGGATGGACTTGCCCTCGATCGGGATGCGGGCGGCGATGCCGACGAAGATCAGCAGCGACATGCCGTTGCCGATGCCACGTTCGGTGATCAGCTCACCCAGCCACATCACCAGCACCGCACCGGAGGTCATCACCAGCACGATGACGATCAGGGTGAAGATGCTGTGGTCGGAGATGATGTCGTGACGCAGGCTGCAGGTCTGCAGCAGCCCGCCGTTGGCAGCCAGCGCCACGATACTTGTGGCCTGCAGGACGGCCAGCGCGACCGTCAGGTACCGGGTGTACTGCGTCATCTTGTTCTGGCCGGACTGGCCTTCTTTACGCAGCTCCTCGAAGCGCGGGATGACCACCGTCAACAACTGCACGATGATGCTGGCGGTGATGTAGGGCATCACGCCGATGGCGAACACCGTCAACTGCAGCAGCGCACCGCCGGAGAACAGGTTGATCAGCGAGTAGACCTGGGCCGCGTCACCGCCGCTGACCTCTTTGATGCACTGCTGCACGTTCTGGTAGTCCACGCCGGGCGACGGGATCGACGCGCCGAGCCGGTAGACCACGATGATCCCCAGGGCGAACAGGATCTTGCGCCTCAAGTCGACGGTCCGCAGTGATGAGATGAAAGCCGAGAACACTCTTCTCCTCCTGCGCAGCCGAGGTCCGGTCGCGGCGTGCCATTGGGCCGGATGCCTTCCAGCCCCGGTTAGTCCTGGGGTCGTGCTGCGTCTGCCTGTTCAGGCGCGTCAGCAGTCTACGAGACTAACAGCTGCATCCGGTGGGCCGGGCTGCTGTCCGGCGCCGCTGCCAGCGAACCGTCAGACGCCAAGCGTACAGTCGGCGACGGCTCGTTAAATCGGCTAACTAACTTTCCGGCGCCGCGTCGCCGGCATCGACAGAGAGGTTCGCGAATGCCACGCACCGAGAACGACAGCTGGGATCTGGCCTCCAGCGTCGGCGCCACCGCCACCGCGGTCGCCGCCGGCCGTGCCATGGCCACCCGCGGAAACGGCACTGACCGGCCATTGATCAACGATCCGTTCGCCGAGCCGCTGGTTCGCGCGGTCGGAATCGATTCCTTCACCCGGCTGGCCACCGGCGAGCTCGACGTGGCCGACCTCGCCGACGACGATCAGTCCGGGATCGCGCGGATGGCCACCAATATGGCCGTGCGCACCCGATTCTTCGACGAATTCTTTCTGGACGCGGGCGCCGCGGGCATCCGCCAAGCCGTCATCCTGGCCTCGGGACTCGACGCCCGCGCCTACCGGCTGGACTGGCCGGCCGGCACCACCGTGTTCGAGATCGACCAATCCGAGGTGATCGAGTTCAAGACTCGGGTGCTGGCCACCCACGGCGCCCAGCCCACCGCGGACCGCCGTCCGGTCCCCGCCGACCTGCGCGACGACTGGCCCGCGGCGCTGCGGGCGTCGGGCTTCGACCCGTCCCAGCCGACCGCGTGGAGCGCCGAGGGGCTGCTGGCCTATCTGCCCGCCGATGCTCAGGATCGCTTGCTGGACACCATCACTGCCCTGTCGGCACCGCACAGCCGCTGCGCGATCGAGAACATCGCGCAGCTCGACGAGGCCGGCGAGGAGTCGGCACGCGAGCGCATGCAGGAGTCTGCCGCCCGGATGCGCGACCACGGGGTCGACCTCGACCTGACCGAGCTGGTCTACTTCGGAGAGCGCAATGACGCCGCCGAATACCTCGCGCGACACGGGTGGCGCCTGGCCAGCCGCACCATCAACGAGCTCTACGCCGAGCACGGGCTGCCGCTGCTCGACGGCACCGACGGTCACGCCGGACTGACCTACGTCAGTGCGGTTTTGGGAGGAGGACAGTGATGGAACGCACCGGCGGCGCACGATCCCCTGGGGACACCTGGGACCTGGCGTCCAGCGTGGGCACCACGGCGACCATGGTCGCCGCAGCCCGCGCGCTGGCCAGCCGGGAGGCCGATCCCCTGATCGACGACCCGTTCGCCGCGCCGCTGGTGCGTGCGGTCGGGATCGACTTCTTCAACCGGCTGCTCGACGGTGAGCTCGACCCGGCCGTCGCACAGGACGCCACCACCGCCGCGCGCCCGATGACCGATGTGATGGCGGTGCGCACCCGGTTCTTCGATGACTTCTTCCTCGCTGCCGGCGCGGCGGGCATCCGCCAGGCGGTCATCCTGGCCGCCGGGCTGGATTCGCGGGCCTACCGGCTGGGCTGGCCGCAGGGCAGCGTCGTCTACGAGATCGACCAGCCCGAGGTGATCGAGTTCAAGTCCGCCACGCTGGCCGCCCTGGGCGCCGAACCGACGGCACTGCGCCGCACGGTGGCCGTCGACCTACGCGACGACTGGCCGGAAGCGTTGCGCCGCAGTGGTTTCGATGCGACGCAACCGACCGCGTGGAGCGCAGAGGGACTGCTGGTCTATCTTCCGCCGGACGCGCAGGACCGGCTGTTCGACAGCATCACCGCGTCGAGCGCGCCGGGCAGCCGGCTGGCCACCGAGTACCACCCCGACGGCGCCGCCACACTGGGCGACTCGAACGACTCGGTGGGCAAACGCTTCGCCGAGCACGGCCTGGATCTCGACTTCGCCAACCTGGTCTACGCCGGGGAGCGCAGGCCCGCAGGCGACTATCTGACCGAACTGGGCTGGCAGGTCAGCGGCCGCAGCCGGCTGGAGTTGTTCGAGGCCTACGGTCGCAGGTTCCCCGACGACCCCCTGGTGACGCGGATGCGCAACTCGGTGGCGATCGAGGCCGTTTTCGGCTAGCTCAGGTCGAGGCCGAGCAGGCTCGAGGGGTCGGTGAACTCCGCCGACAACGGCGGGTCGGTCGGCTCGATGGTTCCGACTCCGGTCATGTGCGCGACAACCTGGGCCAGCGCCTCGGTCGCATCCACCCCCAGACCGCCGACGAACTGGACGACCTGCTGAGCGGCTTCGGCCAACCCGCTGACCAGGAATATGTCCTGATCGACGATCCCCTGCAGGTAATCGCTGAGCTGGGTGACGGCTTTGTCGATGAAGTACGGGATGGACGTGAAGACCGTGCGGATGGCCAGCGTGATGTCGTCGCCGATGTTCGGGTAGCCGACCAGCGACATCGCGGCTTGGAGCGCCTGCGCCAGGTCGACGGGCTGCACGATGCTGTTCGTGACGCTCGGGTCGCTGAACATCGAGACACCGTCGAAGTCCGAGCGCATCGGGGCCCCGAAGAGCGCCAGGATCGTCGGCGTGATGTCGGCGATGGAGTAGTTCAGGTTCTGGCTGCCGTCGGTGGCGTCATGGCCGGCCTGATCGAAGATGACGAACTGCTGAGTCTCGTTGGGCGACTGGAAGCCGTGCCCGAACCCCAGCGACTGCTGGTGGCCGTGGTCGGTGGTGATGATGACCGACCAGTCGTCGCCGGTGAGTGCCTTGACCGCGGCCACCGCGGCCAGGATCTGCGCGATGTTGGCTCCGACATTGACGACGGCTTGGGCGTATTCGGGCGACCCGCCGCCGAACCCGTGGCCGGCCTCGTCGACCTGCACCTGGTAGGAGAACAGGAAGCTCGAGATGTCGTCAGGGTTGTCCATGGTCGCCAAGATCTGGGCGACGGTAGCCGCGGTGACCTGCGCGTCGGTGTTGGCCCAGGTGGTGTCGAAGGGGATGTAGGTGCTGCTGTCGGCCCCGGTGCCACCCGCCGTCCCGATGTCGTTGATGTAGTCCCAGTCGGCGATCACCGAGGTATGGATGTCCGGGTTGTAGTGCTCCAGCAGGTTGAACACCGTCGGCCACTTGTCGTACGGGTCGGGGGTGAACAGGTTGTTGATCACACCGTGCTTGTCGTCCCACACCCCCGTGAGGATCGTCGACCAGGACGGACCGGAGATCGTGGTGTGGCCGACCTCGTTGGCGGCGCCGGTGATGCCGTTGTTCATCGCCGTCGTGAAGCCGCTGTCGGGGCCGTTGGCGTACTCGAGGATCTTTGACAGGTTGGTGCCGTCGGTGCCGATCAGCAGGACGTGCTCGGCGGCAAGCCACCAGTCCGCGCTGTGCAGCACGGACAGCGGAGCCCCGATGGCCGCTCCGGTTCCGGCCACCAGGCCCGCGACGGTCGCACCACACAGGAATTGCTTGATAGTCGTCACGATGTGCCTTCCCTCGCCGAGGCTGAACAGCCCATATTCGCGCGATCCTAACAGGGCCCCCAGCGAAAACACAGGTTATTCGACGAATTCACTAACGTGACCTATGGGTAAATCTATGGGATCATGCGCACCGATGGTGCTCAAGGTTGAGGTTCCACCGGACCTGATCGGCGGGGACGTCGATGCGGGCTACGGCAGAGTCGCCGATGCGTTCCGCGCGAACTTCGCGAGCGGCCGTGAAGTGGGCGCAGCGGTGTCGGTGTATCGCGACGGCATCAAGGTTGTGGACCTGTGGGGCGGCTACCGCAACGGCCTGACCGGGGAACCCTGGCAGGCCGTCCGGTTGCCTGCCGGGCGACGTGGACCCCTGGGCGGGCGACTACAACCGCGACGAGGTGCGACGGGTGGAGATCCCGTCGGCCAACGGGATCGGAACGGCCGCGTCGATCGCCCGGCTCTATGGCGCGGCGGCGACCGCGGATACCGCGTTGGGGCTGAGCGCTGGTGTTCGCGACGAACTCGCCGCCGTCCCGGCACCACCGAGTCGCGGCGAACGGGACAAGGTGCTCAAGGTCAAGGGGAGATTCTCGCTGGGGTTGTCCAAGCCCGGGTTCGGCGCGGTCTTCGGTTCCTCGGATAAGGCCTACGGCACACCGGGTTTCGGTGGTTCATTCGGCTTCGCCGACCCCGATAGCGGTGTCGGGTTCTCCTATGTCATGAACCGCCTGGGATTTCACCTCTACAGCGATCCGCGGGAACTCGCTCTGCGCCAGGCGCTGTTCCGGGACGTGTTGGGTGTCCGGCCGCAGGCGTGAGGCTTACATGTGCTCCGGGCAGTAGTGCGCGGTCGAGATCGCGGCGAACTCCCCCGCCTTCTGAATGGTGAAACCGGGGTTGGTGGTCTGCACGGCGACGACGGTGTCCATCGGGGACAGCCCCGCGTCCATCAGCTGGCACACGGCGCGGCCCGCCGAGACGGTGGCCTGGTCGCTGCCGGTGTGGCTCAGCCCCGCACCGGTCAAGGTCGCCAGGAACTGCCCGTCGACACCCGAGGGTGCGGCGTGAGCGGGGGCGGCCAAGCCGACCATTGCACTCAGACCCGCCAGCAGCAGTAACCGTTTCATGCCGCTAATCATCGGCAGCGCTGGTTACCGATGTGTTACCGAACTTTTTCTGCCACGAAAGAGTTTTGTTGAATCCGTGTTACGCCGCGCTCACCAGTGCGATTCGCCGATCCACAGCACCTGCGCCCCGCCCAGCGAGCGTTCGGCCTGCTCAACGACCCCGACCAGCGACCGCACCAGCAAGCTGCCGACTGCCTCGGTCAAGCCCCCCGCCGGCTGCGAGGACTGCCGCGGCCGGATGAACTCCCACACCGACGACCCCGGGTAGGACACCGTCCTGACCTGGGCATCGGTGTCCAGCCCGGCAAGCTCCTTGGCCCGGCGGATCGCGCTGCGCAGGCCACCGAGCTCGTCGACCAGGCCTCGTTCGGCCGCATCGGCGCCGGTCCACACCCGCCCGCGGGCCACCGCGTCCACCTGGTCGGTCGACAGGTTGCGGCCTTGGGCGACGCGTGTCACGAAGTCGTCGTAGAACAGGTCGGCTTCGCTTTCGACCTTGCCCTGCTGTTCGGCGGTGAACGGGGCGTTGATCGACCAGGCGTCGGCGTTGGCACCGGTGCGCACGGCGTCGGTGCCCACCCCGAGCCGGTCCTTGAGCTCGCGGGCGACCAGCTTGCCGGTCACCACCCCGATCGAGCCGGTGATGGTGCCCGGGTTGGCCACGATGGCGTCGGTGGCGGCCGAGATGTAGTAGCCGCCGGAGGCGGCCACCGCACCCATCGACGCCACCACCGGTTTGCCGGCCTCCCGGGCCTGCTGCACGGCCCGCCAGATGGTCTCCGAGCCGGTGACCGACCCGCCGGGACTGTCCACCCGCAGCACGATCGCGGCCACGTCGTCGTCGGCGGACGCCTCGCGCAGTGCCGCGGCAATGGTGTCGCCGCCGACGTTGCGATTGCCCAACGGCGACAGCTGTGGGCCGCCGGAGCCGCTGACGATCGCGCCGGCCACCGTCACCACCGCGACGGCCGGCTTGGCTTTGCGACCCGGGATGGGAGGTGTGGGCACCGTCGGACGCCCGGCCGTCGCGTTGGCGTAGCGCGTCACGTAGAGCCGGGGCGGGGCATCCGGGCCGTCGGCGCTACCTTCGCCGCCGGCCAGCTCGGCGATCCGGTCGTAGGCCTCGTCGCGGAATCCGATCCGGTCGATCAGGCCGGCGGCCACCGCGTCGTCGCGCAGCAGCGGCGCCCGGTCGGCCAAGGCGTCGAGACCGTCGGCCTCCAGCTTGCGAGATTCGGCGACAGCCGCCCGGACCTGAGCGTGCAGGCTTTCCACCAGCGCGGTGTCGGCTTCGCGGTGCGCATCGGTGTAGGAGTCCTCGGTGAACATGTTGGCGGCCGACTTGTATTCACCGCGCGCCACGAACTGCGCCTCGATCCCGACCTTGTCCAGCGCGGTGCGCAAGAACGTCGCGTTGGTGGCGAAGCCGATCAGCCCGAGTGTCCCCGAGGGCTGCATCCACACCTCGCCGAACGCCGACGCCAGGTAATAGGACAGCGTGCCAGGGTATGTCTCGGCCCAGGCCAGCGACGGCTTGACGGCAGTGAAGGCGGCGATCGCAGCCCGCAGCTCCTGCACCGGGCCCGGCGCTGCCGCCGAAAGTTGCACCCGTGCAATCAATCCGGCCACCCGAGGGTCTTCGGCCGCGCGGTGGATCGCGTCCACCACGTCGCGCAGCACCGGCGGCTGCCCGCCAGACCGGATCAGCGCCAGCGGATCGAAGGCACCGGTCTCATGCGGCAGCGTCTGCAGGTCCAGCTCGAGTACGACGCCGGCGGGCACGCCGTGGTGGCGGGCGGTGTCGATACGACGGGCGACGCCGCGCAGGTCGTCGAGGCCGGGCAGTCCGGGCAGCAGGGAGAACATGAAATTCACCCTACCGGTGACACCGGACCTGCCCACCAGACGCCAAAGCCCCCACACGCCAGGCGTGCGGGGGCTTTCGCGACTGCTCGCGGAAGGCTACAGCTCGGTGACAGAGCCTCCGGCCGCGGTGATCTTGTCGCGGGCACTGCCGCTGAACTTGTGCGCGGTGATGTCGACCTTGACAGCCAGCTTGCCGTCGCCGAGCACCTTGACCAGCGTGTTCTTGCGGACGGCGCCCTTGGCGACCAGCTCGTCAAGGCCGATGGTGCCGCCGGCCGGGAACAACCGGTTGATATCGCCGACGTTGACGACCTCGTACTCGGTGCGGAACCGGTTGCGGAAGCCCTTCAGCTTGGGCAGCCGCATGTGGATCGGCATCTGCCCACCCTCGAACCGGACCGGAACGTTCTTGCGGGCCTTGGTGCCCTTGGTGCCGCGGCCCGCGGTCTTACCCTTCGAGCCCTCACCGCGACCGACACGGGTGCGCTTGGTCTTCGACCCGGGTGCGGGGCGCAGGTCGTGCAGCTTGATAGGCGTCATCATTCCTCCCCAGCCTGTTCAACTTCTACGAGGTGGTGCACAACCTTGATCAGGCCACGGGTCTGAGGGTTGTCCTCACGCACCACCGACTGGCGGATCTTGCGCAGGCCCAGGGTGCGCAGGCTCTCGCGCTGCTTCCAGCGGGCACCGATGATGCCGCGGACCTGGGTGATCTTCAGGTTTGCCATGATTACGCCGTGCCTTCCCGCGCCGCCGCGGCAGCCAGGGCTTCGCTCTCGCGACGCGCCTTGAGCATGGCGGCCGGCGCCACATCTTCGATGGGCAGGCCACGACGGGCCGCCACCTCTTCGGGGCGCTGCAGCAGCTTGAGCGCGGCTACGGTGGCGTGCACCACGTTGATCGCGTTGTCGCTGCCCAGCGACTTCGACAAGATGTCGTGCACGCCGGCGCATTCCAGCACCGCACGCACCGCGCCACCGGCGATCACACCGGTACCGGGGCTGGCGGGACGCAGGAACACCACACCGGCAGCGGCCTCGCCCTGCACCGGGTGGGTGATGGTGCCACCGATCAGCGGCACCCGGAAGAAGCCCTTGCGGGCCTCCTCGACACCCTTGGCGATCGCGGCCGGCACCTCCTTGGCCTTGCCGTAACCGACACCGACCAGGCCGTTGCCGTCGCCGACGATCACCAGCGCGGTGAAGCTGAACCGGCGGCCACCCTTGACCACCTTGGACACCCGGTTGATCGCGACGACGCGCTCCAGGTAGTTGCTCTTCTCGCCATCACGGCTATCACGTCCACCGCGGCCACCGTCGCGGCCGCCACGGCCACCCCGGTTGTCTCGGTTGTCGCCGCGGTGACCCGTGTCGGGACCTGCCGAGGCTGTCGGCTGCTCCGCCATCATGCGGTCCTTCCAGTCATGTTCACGTCAGTCATCAGAACTTCAATCCGCCCTCGCGCGCCGCGTCCGCCAGCGCCGCGATCCGCCCACCATAGGTGTAGCCACCCCGGTCGAACACCACGGTGTCCACGCCGGCGGCCTTGGCACGCTCGGCGATCAGCTGGCCGACCCGCACGCTGTGGGCCTTCTTGTCGCCGTCCACGCCACGCACGTCGGCCTCGATCGACGACGCCGCTGCCACGGTGTGGCCGGCCAGGTCGTCCACCAACTGGACGTGGATGTGTCGCGAGGAGCGGTGCACCACCAGGCGCGGACGCTCGGCGGTGCCGGACACCTTCTTGCGCAGTCGCGCGTGCCGGCGGATCCGGTGCGTGCGCCGAACCTCGGAGACGTTCTGCCCGACGGGCTTGCGGTCCGTTGCTTGTGATTGCGCCATGGCTACTTACCTGTCTTTCCGACCTTGCGGCGAACCTGCTCACCCTCGTAGCGCACGCCCTTGCCCTTGTAGGGGTCGGGACGGCGCAGACGACGGATGTTCGCCGAGATCTGACCGACCTTCTGCTTGTCGATGCCCGAGACCGAGAACTTGGTGGGCGTCTCCACCGCGAAGGTGATGCCCTCCGGGGCCTTGATCAGCACCGGGTGGCTGTAGCCCAGGGCGAACTCGAGGTCTGAGCCCTTGAGCACCACGCGGTAACCCACGCCGAAGATCTCCATCTTGCGCACGTAGCCCTCGGAGACACCGGTGACCAGGTTGGCCAACAGGGTCCGGCTCAGGCCGTGCAGTGACCGGTTGCGGCGGTCGTCGTCCGGCCGGGTCACCACGATCGCGCCGTCGTCGTTGCGGGCAACGTTGATCGGCTCGGCGACGGTGAGCTCAAGGGTGCCCTTGGGCCCCTTGGCCGAAACGTTCTGACCATCGATGGTCACGTCGACCCCGGCGGGAACCGGGACCGGCTGCTTACCAATACGCGACATGTCTGCTACTCCCTCACCACACGTACGCGAGGACTTCGCCGCCCACGCCCTGTCTGGCCGCCTGACGGTCGGTGAGCAGACCCGAAGACGTGGAGATGATCGCCACGCCCAGGCCGCCGAGCACCCGCGGCAGGTTGGTCGACTTCGCGTAGACCCGCAGTCCGGGCTTGGACACCCGGCGCAGACCGGCGAGACTGCGCTCCCGGTTCGGGCCGTACTTGAGGTTCACCACCAGCGCCTTGCCCACCCGGGCGTCTTCGACGTGGTAGTCGGTGATGTAACCCTCGCGCTTGAGGATCTCGGCGATGTTGGCCTTGATCTTCGAGTGCGGCAGGGTCACTTCGTCGTGATACGCCGAGTTGGCGTTACGCAGACGCGTCAAGAAGTCCGCGATCGGGTCCGTCATAGTCATTTAGGCTGCTCCTCCACCCTCACCAGCTGCTCTTCTGCACACCGGGCAGCTCGCCGGCGTGCGCCATTTCGCGCAGGCAGATTCGGCACAGGCCGAACTTGCGGAGCACCGCGCGCGGACGGCCGCACTTGTTGCAGCGGGTGTAGGCGCGCACCGCGAACTTGGGCTTGCGGGCCGCCTTGTTAACCAACGCCTTCTTCGCCATCAGGTCACTTCTCCTTGAACGGAAAGCCGAGTGCCCGCAGCAGCGCTCGTCCTTCGTCGTCGTTCGTCGCCGAGGTGACGACGGTGATGTTCATGCCGCGCGGGCGGTCGATGGAGTCCACGTCGATCTCGTGGAACATCGACTGTTCGGCCAGGCCGAAGGTGTAGTTGCCCGAGCCGTCGAACTGCTTGGGCGACAAGCCGCGGAAGTCGCGGATACGCGGCAGCGCGATCGAGGTGAGCCGGTCCAGGAACTCCCACATCCGGTCGCCGCGCAGTGTCACACGGGCACCGATCGGCATGCCCTCGCGCAGCTTGAACTGGGCGATGGACAGCCGGGCCTTGCGGATCTCGGGGCGCTGACCGGTGATCAGTGCCAGGTCGCTGACCGCGTTGTTGATCAGCTTGGCGTCCCGGGCGGCTTCGCCGACACCCATGTTCACCACGACCTTGACCACGCCCGGGATCTGCATCACGTTGGCGTAGTTGAACTCTTTGTTCAGCGCGTCACGGATCTCTTCGCGGTAGCGCAGCTTCAGCCGCGGCTGGGTCTTCTCTGCAGTAGTCATCCCTAGATGTCCTTGCCGTTGCGCTTGGAGACGCGAACTTTCTTGCCGGTCTCGGCGTCCACCCGATAGCCGATCCGGGTGGGGTTGCCGTCGGAGTCGACGACCATCACGTTCGAGACCTGGATCGGGGCTTCCTGGGTGACGATTCCGCCCGAGGACGCGCCGGCCTCATTGGTCGAGTTCGCGACGTGCTTCTTGATCCGGTTCACGCCCTGCACCAGGACCTTGTTGCGGGCGGGGAATGCCTTGAGGACCTTGCCCTTGGCGCCCTTGTCCTTGCCGGCGATGACCAGCACGGTGTCGCCCTTGTGGACCTTCATTTACAGCACCTCCGGGGCCAGCGAGACGATCTTCATGAACTTCTTCTCGCGCAGCTCGCGGCCGACCGGCCCGAAGATGCGGGTCCCGCGCGGGTCGTTGTCGGCCTTGATGATCACCGCCGCGTTCTCGTCGAACTTGATGTAGCTGCCGTCGGCGCGGCGACGCTCCTTGACGGTGCGCACCACAACGGCCTTGACGACATCACCCCGCTTGACGTTGCCGCCCGGGATGGCGTCCTTGACGGTCGCGACGATGACATCACCGATGCCGGCATAGCGACGCGACGAGCCGCCGAGCACCCGGATGCACAAGATCTCCTTGGCGCCGGTGTTATCGGCGACCTTCAACCGCGATTCCTGCTGAATCACCAGATCTCCTCAATAAATCGGGTCGACGCGCGGCATGGCGGTACCAGCCGGAGTCTCCCCGGACGTGCGTGGTCTTGCAGTTCTTACGGAGCCGATGAGCACGCAGGGCCAGCTCGCACTGGCCGAGGTCTGCTCACGGCAACCCCTAGAGCTTAGGCGACGTGCCGCCCAGGACCAAATCGCTGCCTATTCCAGGCTCCCCCCTCGCCGAGCGTGCAGAAACGTCCACCTCGACCTGGCTTTTGCCGGACCTTTGTGCACGGTCGCGGGGGTGGGGGTGGGCTCTCGCGGGGGTGGGGGTGGGCTCGCGGGGGTGGTGGGTGGGCTATCCCGCCGCGCAGCGGAACCCGATGTGGCTGGTGGCGGTGTCCTGCGACTGCGGGGACCGCGCCGCCGGCCGGTAACGGTGGCAGTACTCCGGCGCGCACAGGTGGGACCCGCCCTTGAGGGCCTGACTCACGCTCGGGTCGGCGGGGCCGGTCGGCGCGCAGCAGGACTTCGCCGGCGTGTCGAGTCGGTGATGGCCGCTGAACTCGGTGGCGGTCCACTCCCAGACGTTGCCGATCATGTCGGCCAGCCCCCAGCCGTTCGGCGGGAACGTCCCCACCGGCGACGTCCCGGCCCAGCCCCGGGCGCCGTCGTTGCGATGCGGAAACGCACCCTGCCAGGTGTTGGCCATCACCACTCCCCCCGGCTTCTCCTCGTCCCCCCACGCGTAGGTGCTCGCGGCACCGCCGCGCGCGGCGTACTCCCATTCGGCTTCGCTCGGCAGCCGCCGCCCGGCCCAGCGGGCGTAGGCCGCGGCATCCGGGTAGGCCACCTGGACCACCGGGTGATCGCCCTTGGCGGTCAGGTCACTATCGGGCCCCAGCGGATTCCGCCAGTTCGCCCCGGGCACCCACCGCCACCACTGTCGCCAGTCGGTCAGGTCGACCGGCCCGGTGGTCGGGGCGAAGACCAGCGCGCCCGGTTCGGCGCGGTACAGCTTGGCCTCCTGTTCGGCAACGGTCACATACCCGGTGGCAGCGACGAACTCGGCGTACTGGTCATTGGTCACCGGGTGTCGTTCGATCCCGAAGGCCGCCACCGCCACGGTGTGGATCGGGGCCTCCTCCGGATAGAAACTCGTCGAGCCCATCCGAAATACCCCACCGGGGATCTCGACGAGTTCGGTCAGCACGCTTCAGTCCCGCGAAAACGCTGCAGCCAGACTACGTTTCACGTCCAGGTACGGCTCACCGCTGACGTCGACGGCGACATCGGCAATGGTCCCCCCGGTGAACGCGAACGGCGCCCGGTACGCCGACGACACCGCCTGGCCGGTGTTGCGCCCGACGCTCACTCCACCACCAGCCAGCGCGAACGCCCCCGGCTGGACGATCATGTCCGCAAGCGTGGCGACCACGGTGTCATCGATGTAGAGCGAGCCCTCCCCCACCGGCGTGTGGCTTCCCTCGACAGTGCCGGTGCGCTCGAACCGAACACCGAACGTGTGCTGCCCCAACGGGATCGGATCGGGCGACGACATCCACTGTTCACGCTCACCGAGGAAGTTGTAGACGTAGTGCAGCCGGCCGTCCTGGGCGAAGAGGACATGGCCGCCGTGCCGGGCGCCCTGCTTGAACAGCACGCCTTCGGCCGCCGCGTCGGACACGTCGACCCGCGCCAGCACCGTGAAGGACCGGCCGCGCAACTCCACGCAGGCCCCGAGCGGCACCTCGGCGGTGTGCGGGTAATAGGTGTAGCCGGTGCGGTCGCCGGACAGATACGGCCGCGTCCGGCCGGTCATCTCAAAGATGTTGAGGTCGGCCAGCGGCAGCCCGTTGTATTTCTCGGCTTCGGAAAACCAAAGTCGCTGAAGTTCTCCCAGCTTCTCGGGATGTTCGGCGGCCAGGTCTCGGCACTGACTGCGGTCCTCGGCGATGTGGTAGAGCTCCCAGTGGTCGGCGTCGAAGTGACTCCAGCCGGACGGGGTCGCCGCGTGCACGGTGTTGGCGAACCAGCCGCGATGCCAGATCCCGCGGGTTCCCAGCATGGAATAGAACTGGGTGTGCTTGCCGGTGTCGACGGTCGGATCATCAAGTGCGGCTTTGAAACTGACACCTTCCAGCGGACGTTGGGCGATGCCGCGCACCGTCTCGGGCGGGGTGATACCCAGCAGGTCATACACCGTCGGGGTCACGTCACACACGTTGACGTAGGCATCGCGCACCTCACCGCGGGCGGCGATTCCGTTGGGCCAGCTGACGATCGCCGGGTCGGCGATACCTCCCTCGTGGGAGGCGTAGCGTTTGTAGAGCTTGTAGGGCGTGTTGAACGCCATCGCCCACCCGATCGGGTAGTGGTTGTAGGTCTCCGGGCTGCCCAGCTGATCGAAGAGCTTCATCGCCTCGGAGACGGTGTCGATGTAGCCGTTGAAGAACTTGTTCTCATTCGGCGAGCCGTTGGGCCCGCCCTCACCGCTGGCCCCGTTGTCGGAGATCACGACCACGATGGTGTTGTCGAGTTGGCCCGACTCCTCCAGGTAGTCCAGGATCCGGCCGATCTGGGCGTCGGTGTAGCTCTGGAAGCCGGCGAACACCTCGGCCATCCGGGCGAACAGCCGCTTCTCGGTGTCGTCCAGGCTCTCCCAGGGCCGCACCGTGTCCAGCATCGGCCAGGGCTGCCCGTCGGCGCTGGTGACGTCGGCATAGGGGTTGATCTCGGAGAGTTCGGTGTCCGGCGGAACCAGACCCAGTTCCTTCTGGTTGGTCAGCACGATCTCTCGATACTTCTCGTAGCCCATGTCGAAGCGGCCGGCGTAGCGGTCCGCCCATTCGGTGAACACATGGTGCGGGGCATGGCCGGCGCCCGGGCACACGTAGCCGAACCAGGGCTTGTCGGGCGCGATGGTCTGCGCGTCGCGAATGAATTCGATTGTCTTCTCGGCGATGTCCTTGGACAGGTGGTAGCCGTCCTCGGGTGTTGCCGGCGGCTCTACCGGGTGGTTGTCGTAGACCAGATCCGGATACCACTGATTCGTCTCGCCGCCCATGAACCCGTAGAAGCGATCGAACCCCCGCTGGGTGGGCCAATGTCGCCGGGTGGCGGCCACGTTGGACTCCTCCAGCGGCGTCAGGTGCCACTTGCCGACGCAGAACGTGCTCCAGCCCGCTTCGCCCAGGACCTCCGACAGCAGTGCGGTCTCGAACGGTATGCGTCCGCTGCAGTTCGGGAAGCCGTCGGTGAACTCTTCGATGGTGGCCATACCGACGCTGGTGGCGTTGCGGCCGGTGAGCAGTGCCGCCCGGGTCGGGGAACACAGTGCGGTGGTGTGGAATTGCGACAGTCGGATGCCGCGCTGCGCGATCCGGCTCATGGCCGGCATCTCGACCAGCCCACCGAAGCAGTCCCAGGTGGCGATCCCGGTGTCGTCCCACACCAGGTAGAGCACGTTGGGCGCGCCATCGGGGGCACTCGGCGCGGCGAACGGACCCCAGTCCGGTTCGGAGTCCCGGATGTCCAGTTCGATCCTGCCGTTGAAGCCGTTGATCTTCGTCATCGCCTACTCCGCTGCCAGCCCCCAGCCCGCTCAGAGACTACCGGCTCGGGCCCCTTCGAGCAGGGTATGTTTGGCTCGCGCCCCGGTTGGTTACCCCAGCACGCGACACCTCGGGGGGAACACATGAGAGCGCAGCACACGTTTGGGTTGAATCTGTCCTGGATGCGGGTCACCACGGTATTCCTCATCGACCTGGGGATCCTGGCGATCGCCCGGCACTGGCCTGATCAACTCGGGTCTGCCGCCCGAGCGTGGTGGCCCGGGGTCGGTCTCGCCGCTCTGGTTTCGCTGGCCGCGCTGATCACGCATCGGCGGGTGCCGCTGACGACGGTGGCGGCCGCACGGCTGGCCGATCGATTCGCTGACCCGGCGACTCTGTTGACCCAGGGCCGCACCGCGGCATTCGATCACCGCCGCCGCTACAGCCGCGACGTCGTCGGCGTCCGGGCGTACCGGGGCCGTCTGGTCACCGTGATCGCCGCCGCGCCAACACCGCCCTCGCAGCATCGTCGGGGACCTGAACCGGTGACGTCGCTGCCGGCCGGCCTGATCGCCGAGCACCTGCGCCAGTTCGACGTTCGGTTGGACAGTATCGACGTGGTGTCGGTGCACACCGGTGAAATCGATGTCCTGGCGACCGGCAACACCTGGCTGATCCTGCGGATGGATCCCATGCACAACACCGACGCGGTCGCCGTCCGCGACTCGGTGGCCGCCACCCTGGCCGCGGCCACCGAGCGACTGGCCCACGACTTGCAGGAGTGCCACATCGACACTCGTGTGCTGGAGGCGGCCGAGTTCGACCAGGTCGACGCGGCCGTGTTGGCCGGCCTGCAACCCGCCCGGATCCGCCGGCGGCGGCGCCGGCTCAAGCAGCGACAACCCGAGGGACCCAAGCACTTTGCGACCACCTTCTGGGTGTCGCCGCGCGACATCGACTCGGCCAATCTGGAGCAGCTGTGGGAACCCGACGTCGACGCCACCGCGGTCACCGTCCGGCTGGCGGCGCAAAGAGGTCGAACCGAGGTGTCGGTGCTGGCGCGCTACCACAGCACTGGCCGGCTGCGACGTAAGGCCTGGGCGGGGCTGAACCGCTTCAACGGTCGTCAGTTGGCCGCCCTGCGCAGCAGCCTGCCGACTCCGACGCGCCGCATCCTCGCAGTTCCCGCCCGGACCCTGGAGCGTGACGAGGCGCTGGCGGTGCCACTCGGTCCAGCGGCCCGAGAACCGTTGGCACGGATCGAAGTACCGGCCTGACCCGCGAAACGACAAAGCCCCGCCGAAGCGGGGCTCTACCGTCAAAAAACTACTTGGCCTTCTCCAGGATCTCCACCAGGCGCCAGCGCTTCGTCGCCGAGAGCGGGCGGGTCTCCATCAACGAGACGCGGTCGCCGATACCGGCGGTGTTGTTCTCGTCGTGCGCCTTGACCTTCTTGGTGGTCCGGATGATCTTGCCGTACAACGGGTGCTTCATACGGTCTTCGAGCTCGACGACGATGGTCTTCTCCATCTTGTCGCTGACCACGTAGCCGATCTGCGTCTTACGGCGGCCCCGCGGCTTCTCCGTGCGGGGAGTGTGCTTGGGGCCCTTGGCCTGTGCCGTCTCTGCCATTACGATGCCTCGCCTTCAGAACCATCGGGACCGGACGCCAGGCCCAGTTCCCGTTCGCGCAATACGGTGTAGATGCGCGCGATCTGGTGGCGCACCGTACGGAGCCGACGGTTGTTGCTGAGCTGCCCGGTCGCCATCTGGAAACGCAGGTTGAAAAGCTCTTCCTTGGACTCGCGCAGCCGCTCCACGAGCTCGTCGGCGTTCAGCTCGCGCAGTTCGCCGGCGGTAACTCCCACTGCCATCAGAACTGCTCCTCTCGGGTGACGATGCGCGCCTTGATCGGCAGCTTGTGGATCGCCCGGGTCAGTGCGGCGCGGGCGATGGCCTCATTGGGGTAGCTCAGCTCGAACAGCACCCGGCCCGGCTTGACGTTGGCGACCCACCACTCCGGCGAACCCTTACCGGAACCCATGCGGGTCTCGGCGGGCTTCTTGGTCAGCGGGCGGTCCGGGAAGATGTTGATCCACACCTTGCCGCCACGCTTGATGTGCCGGTTGATGGCGATACGAGCGGACTCGATCTGCCGGTTGGTGACGTAGGCGTGCTCCAGTGCCTGGATGCCGTACTCACCGAACGTCACCGCGGTGCCGCCGCTGGCGATACCTCGCTGTTTCGGGTGATGCTGCTTGCGGTGCTTGACCTTACGGGGAATCAACATGACTTAGCTCTCCGTGCTCTGCGTTTCGGTGCCCGACTCCGGGGCTGCCGCAGCGGCTTCGGCGATCGGCTCCACAGCCTCAACGGCCTCGGTGCCTTCAGCCGCGGCGCGGCCGGCGTCGGTGCTGGTCGCGGTGGTGCCCGCCGAACCGCTGCGACGCGGGCGGGTGCCCGTCGGCCGCTCCCGGCGGGGACGGTCGGCGCCGGACGGTGCGGCGGCGGCCAGCTCACGCTTGCCACCGACCACGTCACCCTTGTAGATCCAGACCTTCACGCCGATCCGGCCGAAGGTGGTCTTGGCCTCGTACAGCCCGTAGTCGATGTCCGCGCGCAGCGTGTGCAGCGGCACCCGGCCTTCGCGGTAGAACTCCGACCGGCTCATCTCGGCGCCGCCCAGACGACCCGAGCACTGCACCCGGATGCCCTTGACGTTCGGCTGACGCATCGCCGACTGGATCGCCTTGCGCATCGCGCGGCGGAACGCCACACGGTTGCTCAGCTGCTCGGCCACACCCTGTGCGACGAGCTGGGCCACGGCCTCAGGCTGCTTGACCTCGAGGATGTTCAGCTGGACCTGCTTGCCGGTCAGCTTCTCCAGGTCCGCGCGAATCCGGTCGGCCTCGGTGCCGCGACGGCCGATGACGATGCCCGGCCGGGCGGTGTGGATGTCGACGCGAACGCGGTCACGGGTGCGCTCGATGGTCACGTCGGCGATACCGGCGCGCTCCAGACCAGTGGAGAGCAGCCGGCGGATCGCCACGTCTTCCTTGACGTACTCCGCGTACTGCTTGTCGGCGTACCAGTGCGACTTCCAGTCGGTGGTGATCCCGAGTCGGAAGCCGTGCGGGTTGATCTTCTGGCCCATTACTCTGAGCCCTCCTTCGCGTCGGACGTCTCAGGCGCCTTCTTGGCTTTAGTCTTCTCGGCGGCCTTCGGCGCCGCAGCCTTCTTGGCGGATGCCTTCTTGGCCGGCGCCGCGGTCCCCTTGCCGGAGGCGGCCTTGCTGCCCTGGGCACGACGCGCCCGAGCGGCGCTGGCGGACTGCGCCGAGCCACCCTTCACCGGGCGGCTCTCCACCACCACGGTGATGTGGCTGGTGCGCCGACGGATCCGGTACGCACGCCCCTGGGCGCGCGGCTTGATCCGCTTGGCGGTGGGTCCCTCGTCGGCGAACACGGTGGCCACTACGAGAGTGGCCGGGTCCAGGCCGTCGTTGTTCTGGGCGTTGGCGGCCGCGCTGGCGATCACCTTGGCCACCGGCTCGCTGGCCTGTTGCGGCGCCCAGCGCAGGATGTCCAAAGCCTCGGACACCGACTTGCCGCGGACCAGGTTGATCACCCGGCGGGCTTTGCTGGCCGAGATACCCACATGGCGGGCCTTGGCGACAGCTGACGGAAATTCAGTGGTGGCACTCACCGGCGCTTAGCCTTCCGGTCGTCTTTGATGTGTCCCTTGAAGGTGCGCGTCGGGGCGAATTCGCCGAGCTTGTGCCCGACCATCGACTCGGTGACGAATACCGGGACGTGCTTGCGGCCGTCGTGAACGGCGAACGTGTGCCCGATGAAGTCCGGGATGATCGTCGACCGTCGCGACCAGGTCTTGATGACCTGCTTGGTGTTCTTCTCGTTCTGGACGTCGACCTTCTTGAGCAGATGGTCGTCGACGAACGGACCCTTCTTGAGGCTGCGTGGCATCGCTTTCCCTCCGATTCCTAGCGCTTCTTGCCGGTGCGCCGGCGTCGGACGATGAGCTTGTCGCTGGGCTTGTTCGGCCGGCGGGTGCGACCCTCCGGCTTACCCCACGGGCTGACCGGGTGCCGGCCGCCGGAGGTCTTGCCCTCACCACCACCATGCGGGTGGTCCACCGGGTTCATCACCACACCACGGACGGTCGGGCGCTTGCCCTTCCACCGCATCCGGCCAGCTTTACCCCAGTTGATGTTGGCCTGCTCGGCGTTGCCCACCTCACCGACGGTGGCGCGGCAACGCACGTCGACTCGGCGGATCTCGCCGGAGGGCATACGCAGCGAGGCGTAGGCGCCTTCCTTGCCCAGCAGCTGGATGCTGGACCCGGCCGAGCGGGCCATCTTGGCGCCGCCGCCGGGGCGCAGCTCCACGGCGTGCACCAGGGTGCCGGCCGGGATGTTGCGCAGCGGCAGGTTGTTGCCGGGCTTGATGTCGGCGTTGGCGCCCGACTCCACCACGTCACCCTGCGACAGACCCTGCGGGGCGATGATGTAGCGCTTCTCGCCGTCCAGGTAGTGAAGCAGCGCGATGCGGGCGGTGCGGTTCGGGTCGTACTCGATGTGCGCGACCTTCGCGTTGACGCCGTCCTTGTCGTGGCGACGGAAGTCGATCACCCGGTAGGCGCGCTTGTGGCCACCGCCCTTGTGCCGGGTGGTGATGCGGCCGTGTGCGTTACGACCACCGCGGCCGTGCAGCGGACGAACCAGCGACTTCTCCGGGTGGGAGCGGGTGAGCTCAGCGAAATCGGAGACGCTGGCACCGCGACGACCCGGGGTCGTCGGCTTGTACTTGCGGATTCCCATGTCAGTTAGATCTCTCTCTCACTCCGGTCAGGCCGGTGCGGCGAACAGGTCGATCGGCTTGCTGCCGGGCGCCAGGGTCACGATGGCGCGCTTGGTGTCCTTGCGCTTGCCGTAGCCGGCCCGGGCGCGCTTGCGCTTGCCCGGCCGGTTGGCGGTGTTCACCGAGCTGACCTTGACGGAGAAGATCTTCTCGATGGCGATCTTGATCTGCGTCTTGTTCGAGTCCGGGCGCACGATGAACGTGTACACGTTGTCCTCGATCAACCCGTAGGACTTCTCAGAGATGACCGGCGCGAGGATGATGTCGCGGGGATCGGTGATGGTCGCCATCAGGCCGAGACCTCCTGCTTGGTGTGCGACTCGATGTACGCGTTCAACGCCTCAACGCTGAAGATCACGTCGTCGGCACGCAGCACATCGTGGGTGTTGAGCTGGTCCGGCGACAGGATGTGCACGCCCGGGAGGTTGCGCACGCTCTTGGCGCCGGTCTCGTCGGCCCGGCCGATGACCACCAGCACCTGCTTGCGGTCGGTGATCGTGCCCAGGAACGCCTTGGCGCTCTTGGTCGACGGGGTCTGTCCGCTCACCAGTTCGGTGACCGCGTGGATGCGGCCGTTGCGCGCCCGGTCCGACAGCGCACCGCGCAGGGCGGCGGCGATCATCTTCTTCGGGGTGCGCTGGCTGTAGTCGCGCGGCTTCGGGCCGTGCACCACACCACCACCGGTGAACTGCGGGGCGCGGGTCGAACCCTGACGGGCGCGTCCGGTTCCCTTCTGGCGGTAGGGCTTACGGCCACCACCGCTGACCTCACCACGGGTCTTGGTCGAGTGGGTGCCCTGACGAGCCGCGGCCAGCTGCGCGATGACCACCTGGTGCATCAGCGCGATGTTGGCCGGAGCATCGAACAGCTCGTCGGGCAGCTCGATCGAGCCGCTCTTCTTGCCGTCCGGGGCCTTGACGTCAATCTTGATGGCAGCCATTACTTCTCACCCTTTTTGATCGCGCTGCGGACCAGAACCAGCCCACCGTTGCGTCCCGGAATGGCGCCCTTGATCAACAGCACACCGTTCTCGGCGTCCACCTTGTGCACCACCAGGTTCTGGGTGGTGACGCGGTCGTTACCCATCCGGCCAGACATCCGGGTGCCCTTGAAGACGCGGCCCGGGGTGGAGCAGCCACCGATCGAGCCGGGCCGGCGGTGCACCGCCTGGGCGCCGTGACCGGCTCCCTGACCGCGGAAGCCGTGCCGCTTCATGGTGCCGGCGAAGCCCTTGCCCTTGGAGGTGCCGGTGACGTCGACGAACGCGCCGTCGGCGAAGATCTCGGCGGTCAGCTCCTGGCCGACTTCGTAAGTCGCGGCCGCTGTTTCGTCGGCAAGACGCAACTCGACGAGGTGACGACGGGGATTGACACCCGCGGCGGCGTACTGACCGGTGACCGGCTTGTTCACCTTGCGGGGGCTGATCTCGCCGTAGGCGAGCTGCACGGCGCTGTAGCCGTCGCGTTCGGGGGTGCGGATGCGGGTGACCACGTTGGGCCCGGCCTTGACGACCGTGACCGGCACGACCTTGTTGTTCTCGTCGAACACCTGCGTCATGCCCAGTTTGGTACCCAAAATACCTTTGCGTGCCATGGTTTTTCGGTGCTCCTACTGGATGTTTACGTCGACGCTGGCCGGCAGATCGATGCGCATCAGAGCGTCAACGGTCTTCGGCGTGGGATCGAGGATGTCGATCAGGCGCTTGTGGGTGCGCATCTCGAAGTGCTCCCGCGAGTCCTTGTACTTGTGCGGAGACCGGATGACGCAGTAAATGTTCTTCTCGGTCGGCAGCGGCACCGGGCCCACCACGCTGGCACCGGTCCGGGTGACGGTCTCGACGATCTTGCGCGCCGAGGCGTCGATCGCCTCATGGTCGTAGGCCTTGAGCCTGATGCGGATTTTTTGTCCCGCCACGCTTCTACTACCTCACTCGTACCTGGGGCCCGTCTCCGGACCCGCCCTAGCCGATCCTCGGCCCAATCGGGCCGGGGCATTCGGATGCTTGCCGCCGCTGTTTACCTGTCCTGGTCCACCGGTCCCCGCGGTCGGGCGTGTCGCCCGTAGCGGCCTCGGTGCACGGTGAAAAGCTCCGCGCTGCGAGAGTGGGACCGGACGCGCCCGGGTGGGCGCTGGTCGTATGCCCGGCCAGGGGCAACCCCGGCGCAGGCGAACCTGAACAGTATGCCCCAGATCGGGTCAGCGGCCAAATCTCGGCCCGGACGACTGGGAGACGCCGGTGTAACCAGGCAGAAACATCATCTTACTTTTGAGTAAGGTGGCGGGATGACCTCAAGCAGCACCTATCAAGCCTGGAAACGCCTCGCCGGCCTGCCCGGCGGCACCCGGCTGTTCTCCGCCGCGGCGATGGCCCGGGTGCCCTACTTCGCCTCGGTGTTGCCGCACGTGGTCCGGATGGAGCCCGGGCTGGCCGAAGTGTTGGTGCCCAAATGGCCGTTCGTCTACAACCACCTGCACACCGTGCACGCGATCGCGTCCTGCAATGCCGCCGAGGCGGCGATGGGGATGCTGATGGAGGCCACCGTGCCGACCAGCCACCGCTGGATCCCCAAGTCGATGAACGTGGCCTACCTGGCCAAGGCGACGACGTCGTTGCGGGCCACCGCGCGACTGGAGGCGCCGGACTTCGCGTCGATCAGCGAGGGCACCGATGTGGTGGTGTCGGTCAGCGTCACCGACAAGTCCGGCGCCGAGGTGGTGCACGCCGACATCACGACCTGGGTCACGCCGGCCTGAATTACCGGATACCCGCCCAGAACGCGCACTGATGCTGGGTGGCGAAGTCGGTGACCATCTTGTTCCCGTCGGTCCGCAGCGCCATCCATCCCCCGGTCCCGATCTCGGGCCATTCGGGCTGGCCCACCCCGACCGGTGCACCGGTGCCGACGAATCCGGTCCAGTACTCGATCATCTGGTCGGACAGCCGGCGCTGGTCGGGGTTGAGCGGCGGCGCACCACCGACGTCGAACAGATAGCGCATCTCCAGCGAATGGGTGGAGCCGATCTTGAACGGCACCTGGTCGTAGATCTCCGGTGCCGGGGCGTGCGGGTCGTCGAACTGGTAGCCGTACACCGGTGCGCCGCCGGTCAATCCGTCGGTTATCCGGTCGGCCACGCACGCGAAGATCTCGTCGGTCGCCACGGCCGCGTACGCCAGCGAGGTGCTGCCGCCGAATCGGGCAGGCGGATAGTGCTCGGCGACCGCGGCGCTGTCGGACGGCCCGAAGCGGTCGCCCAGCTCGTCGGAGTATTCCGCCGCGGTGATCTCACGCCCTTCCCGCAGATAGCGCAGCGCGACGAACAGGGTGAACTCTTCGCGGTTGATGCCCACCAACACCGGCACCCTCGCAGCGGTACCGTCGGCGAACACGCGCATCGGATCGGTTGGCAGCGAAGGGGTTCCTATCACCGGGCCGCTGAGCCGGTCGGTGCCGAACCGGGCGTACCACAGCGGCTTGGCAAACCGGTCGGCCGGCAGCGCCCGCAGGCACTCGGCGATGCCCCTGCCCGCCGGATCGGCGCACCCAAGCGATTCGGTGTACTCGCGGCTGATTCGACGGGCCTCGGGCACCTCGACCTGCTCCGCGCACGGCCCGCTCTGGATGATCGCGGCCCGGAACAGTCCGGCCGAGTCCGGCGCAGCCAGGTGATCGCAGACCGACATGCCACCGGCGGATTCACCGGCGATGGTGACCTTAGCGGGGTCGCCACCGAACTCGCCGATGTTGTCGCGCACCCAGCGCAACGCCGCCTGTTGATCGGCCAGACCGTAGTTGCCGACCTCACCGAGTGCGGGGTCGGCCAGAAAACCCAAGGCGCCCAGCCGGTAATTGATCGTGACCACCACGACGCGGCCGCGGTCCACCAGGCGTTGTGCGCCGTAGATGTCGCCGGCTCCGCGCATGAAACTACCCCCGTGGATCCACACCATGACCGGCAGCGGCTGCGCCGATGATCCGGTCGGCGTCCAGACGTTGAGCGTCAGGCAGTCCTCGCTGATCGGGTCCACCTCGGCGGTGTCCGGCTGTATGCACCACGGTCCGGGCCTGGCCGCGTCACGCACGCCCGGCCAAGCCGACATGGGCCCCGGCGGCTGCCAGCGCAACGGCCCAACCGGCGGCGCCGCGTAGGGAATCCCCTGGAAGAGCCGGTGATCCGGCCCGACGACGCCGCGCACCAACCCGGTGCCGGTCCGCACCACGTCGGCGTTGAGCGCGACCGCGCGGCCGGGGACGCCGGGTTGCGACTGTGCGCCGTCGGACTCGGCGCACCCGGCGGCCAGCACCAGGGCCAGCACCGAGGCGCCGGCCCGCAGGCCCGCGCGGCGCCACGATCCGATCGACATGACCGATGAGCTTAATCGGGCCGAAAACCAACAATTCGCCGCCGCAACCGCGACACTGGAGCCCAAGCTGACACCTGTCAAGAAATCCACGGGGCGAGGAGTCCAGGTTGAGTGCACCGATCATCGATGAGGCCGCCCGGGTGTTCACCGACCCGACCGCGTACACCGACGAACCGCGTCTGCACGCGGCCCTGACCCACCTGCGGGCCCACGCTCCGGTGTCGCTGGTGGATCGCCGGCCCTACCGGCCGTTCTGGGCGATCACCCGGCACGCCGACATCATGGCGATCGAGGGCGACAACGTGCTGTGGGTCAACGAACCGCGGCCGGTGCTGGCCACCGCCGAGGCCGACGATCTGCAGAACTCGCTGATGGAGTCCGGGATCGGACTGCGCACCCTGATCCACATGGACGACCCGCATCACCACAAGATGCGCACCATCGTCTCGGATTGGTTCCGCCCCAAGGCGATGCGGGCGATGAAGACCCGCGTCGACGAACTCGCCACCCGTTACGTCGACAAGATGGCGCAGCTCGGACCGGAGTGCGACTTCGCCCAGGAGATCGCGGTCAACTACCCGCTGTTCGTGATCATGTCGCTGCTGGGCCTACCGGAGTCCGACTTCCCCCGGATGCTCAAGCTCACCCAGGAACTGTTCGGCGGCGACGACGAGGAGTACCGGCGCGGCTTCACTCCCGAGGAGCAACTGCCGGTGCTGCTGGACTTCTTCGCCTATTTCTCCGAGCTGACCGCGTCCCGGCGCGCTCAGCCGACCGAGGATCTGGCCTCGACCATCGCCAACGCGACCATCGACGGAGCACCGCTGTCGGACCTCGATACCTCCTCCTATTACGTCATCATCGCCACCGCCGGCCACGACACCACCAGCGCGGCGATCAGCGGTGGGATGCGCGCGCTCATCGAACACCCCGACCAGCGCGAGCGGTTGCGCGCCGACCCCGCCCTGATGCCGACCGCAGTCGAGGAGATCATCCGCTGGGTGACCCCGGTCAAGGAGTTCATGCGCACCGCCACCGCCGACACCGAAGTACGCGGGGTGCCGATCGCCAAGGGGGAATCGGTTTACCTGTCCTATGTTTCGGCCAATCACGACGAAGACGTATTCGACGAGCCGTTCACCTTCGACGTGGGACGCAACCCGAACAAGCACCTGTCGTTCGGCCACGGCGTGCACTTCTGCGTGGCCTCCGCACTGGCCCGCATGGAGATCAGCAGTTTCTTCTCCGCCCTGCTGCCCCGGCTCGACGAGGTCGAACTCACCGGTGCTCCGCAACTGGTCTGCACCACATTCGTCGGCGGTATCAAGCACCTACCGATCCGCTACCGGCTGCGGGGGTAGCCGACCAGTCCGGACCGGGCTCTCGGCGCCCCCAGTCCAGGACCTCCAATGCCACCGCAACGCTCATGTGGCTGTCGTCTAGTGGCCGCGGAAGCAGTTCGTCAGCCTGGGCAAGCCTGCGCAGCAACGTGTTTCGATGGATGAACAGCCGTGCGGACGTCCGTGAGGCGCTGTAACGCTCCTGGATGAAGGTCCGTACGGTATGGCGCAGTTCCTCATCCGCCGACGCGAAGCCACCCAGCGTCCGTGTGATGAATCGGTCCGTCCGTTCCGGGTCGGCGGCCAGCAGCGCGACCACCTCGATATCGGTGAACCGGACAAGTTGGCGCGATGTGCCGGACCGGGCCACCAGGCGCTGCGCGGCCAGCGCATCGAGATGACTGTGCTGGAAACCGGCGACACCGGCCGATGTCGGGCCCACCGCAAGCCGGATTCCGGAGACCTCGCCCAACACCGCTGCAGCACCGGCCAATTCCGGGCTATCACGGCCGGGCAACCACACCCACCTGGTGGCGGTGTCGGCCCGCATCACCAGCGGCCGGCGCACCGCGGAGGTGTCGGTCAACGCCCGCGCGACGCGATCCAGATCGGCACCTTGCACTTGGTGGCCGTCGCAGCGCTCACTCCAGAGCACGGCCGCGGTGTGGTGTTGGTTGAGCGGGTAACCGAGCCGCTCCTCGGCGTTCGCCGGCGGCGGCTCCCCGTCGAGAATCTGTGTCACGATGTCGAGGACCGCGGGGTCTGTTCCTCGCCGAAGCTGCCCCCGCTCATCCCGAATCATCTCGCACAGTTGCACAACCACCGATTCGATGAACGAGGCGATCGACCGCTGGCCCACATCGAGCACATCGCGCAGCCGGCCCGGGTCCGACGTCACCTGGAACGCCACCGGCATCCAATACCGCAATGCCGCGTTCTGTGCGAGGCGATAGGAGTCCATCAACGCCAACTCGTCCAGGCCTCGCGAGACCATGTTGCGGACCGCGATGAACTCCGCCGTCGTCACGTCCGCTGCCACCGGCTCGCCGGGATGACTGATGTTTCCGGCGAGCCAGCGCAGACAGCTTTCCCGAGTACTTCTGCGGATGGTCTCCGCGATCACCGGATCGTCGGCGACTCGCCGGGTGTATTTCGACGCCAGGGCTCCCTGCTGAATGCCTTCCAGCCACCATTCGGTGCTGTCGAGGGTCAGCTGAGCGCAGTGCCGGATCAGCTCGCGCACCACCTCCGACGGGCGTTCCCATTCAACGGCATCCACAGTGGACTCCATTCGCACGGTGTCTTGAGCATTATGCAAGCCGAGGTGGACCAACTCACGCAGACGGGACTGGGCGAGTTGGTCCACCGGATCGGGGCTCACGCATAGGCAGGGTTGAACAGGTCCTGTAGCGATTCGGACAGGCTTGACCACAGTCCACTGTCGCCGAGGCCATTCGGGAACGCGGCCATCCACGCCGCCGAATCGTTGATGACCGTCCCCGGATCCGATCCGTCCGGCATGGTGATGGTCGTGGTCAGGCCATCGGTCACCGCAACGCCGCCGGCCACGTCCGCCGATGTCAGCCCCAGATACTCCAGGTGCGTGGTGACGAAGTGGTAGAGCGCACTTCCCAGCGCATTCCACGCGTTGCCCTGGTCGGCAGCAAGGGCTGCGTCCCAATCCTTTTGCCAGTCCGCAACTCCATCGGTGTGGATCGTGTAGACCGTCGTCTGATACAGATCATCTGGTGTCACACCGGCCAGCGGACCCCCCGGGGAGAATTGGTCCTCGTTGACGAGTTTGAGCAGGCTTTCCGTGAACGACGTGCCGGATGCGCCGCCGCCGAACAGTTCGACCAGATCCGCAAAGATGTTCGGGGCTATCCCGTCTGCGGCGCTCGGGTTGCCGATGAACACGAAATGCAGGTCTTCCTCGGGAATGCCGTATTGCGCCAACACGTTTTCTGCCGCGGACGCGGCCATGGCACTCTGCGAATACGCGAACACCGTCAGCGGGTGCTCCGCACTCATGCCGCCGGAGTCGTATTCGGCTTCCACCGCCTTGATGATGTCGGTCTCGGTGATCAGGGTGCTCGGCCCCTCCTCGATGAGCTCGGGTGTCGTGAGCACCTGCAACGGGGCGTCGCACGGCGAGGTTCCGCTCATGTCGCAGATGGTGGTGGCGCCGGCCGCCGGGCCCGCGAAGCCGAGCGGATCCAGATACAGCGTCTCGGCGGTGTGCACCCAGCTTGTCGACGGTGTCGGTTCGAAGGTGCCGCCGACGAACATCGCGTTGGTGCTGTCCGACAACACCCCGGCCGACGACAACAGGGTCAGGTCGGCGGCGCGCACGGACAGCGGAACCGGCGCGGCGGCCGCGCCGATGATCAGGGTGACGCCGACACCGAATCCGGCGCTTACGCCAAGACGTTCCAGCATTTCGAACTTCCTCCACTCCCCCGGTGAGCGCGATGAACCAGCCACTCACGCTTCATTCATGTCGGGACGATGATCTACTTCGATTTGTCCGATAAACAAGGACATCCTGCACAGCAATCGGCCGCCGAACAGTGCGAAATCACCCGCGCGGCAATGCTTGAGATTCAGGAGCGCGCTTCAGGCCCGAGCGAACTCCACCGCCCGCTGCGCCAGCATCGCGATTGTCGCGTGCGGCCCGCGGCTCGGAACCCGCGGCAGCGCCGATCCGTCGATCACCCACAACCCGTCGACGCCGCGCACCCGGCAACGGGTGTCGAGCACGGCGGTCTCATCGTCGTCGGCGCCCATCGGTGCGGTGGCGCACAGGTGCTGGGAAGTCGACCAATGTGGGCCCTCCGCCTCGCCTTTCACGCCCAGCATGTCCCGCACCAGGCTCACGCCGCGACGCAGTGCCGCCAGATCGTCGGGCTCGCTGTCATAGCGGTGTTCGATCCTCGGCGGCACCCGCGGGTCCGCGGAGACCAGCGTCAGGCGCCCTCGCGCCCGCGGCGCCATCAGCGCCACGCCGATCTGCGGCGGGTCCGCGTGACCTCCACCACCGGTCATTGTCGCGAATCCAGTGGTATAGGGCCGAATTTCGGTCTCCTCGTGATGCAACACCGCCTCCAGCGGGGTACGGTCCGGCGTCCCGGGCCAGTCGGCCGCCACCAGCCATTCCGGATGGTCGGCGAAGCGCCTCCCGACCGGCAGCGCCGCCACCACCTCGACACCTGCGCGGCACAGCATCGCCGCCTCGCCGACGCCGGAGAGCATCAGCAGGTGCGCGGACTCGATCGCCCCCGCGCACAAGATGATTCGATCCGCGGTCAACCGCTTCGGGCCATCGGGGCCGACCACGTGCACCGCCACCGCCCGACCGCGCTCGATCTCCACCCGTACCGCGCGGGTCTGCGTGCGCACCGTCAGGTTCGCCCGATCCAGTGCGGGTAACAGGTAGGCCGCACCCGGACCGCTGCGCACCCCGGCGGCCGTGACGTTCAGCGGCACCGCACCCACCCCGGGCGGCGCCGCCGAGTCGTTCAGGTCGGCGATCCGGTCGAAGCCGGCCCGACCTGCCGCGTTCACGAATTGTTCAGTGCCGAAACACATCTGATGAGCCCGACGCACGGGTATCGGACCGGAGTCGCCGTGCTGGGGACCGCCGAAGTCCAGGTCGGTCTCGATGGCCCGGAAGGATTCCAGCACCTCGGGCCACGACCAGCCCGACAACCCAGCGGCGAAATCGGCCGGCCGGGCGCGGCAGAAGTAGCCCCCGTTCACCGCACCGGAGCCGCCGAGGGTGGCGCCGCGCACCAGCGACGCCCGCTGCCCCGATCGACCCGTCAGCTCGGACTCGTAGCGCCACACCAGTCGGCTACCCGCGCCGATGGGCAAGGCCAGGGCGTTGGCCGACTGCGCTGCCAGCCGCTGGTCCGACAGGCCCACCCCGGCTTCCAGCAATGTCACCGTGCGCGATAGGTCAGATGAAAGTTGTTCGGCAACAATGGAGCCCGCGCTTCCGGCGCCCACCACCAGCGCATCGCTGTGCACCTCTCGGCCAGCCAAGGCTGCCTAGCTGCGGATCTGCGGCTTGAGTGCGGCCAGGTTGCCTTCCCGCAGCACGCCACCCCACAGGCCGGCCCCGTAGGCCAGGTCGTCGACCCGCTTGAGCAACAGGTAGGCCGGCAGGCCCAGCGGTCGTACCTCGTCGCCGTCCAGGCGTGCGTGCCGTAGCCAGTCCACCACCCCGTCGCAGACCGCGGCCAACAGCACCACCCGGCGGCAGCGCGGCGACAGGCACGCGGCCAGCAGCGCTATCGGCCAGTAGTGCCGGCACAACGCCGAGGCGATCTGCAGGCCGGCAGCCGCCAGGCCGCGCAGCGTCACGGTCAGCACATCGCCGGGCGCGGTTCCCGGGCCGCGCATGGTCCGCGCGACCCGGTGGCCGGTCAGCGCCGCGATCGCCGCGGAAAAAAGGTAGCCCAGCGCCGAGCCCAGGGCCATCAGCGCCCAGCCCGCCAGGGCCCAGCCCGAGATCACCATCGGCGCGGTCTTGTCCGGGTGCCTAGCCGCCAGCGGAGCCGCCGAACCACCGTAAAACGCTTTGCGCACAACCCAATCGCGGGGACTCACCCGGTGATCATGGGCGACCAGAGCGATCGGCTCGTAGCGCAGTCTGCTGCCGGCGTCCACCAACCGCCAGCACAGATCGACGTCCTCCCCGGAGCGCAGATCCTCGTCGAAGCCGCCGTGCTCGCTCAGCACCGCGCGCCGGCAGATGATCGCCGCACTCGGCACGTAGGCGACCTTGCCGTACGGCACCACGGGCGCCTCACATGTCCCGAGGTCCAGCGAGGAGCGGATGGCCTCGTATCGGGCCACCAGGTGGTCACTATCGCTCATCCCGACGATCCGCGGTGCCACCAGTGCCACGGTGGGGTCGCAGAAATGCCCCAGCAACGCCTCCAACCACCCCCGCCGCGGCAGCACGTCGGAATCCAGGAATGCCACGAAGTCGGTCCCGCAGGCCGCCAGCCCGGTGTTACGCGCGGCCGCCGGCCCACGGCTCGAAGAATGACGCAGCACCTGCACGTTGCAGCAGTGCGCCGGAGTCAGCTCGTCGGCCCGGACCGGGACCTGTGAGCCGTCGTCCACCACGATCACCCGCAGGCCCCGCAATGCGGCGATCAGCCGCTTGAGGCCGGTGATGTTGTCCCGCACCGGAATAACCACGGTGACGTCAAGGTGCGACGGCCCGCCGGCTGGGCGGGGGTGCGCCACGGTGGCATCCAGCAGGGTGCGGGCCAGCTGCGCACTGACCGCGTCGCGTACCTCCAGGCGGCCATCGGACAGCATCGACTGGGCCGCCGGAGCCAGTCGGAGCAGCCGGGTGGGTGAACCACCCAGCAGCGCCGACCCGCGCCCCAGAACCCGCACCCGCCGGTCCACCTGCACGGCGAATCCGTCGGGCAGTCGCGTCGTCGTCACAGCATGCCGTTCGGCCCGGGAGCCCAGGCGTCGAGTGCCAGGACGGCGGTGTCGGACATATCGGCGAACAGTCGCCGCCCGTCGGTGGCGCTGGCGGTGGTCGGATCGCCCAGCACCCCGACCGCACTGACCGCCGCGACACCGCCACTCCGCATCGCCGGTAACAGTTCCGCCAGGGGCGCGCCGTTACCCGCCACCGCCTGGCCTGCTCTCACCTGATCGGGCGAAAGGTACAGCAGCAGTGATGTTTCGGTGTGCCCGGCATGCGCGTCAGCGCCTGGGACCACACACGGCAGCCAGGCGACGTCGCGTCCTTCGAACCGCAGCCGCCCTACCGCCTCGACCAGTGCCGCGACGTTGCCGCCGTGGCCGTTGACGAAGGCCACCCGCTGCGCCCAGTCGCAGGCCGAGCGGCCGTACTCCAGCAGAAGCAGGGTCAGCGCCTCGGTGCCGATCGAGATGGTTCCGGCGAAGCTCTGATGCTCGCCGCTGGCGCCGTAGGCCACCGCCGGGGCCACCGACCAACCCGAGCCCAGTCGCTCGGCTGCGGCCCTCGCGACCGCCTGCGCGATGCGGGTATCGGTGTCCAGCGGCAGGTGCGGCCCATGCTGTTCGGTCGATCCGACGGGCACCAGCAGGGTCACCGACTGGCCCTGGAGCTGGCTCGATGTTGAACCGCCCAGCTCGCCGCGAACCGCCATCGGAGAATGGTAAGCGAATTCACCTGTCGTACACCAGCTATTGACTATTCCGACTGGCGAAATTTTTCTCCAGGGCCCCGCTGGCTTTAACGTCCGTCCCGCGCGCCACGGGCGTATCAGGATCGAGGCTTACGTCAGGTGGGTTACCGGGACGGTACGCCGAGCGCACGGGCGAAGCCGTCCGGAATCAGGAGGTCGTCCGGCGACAGATCGTGCACCGAGGCCCGCCCGAGTCCCATCAGGGCCGAGTCGATGCCGCCGCGCAGGATGTCGAGGACGTTCTCCACACCCGGCTGGCCGGCCGCGGCCAGGCCCCACAGGTAGGCGCGCCCGATCATCACCGCGCGTGCTCCCAGTGCCACCGCCTTGACGACGTCGCTGCCGCGCCGGATACCGCCGTCCAGCAGCACCTCGATCTCGTTGCCCACCGCGTCGGCGATAGCCGGCAGGGCGCGGATCGACGCGGGCGTTCCGTCCAGGTTGTTGCCGCCGTGGTTGGACACCGAGATAGCCGAAACACCCGCGTCCACAGCACGTTTCGCGTCATCGACGCGCATCACACCCTTGAGCATGAACGGACCGCCCCACAACTCGCGCAGCCACGCGATGTCCTCCCAGGTGGGCGGCGGGGTGCCCATCCACTGTCCGTAGGCTTCGAAGAACGGCGGTCCGGGCTCACCGCGCCGGGCCTGGTTGGGCACCCGCAGCGTCGGCGGGCGCAGCGTCTTGGCCCACTGCAGGAACCACCGGGGCCGGGCGACGGCCTCCGGCATCATCTTGATCATGGTTTTCAGATCCATCTTTTCCGGGATCTTGGGGCTGCCCCAGTCCCGGCCGTGCGAGAAGCTCCAGTCAGTGGTCGCGATCAGGCCGACCGCGCCGGCCTCCCGGGCGCGTTCGGCCCGCTCGGCGATGGCGTCGCGTCCCCCCAGCCAGTAAATCTGGAAGAAGGTCTTGGGGTTGGCGGCGATCACCTCTTCCATCGGCTTGCTGGCGAACGACGAGAGCCCCATCGCGGTGCCGCGGGCGGCTGCGGCTCGTGCCACCGCCACCTCGCCGTCCGGGTCGACGGCCTGCACGCCCGTCGGCGAGATCATCACCGGCATCGAGAGTTCTTGCCCCATAACCGTTGTGGCCAGTTGCCGGTCCGCCGGCGCGCCCACGACGTGCGGGGCAAAACCCAACTCACTGAACGCCGCGACATTGTCGCCGACCGTCAGTCCCTTTTCACTGGCGGAGATCAGCGCGGAGTACGACGACTTCGGCAGCCGCTTGCGTGCCCGTTCCTGGGCGATGGCGACCGTTTCGAACCAGATATCACGAGACATGCGTCAGATGGGACTTTCATCGCAGAGCCGCTTGGGTGGCTTGGTGGGGACGATCGAGACAGGAGCCGGGAGCACGGTCAGGGATCGCGGTCCGCTACTGCGCTTTCCGCGCGAGTGATCACTGCTCGGACGGGGCTTGCTGCGCTCGTTGGCCAGCGCCTCCTCGCCGAACCCGCGGACGCACTCCGGGTCGGGCCCATCCATCGGCAGGCCGGTGAAGAACTTGGCCGCCATGCAGCCGCCGCGGCAGGTGTCGAACAGCGGGCAGCTGGCGCAGGCGCCACCGGCCTTCGGATCGCGCAGCTCCTGAAAGAGTTCGGAGTGCTTCCACACGTTGTCGAAGCCGCCGTCGGTCAAGACGTTTCCGGCCAAGAACTCTTCGTGGATAGCGAACGGACAGGCGTAGACGTCGCCGACCGGGTCGATCAGGCAGACCACCCGCCCCGCCCCGCACATATTCAGCCCGGCCAACGCGCCGGATTCGCCTAGCGGCGCCAGGTGGAAGAACGAGTCACCGGTCAGCACGCCCTCGCCTTTGGCGACCAGCCAGTTGTACAGCTGCTTCTGCTGTGCGGCGGTGGGATGCAGTTCGTCCCAGACGTCCACGCCCCGGCCCGACGGCCGCAGCCGGGTGATCCGCAAGGTGGCGCCGTATCGCTTTGCCAGCTCGGCGAAGTCGTCCAGCTGGTTGATGTTGTGGCGGGTGGCGACGACGGAGATCTTGGCGTCTTTGAAGCCTGCGGCGGCCAGGTTCTCCAGCGCCCGGATCGCCATGTCGTACGAGCCTTTGCCGCGGATCGGGTCGTTGACCTCGGCGGTGGCACCGTCCAGGGAGATCTGGACGTCGACGTAGTCGCTGGCGGCCAGCTTGGTGGCCACCTCCGGGGTGATGCGCAGGCCGTTGGTGGAGAACTTCACCCCGACGTGGTGGGCGGTGGCGTAGTCCACCAACTCCCAAAAGTCGTCGCGGACAGTCGGTTCCCCGCCGCCGATGTTGACGTAGAACACCTGCATGCGTTCCAGCTCATCGATGATGTCCTTGCACTGCCGCGTGGACAGCTCGCGCGGGTCGCGCCGGCCCGAGGCGGACAGGCAGTGCACGCAGGCCAGGTTGCAGGCGTAGGTGAGCTCCCAGGTCAGACAGATGGGTGCATCGAGGCCGTGCTCAAACTGTTCGATCAGCCGGGGTACCGGTGCTACGGAAGTCATTGACCCTCCCTCGGGATCAGCATGTTCGATTCGACCAGCACGCCGAGGGCATGCAGGTACGGACCCTGGTCGGCATCGTCGACTCCGGCTGCGCGGCAGGCGGATCGGACATCGGAGTGGTCGGCCAGTGACCGCACCACCTCGACGATGGTTCGGTTCTTCAAGAACGACAACTTGCGGGTACCGAAGTGGTAGAGCAGCGCGCCAAACGACTCGGGGCGGAGCGCCACCTGCGGGTGCAGCTCCCAGCCACGGTCGGGGTCGAACACTTCGGCCGCCGACTGCACGGCCGCGGACACGGTCAGTAGACCCCGCACATACCGTCGATGGACACCTCTTCGACCAGGCTCTCGGTCACGATCTCGGCATTGGTCTCGTTCTGCTGGTTCTCGTCCATCACGGGGCCTCTCTCACGTTCAGGTTCGACAATCGAGTGTCGTGGCGGTCACAATCTCGGATAGAATATGGCATCGAGTGCCGAAACGGAAGAGGGCTTCATATGGGCGGCATGCCGGGATCACAGCCCCGGGCCGGCCGTCGCCGCTCGACCACCCGAACCGACATCTCGGATGTGGCCATCGATCTGTTCGCCACCCGCGGGTTCGGCGACGTCAGCGTCGACGACGTCGCCCAGGCCGCGGGTATCGCCCGGCGCACCCTGTTCCGCTATTACGCCTCGAAGAACGCCATCCCGTGGGGTGATTTCGACGCACATCTGCGCCAGCTCGGCGAGCTGCTCGACGGCATCGATCCCGACGCCCCGATCGGTGACGCGTTACGCGAGGCACTGTTGTCGTTCAACACCTTCGACGAGAGTGAGACGGCCCGGCACCGCCGCCGGATGCGGGTGATCCTGCAGACAGACGAGCTGCAGGCGTATTCCATGACGATGTATGCGGGCTGGCGTGGCGTCATCGCGGAGTTCGTGGCGCGCCGCGCCGGCGCGCAACCTGGTGATCTACGCCCGCAGACGGTGGCCTGGATGATGCTGGGAGTTGCGCTGAGCGCCTACGAGCGCTGGCTGGAAGACGAATCCCTGGAGCTGCCAACAGCTCTCGGCGAGGCGTTCGACACCATCCGCGGCGGCCTGGACTGACTGGGTCTCAGCCGGCGAGGCCGCGGTAGGCGGCCACCACCGGCTCGAGTTCGTCGGGGGTGGCGCCGTGCATGATCACCGCGTCGGCGCCGTAGCCGAATTCGTCCCGAATGCGTTGCGCGCAGCGCTCGGCCGGACCGGTGGCCGCCGGCGCCAACCACTCCTCGGGAATCAGTGTCGCGATGTGTTCGATCTGGGCGGGGGTGGCTTTGGCGTCGATGCCGCCGGGGATCGATGTCACCACCGAATCCGCCCGGAATCGTTGCAGCACTGCGGGATCCCAGTTGTTGGTCGCCACCAGCAGATCGCCGTAGCCCTGCAGATAGGTGGCCAGCCGGGCTACGGTCTTCTTCAGCCGCAGTTCCTCGGGCAGGTGATCGCCGACGGTGGCGAAACACGACCAGACCCGCACCGCATCCGGGTCGCGTCCGGCGCGTTCGGCGGCGTCCTTGACGGTCTTCACACAACTCCCCAGGGTCTCCGGGGTGAAGTAGGTGTGCAATACGACGTCGTCGAACAGCCGGCCGCCCAGCGCCAGCGTGTGTGGGCCGAAGGCGACCAGCGCCAGCCGGATGTCCTCGTCGAAGTCGGGGTCCAGCGCCAGCACCGGGTAGTGGCCGATCGGCCCGTCGTGGCCGATGATCACCTCGCCGCGCCAGAGTCGCCGCATCACCTGCGCCCAGTCGGCCATCTGCGCCGTCGTCACCGCCGGAATGCCGAATCCGGCGTAGATCGGGCCGATTCCGCGTCCGATGCCCAGGGTGAATCGTCCACCGGACAGCCGGTGCAGGGTGGTCGCCCATGATCCGGTGATCAGCGGATGGCGGGTGTTGTGGTTGGTCGCCGCCGTCGCGATCCGCATCCGGCTGGTGACCGCACACGCCGCACCCGCCAGCGACGAGGCTTCCTTGACGTTCCAGCGTTCGGAGATGAACGCGGTGCCGAAACCGAGTTCCTCACCGCGGCGGGCCTCGTCCATCAGGGTGGCCGGCCCTTCGCCGCCGGCACCCGCCAGCAGGTAGTAGCCCAGCTCGTCGAGCACTCGTTGGTTCATCGCCTGACCACCTCTCGAAGGAATCGTTCCGTCTCGGCCTGCACCCGCCGGGAGAAGATGTGTCCGGCATGGCCACCGCCGTGCCAGTAGAGCCGACCGCCCCACCGATCATGCAGTGCCACCGCAGGCTCCGGGTATGCCATCCGGTCGTGCCGCGCCGCCACGATCAGCCGACACCGGGCCGGCGGCGCCGGCTCGGTCTCCAGCAGGTCCACCACCGACATCAACGCTGCGGCGACCTCGGAGCGCAACGCGTCGCAGACGGCTAGCCCCGCCGGGCCCCACCGCCACAGGTGATGCGCGATCATCGAGTTGAGTCCGGCGATCGGCGTGTACACCGCCACGGCATCGACCCCGGCCTCCAGGTGCGACACCAGAGCGGCCACGGGGCTACCCAACGACACTCCGGCCACCGTCACGGTTGTGGCCTGCGGCTCCACCCACCGCACCACCGCACGGACTTCAGAGATCGCCCGCATCATCCCGGCGATATTGGCCAGCGGATCATGTCCGGGGTAGGGCGGCCAGGCGCGGCGGCGCACGCCGTGGCCCGGCTGTACCGGCAGCGCGAGGTTGAAACCCAGCCGGTGCAACCGCCGCACGCGTGCCACCAGCAGGTCCGACCAGTTGCCCTGACCGGCGCCGTGCACCCAGACCAGCCAGGGCCGCGGACCACCTGCGTGGCGGCAGACCTCTACGACGGCCGTCACCGGGGCACCGAACTCCGCCAACGTCATCGGCAGCCGGGGATCGTGCCGGAAGCTCAGCTGCTCGACGGTCAGGCCCGCCAGTGTGCGTCGCCGAATCGACCTCACCTGCAACGGGTTCGGTGCGGCGTGTGCAGCGTCGATACCCAATCCGGACAGCTGCTCGGCGGCCGCCGCGCACCCGGATAGCGGTCGGGCCAGCGCCGGGGCCGGCGCCAGCAGCGTCATCCCGGTCAACGTCAGCTCGTCGAACAACACCTCCCCCAGCTGTCGCACGCCGCGCGGGGTGGCGGGCGCCCAATCCGAGGAGCCCCGCAGCGCGTCGACCGACCGGGGCAGCACCCGACCCAGTCCCCGGACGATCTGCGCTACGCGTTGCGCCGGTCCCATCGTCATCACCCCAGCTCGAAACCGCTGTAGCCGGCGGCGGCGATCTCGTCGCAGCGGCGCCGGTACTCTGGGATGCCGCCGGTATAGCCCATGTACATTCGCTTCTTGCCGGGGACGTTTCCGCCGTTGTACCAGGAACTGCAGGTCGGATGGACCAGCACCGTCGGCGCGACCAACGCCGTGGTGTGTTCGATCCATTCGGCCTGCGCTGTCGGCAGCGCCTCGATTGTGCTGTGCCCGTTGGCCCGCAGGTAGGCGATGCAGTCGCCGATCCATTCCACGTGCTGCTCCAAGGCGGCGACGAAATTGGTGGCCGCGCTTGGACTGCCCGGCCCTTGAACGGTGAACAGATTCGGGAATCCGGCGACTTGCAGCCCGAGATAGGACACCGGTCCCTCCCGCGCCCAGACGTCGCGAAGCAATGCTCCGTCGCGGCCGCGGACATCGATGCGGCTGAGCGCGCCGGTCATGGCGTCGAAGCCGGTGGCGTAGACGATCACGTCGAGGTCGTAATCGCCTGCCGCGGTGCGGATGCCGGTCGGTGTTACCGCGTTGATCGGCTCGGCGCGCAGATCGACCAGGGTCACGTTGTCGCGGTTGAATGTTTCGTAGTAGCCCTGATCGATGATCGGGCGCTTGCAGGCGAACGGGTGGGTGGGCACCAGCGCGGCCGCCGTCCGCGGGTCACGCACAATGCGGGCGACCGCTTCGCCGTACAGTTGCGCCGCCATCCGGTTGGCGTCGATGTCGAAGAAGAGGTCGCCCCAGTTCAGGGCGCCCATCACCCCGTGCTCGCGCACCGCGCGCAGTTGCTCTTCTCGCGAGGCCGACTTCAACGGCGGCCTGGCCAGCATGTCGAGCAGCACCGAGAAGGCCGACAGCCGCGCGGCGCCGACCGGATGCTCGCGCTGAGCGGCGCGGATATTGCCGTAATCGGCTTTCAGGGCGTCCAATTCGCCGGGTGCGAAGGGGCGAACCTGCCAGGGCAGCGTGTACGCCGCTGAGCGCTGGAAGACGTGCAGGTGCGCGGCTTCTCGGGCGACGACCGGGATCAGCTGGACACCGGTGGACCCGGTGCCGACCACACCCACCCGCCTGCCGGTCAGGTCGACGCCCGATTTGGGCCAGCGGCTGGTGTACAGCGACGTGCCCTCGAAGCCGCCCATTCCGGCGATATCGGGTTCTAGTGGCACCGAAAGGATTCCGGAGGCGGCAACCACGAACGGTGCGATGAACCGCTCGCCGGTCCGGGTAGTCACCGTCCACGCCGCAGCGGCGTCGTCGTAGGTCATGGCGGCGACCTCGGTGTTGAACGCGATGTCGCGGCGCAGGTCGAGCCGGTCGGCGACGAAGTTCAGGTACGCCTCGATCTCCGGTTGGGCCGGCATCGTTTCCGTCCAGACCCACTCCTGCTGGATCTCGTCGGAGAAACTGTAGGAGTACTCGATGCTCTCGATGTCGCAGCGCGCACCCGGGTACCGGTTGACCAGCCAGGTTCCCCCGACCGCATCGGCCATCTCCAGCACTCGGGTACGCACTCCGAGTTCGCGCAGCCGGTGCAGCGCGTACAGCCCGGAGAAACCGGCCCCGATCACCAACGCGTCGAGACGTTCCCCGGCGCCGGCCCCACCGGGGTTCGACGTGCCGGTGGCCGCAGCGGTCTGAGCCATATTGGGCCGGCCTCCCGTCAGCGCTATCTCTATCGAATGGTCTACGGTACGGTATTCAGTTGACGCTCGCGAGAGGAAACGCGATGAAGGTTCCGTTCACCTGGAAGGTCACCGGCTGGTTCATGATCGGCTGGTCACCCGAGTTCGAGGTCGGCAAGACCCACGCACTGCACTATTTCGGCGAGGACATGGTCGCCTACCGTGACGAGTCCGGCGACCTGCACGTGATGGAGGCGCACTGCAAGCACCTGGGCGCTCACCTCGGCCACGGCGGCAAGGTGGTCGAGGACCGCGTCGAGTGCCCGTTCCACGGCTGGCAGTGGGGGCCGGACGGCTGCAACAAGTTCATTCCGTATCAGCCGGACCGGCCGAACAAGGCGCTGCGCCTTCGGGTCTACCCGGTCACCGAGCAGTACGGCTGCGTTTTCCTCTGGCACCATCCCGATGCCCGGGAACCGCAGTGGGAGATGCCGGATATCTTCGGCAAGTTCCCCCAGTTCACCACGGGCCCCGAAGGCTACTACCGGGCCTATCCGGAGTTCTCCCGGCGCCTGGAGGGTGAGCCGGTGCACCCCCAGATCGTTGCCGAGAACGCCGCGGACAGTTCGCATTTCCAGTATGTGCACCACGCGACGGTGACGCCACGGGTTCTGGACTGGCAGATGGCCGACCGCGAGTGGCACTTCGTGGCCGGTTTTCCGGACGCCAACAGCGACGACCCCGATCAGATGGCCCTGCGCTTCCACTCGCATCTGTTCGGCCTCGGCGGGGCGATCAGCATCTTCGAGGGCGTGCAGCAGCATCGGTTGATCTTCACCTGCACACCGGTCGACGAAGGTCGCTCGGACCTGTTCTATTCGATCTGGTGGCCGCGGATTCCCGGCGACGACTCACAGGCCCCACCGGATGACATCCGGGAGCGGGTGGAGAAGCAGTTCCTGACCACGGTGGAGGACGACCTGGGCATCTGGCGCTATCAGCGCTACATCGAGCATCCGGCGCTGGCCAAGGCGGATGCGAAACCGTTTATGACGCTGCGGAAATGGGCGACGCAGTTCTACGACGCACCGGCGGAAGAGACAGTCGGCACGTGACGCCGGCGGATCTGGTCGCACCCGAACACACCGCGATCATCACCCAGGAGCTCCAGGGCGCGGTCGTCGGTCCCGATGCCGGCCTGCCGGTGCTCGCCGAGGCGGCTCGCCACGAGGCGTTGCCGAACATCAGCCGGCTGCTGCCGGTGGCCCGAGCCGCCGGGGTGCAGGTGGTGCACTGCCTGGTGCACCGGCGCCCGGACGGCTTGGGCTCCAACCACAATGCGCGGCTCTTCGCCGCGGGGCGTCGCGCCGTGGACATCACCCCGGGCAGCCGCGGCGCCGCCCTGCTGCCCGAGTTCGGCCCCGATCCGGCCGATCTGGTGCTGAGCCGCTGTCATGGGGTGGGACCGATGGGCGGCACCGATCTGAATGCGGTGCTGCGCAACCTCGGGGTGTCCACCGTTGTCGCCGTGGGGGTCTCACTGAACGTGGCCATCCCGAACCTGGTGATGGACGCGGTCAACGCCGGCTTTCAGGTGGTGCTGCCGCGTGATGCGGTGGCCGGTGTGCCAGCCGAGTACGGGGCTGCGATGATCGAGTACACCCTGTCCCTGTTGGCGACGATCACCACCACCGAGGAGCTGATGCAGACGTGGCGAGCCCGACCCAGTTCACCGTCCCCGACGTCTTCGACGCGGTAGTCGAGGCGATCCCCGACCGCGACCTGGTGATCCAGGGCGATCAACGCTTCACCTACGCGCAGATCCGCGAACGCTCCAACCGGCTGGCGTCCTACCTAAATGCCCAAGGGCTGGGCGCGCACACCCCGCGGTCGGACCTGGCGGGCCACCAGAGCGGCCAGGATCTGCTGGGCGTCTACGCCTACAACGGCCACGAGTTCATCGAGACCCTGTTCGGTGCGTTCCGGGCCAGGGTGGCCCCGTTCAACGTCAACTACCGTTACGTGCGCAACGAATTGGCTTACCTGCTAGCCGATTCCGGTGCCACCGCGCTGGTTTATCACGCCGCGTTCGCCCCCACCCTGGCCGAGGTGCTGCCCGACCTGCCGCAGCTGCGGGTGCTGATCCAGATCGCCGACGACTCCGGCAATCCCCTGCTCGACGGCGCCGTCGATTACGAGACGGCGCTGGCCGACAGCTCTCCGGAACCCCCGGCGGCGCAGCCGGACCCCGACGACCTCTACGTGCTCTACACCGGCGGCACCACCGGCATGCCCAAGGGCGTGCTCTGGCGTCAGCACGACATCTTCATGGGCTCCTTCGGCGGCCGCAACCTGATGACCGGCGACGCGGTCAGCTGCATCGACGACATCGTGGGCCCGGTCCGCGCCAACCCCGGCGTCAAGCTGATGATCCTGCCGCCCCTGATCCACGGTGCGGCGCAGTGGGCGGTGATGACGGCGATCAACACCGGCCAGACCCTGGTATTCCCTTCCGTCGTAGACCATTTCGACGCCGACGACGTGGTGCGCACCATCGAGCGCGAGAAGGTACTGTCGGTGACCGTGGTCGGCGATGCCATGACCCGACCGCTGATCGCGGCGATCCAGCAGGGCAGCGCCGACGTGTCGTCGCTGATGGTGGTGGCCAACGGCGGCGCGCTGCTCACGCCCTACGTCAAGCAGCAGGTGGTCGAGACGCTGCCCGGCGCCATGGTGATCGACGGAGTCGGCTCGTCGGAGACCGGCGCCCAGATGCGGCACATGTCGACCTCGGGAGCGGTGTCCACCGGCACCTTCGGCGCCGGGCCGGACACCTGCGTGGTGGCCGAGGACCTGAGCTCCGTGCTGCAGCCCGGGCACGACGGCCTGGGCTGGCTCGGGCAACGCGGCTGTGTTCCGTTGGGCTACAAGGGCGATGCCACCAAGACGGCCGGGACGTTCCCGGTGATCGACGGGGTTCGCTACGCCGTCCCGGGTGACCGGGCGCGCCATCTTCCCGACGGGTCGATCGAGTTGCTGGGCCGCGACTCGGTGACGATCAACTCCGGCGGGGAGAAGATCTTCGCCGAGGAGGTCGAGACCGCGATCGCCTCGCATCCGGGGGTGATCGACGTGGTGGTCGCCGGCCGGCCCAGCGAGCGCTGGGGGCAGGAGGTAGTGGCGGTGGTGTCGCTGGCCGACGGGGCGTCGGCCACCGCCGCCGAACTCATCGAGCACGCCGGCGGCTCGCTGGCCCGCTACAAGCTGCCCAAGGCGATCGTGTTCCGTCCGGCGATCGTGCGCAGCCCGGCCGGCAAGGCCGACTACCGGTGGGCGCGTGAACAGGCCGAGCAGGGCTAGCGTTTCTTCAGCCGCCGGCTCGTCCGCTTGCGCGCACGGCGCAGCATCATGTCGGTGTAGCGCCGCATCCCGGGCTTGAACGGCGGCGCGGCGGTTCCGGTCAGGCTGAACGGCAGGTCGGAGCCGACCACCGTCCGGTGGTGGCTGAACGCGTCGAAGCCCGCCTTGCCGTGGTAGGCGCCCATTCCGCTGCGCCCCACCCCGCCGAACGGCGCGGCGGCCGGGATCATTTGCGCGGCAAAGTCATTGCGGGCCACTCCACCGCTTCGGGTGCGGCGCACGAAGTCCCGGAAGTTCTTGCCGCCGGGCCCGAACCAATAGGCCACCAGCGGCGCCGGGCGGGCGTTGATCTGATCGATCGCCTCGTCGAGACTGCGATACGGCTGCACCGCCAGCACCGGTCCGAAGATCTCCTCCTCGGCGATGCGCATGCTCGCATCGACGTTGCGCACGATGGTCGGGGCGATCTTGCGAGTTCCGCGGTCCGGCAACACCTCCCCGTCGGGTGCGATGGCCTCCACTACCGCACCCCGTTCCCGTGCGTCGTCGATCAGGCTCAGCACCCGATCGAAGTTGGCCTCGTTGACACTGGAGCAGTAGTCGCCGTTGGCGACGATGGTCGGGAACATCTCCTGCAGCGTGGAGCGGGCGGTGTCGACGAACGCCTCCAGGTCGGGTTCGGGCACCAGAACGTAATCGGGGCACACACAGACCTGGCCGCCGTTGACCATTCGGGCCGTGGCGATCCGTTTCGCCGAGCGTGCGATGTCGGCATCGGGCGCGACGACGACGGGGTTCTTACCGCCCAGTTCCAAGGTCACCGGCACCAGGTTGTCGGCCGCGGCGCGCTGCACCAGCGCGCCTACCGAGGGTGATCCGGTGAAGAACATGTGGTCGAACGGCAGTCCCGCGAACTCGGCCGCCACCGCGGCCCCGCCGGTGACGACGACGAGTTCGTCGTCGGCGAAGTAGGACGGCGCGAGTTGCTTCATCAATTCGCCGGTGTGCGCGGTGATCTCGGACATCTTGATCATCACCCGATTTCCCGCCGCGAACGCCGCCGCCGCCGGCACCACCACCAGCTGAAGCGGAAAGTTCCACGGGCCGATGATCCCGACCACGCCCAGTGGGCTGGGCTGGACCTCGGCCCGCAACCCGGCAAGTCGCGCCGTCCGCATCAGCTTCGGCGACCGCATCCATTGCCGGACATGAGATCTGGTGTGCTCGATCACCGGGATCATGCCGACCAGCTCGGTGGCCAGCGACGCATCCCGCGACCTGGTGCCGAAATCCTGCGCCATCGCGTCCACCAGGGCGTCGGTGTTGTCCAGCACCAGAGCCACCAACCGGTCGATCCGGTTGCGCCGCAGGGCCGCATCGGGTGGCCCGTCGGCGACGAACGACCGGCGCTGGGCCTCCAGCAGGTTGCGCAGGTCGGTCACGACAGATCCAGCAGTCCGGTCTCGGCCACCGTACGCAGCTGGCCCAGCTCCACGCCCCGGTCCGCGGCCGCCTCGATACAGGCGGCCACATCCTTGCGCATGAACGGCGCAACGACATCGGCGAAGCTGTCCACTCCCCCGGCCGACCGCACGTATCCCGCGGCCCGGCTACCGCCGCTGCAGTGCTCCAGCACCGCGAACAGGCTGGCATCGGGGACGTCGAGGTTCTTCGCCAGCTCCACCGCGGCCGCAACCAGTTGCGCGTTGGAGGCGAACAGCACGTTGTTGATCAGTTTGAGGTTCAGTGCGGTGCCCAGGGCTCCGGTCGTGATCACCGGATCGGCGTAGGCGGTCAGCACCTCGCGGGCGCGGGCCACCGCGTCATCGGGGCCGCCGAGCAGCACGGTCAGCTTGCCCGCGGCGATGTCGTGGGCGCCGCCGCTGACCGGCGCGTCGACCAGCACCGGCCCGTCGGGAAACGCCGCGATCAAGTCGGTCAGCGTGCTGACCGTGCCGGTGGTGTGCGACACCACGATCGTTCCGGGTTCGGCCGTGGCCATCAGCCCGTCGGGTCCGCCGGCGACCTCACGCAGCTGGGCGTCGGAGAACAGGCAGCTGATCACGATGCCGGCGCCGCGGGCGGCCGCGGCCACCGAGTCGACCGCCACGGCGCCGAGGGCCGCCAACTGCTCGCGCACCTCGGCGCGGCGGGCGTACACCTGCACGCGGTACCCGGCGCCGAGCAGGCGGCGCACCATCGGCTCACCCATCTGGCCCGCCCCGATAAACCCGACGACCTGGCCCGTTGCGCTCATTCTCGGCTCCTCAAAGCGGCTTTCGGCTTTCCGGTGGTGGCAACCGTAGCATTGTCCACCGGCGCCGAATTAGTTACAGTCGAGCTTACTGTCGACTTTACGGCTAACGCCTGAAGGCTGGTGAGATGGGCAACTCGCAGCGCAAGGTGGTGATCGTCGGCGCCGGGTCGGGAATCGGCGCCGCGGCAGCCGCGCATTTCTACTCCCGCGGCGACCATGTGCTCGCCGTCGACGTGCGCCCGCAGCAGACACCCGCAACGCAACATGTCCGCTGCGACCTGCGCGACGCCGGGGCCATCGCCAAGTTCACCGGTGGGCTGGATGACGGCTGGGATCTGCTGGCCCACGTCGCGGGCGTGCCCGGAACCGCGCCGGCCGCCGACGTGCTCACGATCAACTACCTGGGGATGCGCCTGATGACCGAGGGGATGCTGCCGCGGCTGCGCCGCGGCGGCGCCGTGGTCGCGGTGGCGTCTACGGCCGCGCTCGGCTGGGAGCAACGCATCGAGGCGCTCAACGGACTGCTCGACGCGGCCGACGCCGAGTCGGTGATGCGCTGGCAGGCCGGCCAGGACCCGGCGTTCCCGGTTTACACCACCTCCAAGCAGGCGATGATCCTCTACACCAAGCGACTGGCCACGACGGCGCGGGCCCGCTACGGGGTGCGGATCAACACGGTGAGCCCGGGCCCGGTCGAGACGCCGATCCTGCCCGACTTCGAGGCCTCGATGGGCAAGCAGATGCTCGACTCCGTGCGCGACACCGTCGGTCGGCACGCCCGCGTCGACGACATCGTGCCGCTGATCGACTTCCTCGGCTCTCCGGCGGCCGGATGGATCAACGGCCAGGACATTCTCGTCGACGGCGGTTTCGTCACCGCTATCACCGCCGGCACCCCCATCACCGTCTGAGATCTGCGAGAGGACAACATGACCGTCGATTCATCTGCCAACGCACCGACATCACCACACCCGTATCACGACCTCGACATCTCCGAAACGGCCTTCTGGGGCAGGGATTTCCGAAGCCGCGATGACACGTTTGCGACGCTGCGCAGCGAGCAGGGCCTGACCTGGCACCGGCCGATGCCCGCTGTCTTCCCCCACGAAGAGACCGGCTACTGGGCGGCGACCCGGCACGCCGACATCAAGTTCATCAGTCAGCACGAAGAGCTGTTCTGCTCCAGCGAAGGGGTCAGCGTCGACCCGATGCCGGCCGAGATCCAGCGCAACATGACGTTCTTCCTGGCGATGGACCCCCCGGAGCACACCCGATACCGCAAGCTGATCAGCTCGGGCTTCACTCCGCGGCAAGTCCGTCGCATCGAGGACCAGATCAAGACCAATTCCCGCAGCATCGTCGACGACCTATTGGCGCAGCTGCGCGCCGGTGAGCAGATCGACTTCGTCGCAGCGTGTTCCGGGCAATTGCCGATGCGCACCATCTCCGACATGATCGGGATCGATCCCGCCGACCAGGAGAAGGTCGCCTACGCCGCCGAGTGCCTGTTCAGCGGCAGCGACGACGAGTACGCGTCCCTGGAGGAACGGGCCGTGCACGTCATGACACAGCTGGGCGTACTGGCCGGCTCGGGCGTAGAGCTGGCGCAGCGCCGCCGCACCGAGCCGCACGACGATCTGATGACCGAGCTGGTCAACGCCGAGGTCGACGGACACCGGCTCACCGACGAGGAACTCGGCTCGTTCATGGTGCTGCTCGGTTCGGCGGGCAACGACACCACCAAACAGACCACCACGCACGCCTTCAAGGCCCTGATCGAGCATCCCGAGCAACGCGCCTGGTTGCTGGCGGACTTCGACAACCGGATCGGCGGCGCGGTCGAGGAATTCGTGCGCTGGGCGACGCCGGTGCTCGCCTTCGCCCGCCACGCGGTGGCGGACACCGAGGTCGCCGGAACCGAGATCAAGGCCGGGGACAAGATCGGCCTGTTCTACTGTTCGGCCAACCGCGACGAGACGGTGTTCGACCGGCCGCACGAATTCGACATCACCCGGACCACCAACCCGCACCTGGGATTCGGCGGCGGCGGTGCCCACTACTGCCTGGGGACCCATGTCGCCCGGATGGAGCTGCGGCATCTGTTCTACGAGCTGCTGACCCGGCTTCCGGAGGTCTCACTCGGCGAGCCGGATTACCTGCAGAGCACCTTCGTGCACGGCATCAAGCGGCTGCCGATCAGTCTCGCCTGACCCTGGCGCTACGACTGCCCCATCATTTACTGTAATCATTACAGTAACTCACTCCGCACAGACGGGAGACCAGCCGTGGAGAGTCAGGTCGACGACGTCGCCGCCGCGCTCGACAAGCCGGCCGGCTACATCCGCAACCCGTATCCGTACTTCGAGGACAAGCGCCGACAAGCCGGGATCGCTCCTGGGACGGTCATGGACTACTCGAAGACCCCTGAATCGCTGCGACCGAAGACATCATTCGCCGCCGTCTCGTTCGAGGCGGTCAATCAGGTTTTCCGCGAGGCGGATTCGTTCAACTCGCGCATATACGACATGACGATCGGACTGTTCCTCGGGCCGACCATCCTGGCGATGGAGGGTGAGCCGCACCGCAAGCACCGCAACCTGGTCTCCTCAGCGTTCAAGCGGAAGTCGCTGGCGCACTGGGAGCCCGCAGTGGTGCGGCCGGTGTGCACCGCGCTGATCGACGAGTTCATCGAAGCCGGCACCGCCGATCTGGTGGCCGATTTCACCTTCGAGTTCCCCACCCGGGTCATCTCCAAGTTGTTGGGCCTGCCCGAGGAGGACCTGGCCTGGTTCCGTCAGCGAGCGATGGAGTTGATCAGCTACACGGTCGACTTCGAGCGGGCGTTCACCGCGTCGACGCAGCTGAAGGACTACTTCCTGGCCCAGATGGACAAGCGCAAGGCGCACCCCACGGAAGACATCATCGGCGACCTGGTCACCGCGGAGGTCGACGGCGAGAAGCTCACCGACGAGGCGATCTATTCGTTTCTCCGGCTGCTGCTTCCGGCCGGGCTGGAGACCACCTATCGGGCCACCGGCAACCTGCTGTATCTGCTGCTGACACATCCCGAACAGTTCGCCGCGGTACGCGCCGACCACGATCTGATCGGCGCCGCCATCGAAGAGGGACTGCGGTATGAGACTCCGCTGACCACCGTGCAGCGCACCGCCATCCGCGACACCACCGTCGCCGGAGTCTCGATTCCCGCCGGCGCGGTGGTCGACGTCTGTATCGGTTCGGCCAACCGCGACGAGACACGCTGGGAGCGCCCCGAGGAGTTCGACATCTTCCGCAAGTGGATCCCGCACATCACGTTCGCCGCCGGCGAGCACACCTGCATGGGCCTGCACCTGGCCCGGATGGAGATGCGGGTGGCGATGGAATGCCTGCTGGACCGGCTCGGCGAGATCGCGTTGATCACCGACGACGACCCGCACATCTACGGCCAGCCGTTCCGCTCACCGCGCCGGCTTCCGGTGACGTTCTCCGCCAAGGGCTGACCCTCACCCCTGGCGCGGCCGGCGGTGTCCGATCGTCTTGGTCTCCAGGTACTGCGAGAACCCCTCGATCCCGCACTGCCTGCCCACGCCGCTGCTCTTGAAGCCACCGAACGGGGCGTCCGCTCCGTAGTACATGCCGCCGTTGACCCCGATCGCGCCGGTGCGAACCCGGCGGGCGATCGCCATCGCGCGTTCGGCCGACGCCGACACCACCGCACCGGCCAGACCGAACGGACTGTCGTTGGCGATACGCACCGCGTCGTCGTCATCGGTGAACGGCATGATCACCAGCACCGGACCGAACACCTCTTCGCGTGCGATGGCCGCGTTGTTGTCGACGTTGACGATCACGGTGGGCGCCATGTAGTGACCGCCCGCCAGGTGGTCGGGCAGTGCGTCGAATGATCCCCCGCCCGTGGTGATCTCGGCTCCGTCGGCGGCGGCCTGCGCGCAGGCGGCGACCACCCGCTGCTTGGCCTGGGCGCTGATCAGCGGACCGACCAGGGTCTGCGGCAACGCCGGGTCGCCGACCGTCACCGCCGCGAACGCCGCGGTCACCGCGGCGACCATCTCGTCGAACAGCGAGGCGTGCACCAGCATTCGTGAGGTGGCCGCGCAGGCCTGCCCGGCGTGCACACAGACCCCGACCGCGCCGGGGATGACCTTGGCCGGGTCGGCGTCGTCCAACACGATCAGCGCCGACTTGCCGCCCAGTTCCAAGAAGGTGCGTTTCATCGTGTCGGCGCCGGCCCGGGTCAGCAGCTTGCCGACGGCGGTGGACCCGGTGAACGACACCATGTCCACCCGCGGATCGGTGCCCAACACCGCTGCGACGTCGTTGGATTCGGTGGCCACCACGTTGACCACCCCGGCGGGGATGTCCGTTCGTTCGGCGATCAGCCGCCCCAGCCGGGTGGCGTTCCACGGGGTGTGCGGGTCGGGTTTGAGCACCACGGTATTGCCGGCGGCCAGCGCCGGCCCCAGCTTGTTCAGGATCACTTCGATGGGGAAGTTGGACGGGGTGATCGCCGCGACCACACCGACCGGCTCCTTGACAACGGTGCGGACGTTGCGGTCGCCGAACACTCCGCCGCCGTCAAGCGTGCGCTCCCATTCGAACTCGTCGATCAGCCGTGCGGGGTACCGCAGCCCGTCGACCAGCGGCCAATCCAGTTGTGCCAGCTGGGTTGTCATCACTGGACAGCCGACTTCGGCGATCAGCTCGGTGCGCAGCTCCTCCTGCTCGGACTCCAGCGCCGCCTGCAGCTGTTCCAGACAGCGCCTGCGCAGCGCGCGGTTGGTCGACCAGTCGGTGTCGTCGAAGGCGCGCCGGGCGGCACCGATCGCGCGGTCCATGTCGGCGCCATCGGCATTGGCGGTGGCGCCCAGGATTCGGCCGGTCGCCGGGCTGACGTTGTCGAACTGCGCGCCGGCGCCGGCATGCACCAGTTCGCCGTCGATCAGCAAGCGCGTTTCTGCGTTGCCGGCGGCCCGTTCGCCGATATCCACGCTGGTGATGGCTTGTGCCACGACGTCGGTCACCGGGACCCCCTCGATTTCGGATGCCCAACCGTAACCATTACAGTAGAATACTTCAATTGGTTCTCAGTCGGTTCGCACGCCCGAGCAGGAGCGCACTGAATTGATCAAGGTCATGGACGGCTTCCGGGTGCTGGAGGTCGCGCAGTACACGTTCGTCCCCGCCGCCGGCGCCATCCTGGCCGACTGGGGCGCCGACGTCATCAAGGTCGAACACCCGGTGCGCGGCGACACCCAGCGCGGATTCATCCGAATGGGCGGGTTCGAACTCGACCCCGACCGGCACCCCCTGATCGAGCATCCCAACCGCGGCAAGCGCAGCGTCGGAATCGATGTGTCCACACCCGGCGGCCAGCAGGTGCTGCACGAGTTGGCCGCCACCGCAGACGTTTTCCTGACCAACTACCTGCCGCGAGCCCGGCGCAAGAACCGCTTCGACGTCGCCGACATTCGTGCGGTGAACCCGAACATCATCTACGCGCGCGGCAGCGCCTACGGCGACAAGGGCCCGCAACGCGACATCGGCGGCTTCGACGGCACCGCGTTCTGGACCCGCAGCGGGGTCGGCCACGCGCTGAGCCCCGAAGAGCTCGGAGCACCCATCTCCCAAGGCATCCCGGCCTTCGGCGACTCGATCGGCGGGATGAACATCGCCGGGGGGATCGCCGCGGCGCTGCTGCATCGCGAGCGCACCGGGGAGGCGCTGGAAGTCGACGTCTCGCTGCTGTCCACGGCGTGGTGGGCGGCCGGCGCCAGCGTGACGCAGGGCATGGAGACCGGCGAGGCCATGCGGGCACCGATGCCACAGTCCGGTGGCTCACCGGCGAATCCGTTTCTGGGCAACTACACCACCTCCGACGGCGGCACCATCAACCTGTGCATCGTCAGCCCGACCGGCTATATCCGGGATACCTTCGAGCACTTGGGTATCGGCGAGGCCGCCGATGATCCGCGCTTCGCCGACGTGCTGCCGCTGATGCAGAACGCCGAGGCTGCCAGCGACCTGATCGTGGCCGCTGTCGCCGCCAAGCCCTTCGCCTATTGGCGCGAGCACCTCAAGACGATGAAGGGCCAGTGGGCGCCGTTCCAGAGCCTGGTCGACCTGGGCTCCGACGAGCAGGCCCTGGCCAACGACATGATCGCCGAGGTCGAGGCGGCCGATGGCGGGCAGCCTTTCAAGGTGGTGCGCGGCCCGGTCCAGTTCAACGGTGAGCCGTTGCAGACCACCCGCGCCCCGCAGGCCTCCGAGCACACCGAGACGGTGCTGCTGGAGCTCGGAATCGAATGGGACCGCATCGAAAAGCTCAAGGAATCAGGCGATATCGCCTAGCTTTCCCGCGAGGCCTCCCCGCCGTATTTGCGTTCGGCGTCGAAGTTGAAGTTCGCGATGGCGGTCGACATGCCGGCACCGATCGGACCCAGCGTGTCGTACAGGCTTGCGCTTCCGGTCGCCACGCCTGCGTCGCTGTAGTGGGTCAGCGCCGCCAGCCCGATGTACTCCCCAACCGGAAGCCGGCTCAGGGTCAGGGTGTAGTCGGCGTTGATAAAGGCCAGTCCTTTGGTGCTGAAATTGGTCAGCGAGGCGGTGACGTCGACGGCCATCGCCGCGCGCACGAACGGCGTGAGCTCCTCGCCGTCCACGAGGTCACGTATCTCGCGCAGCCAGGCGTATCGCGGTCCGGCATGCTGCCACGGGAATGTGTTGCCACCGTCGTCGCCGTAGGCCCGGATGAACATCGGCACCGACTCGTCGGGCGACGCCGGTTCTTCCGGGAGCGGCGGCAGGCTGACCTCGGTGGTGAAGAAGTCACCGTCGGGCTGGGGGCCGCGGCGCAGGTACAGCGCCGAGGCACGAGCGACCAGATCGCCGTCCTGGGTCATCTCGGCGTCGATGGAGCGCATCCGCGAACCGGAGCGGACCACCGACGCGCTGACCCGCAGCGGTGCACCGGCCACCCGGCGCAGGATCTCGACGGTCAGCCGTGCCGGCTGCAGGTCGTCTTCGGGCACGTGCTGCTCGACGGCACGGGCCAGCAGGCCGCCGACCACCTGACCGCCGAGCGTCGGCCCCCATCCGCCGTGGGCGATGGGGTTCGGCACCAGGTCGTCGTCACGGCGAACCACGAACGGGATCATGTCCTGCTCCGCTCCAGGTAGAACCGCGCGGCACGGCGGATCGAGTGTTCGGTCGGTTCCGGGTGCCAATCCAGTTCCCGGGTGGCCTTGCCGTGGGAAGCGGGAGACGTCAACGCCATGAGTCGCGCACCCGTTGCGGTGAACGCGAAGTCACGACGCAGCAGCACCCCCAGCGCGCCGACGAGGTGTCCCACCATGTGCAGAATCGCCATCGGAATACCAAAGCGCGGCGGCGGGACCCCGACCGATTCGGCTGCGACGGTGAGCATCTCGCGCTGAGTCATGTACCGCTCGGAGATGATGTAGCGCTCGCCGATCCTGCCGCGCTCGGCGGCCAGCAGCATCCCCCTGGCGGCGTCGTCGATTCCGACCACCTCGGAGCCCACGCCGCGCGCGTAGGCCGGCATCCTGCCCAGCGCGGCAAGCTGAACGAGCGTGCCTTGCCGCGGCTGCCAGTCCGGCGGACCGTACGGATTCGACACGTTCGTGACGACGGCCGGCAGGCCACGATCGGCGGCGTAGGACAGCACCAGGCGCTCGGCTTCGCGACGGGAGGCGATGTAACCCCCGCCCTGGTCGGCCCAGTTGAACGGGGTGTCTTCGTCGACTGTTTCACCGTTGCGTCCCACCGCGATGGTGCCGATGGTGCTCAGGAACACGAACCGGTCGAGGCCGGCCGGCGCGGCGACTTCCAAGACGTTGCGCAGACCTTCGACGTTGGTTCGAAACAGTGGTGCGGGATCGCGCAGTTCCGCTCGGGTGTCGACGACGCAGTAGTACACGACGTCCCGGTCTGCCATGGCCGCGGCGACCGCATCGGTGTCGAAGATGTCGCCGTAGTGCCGTTGCACGTCGAGTCCGTCGATCCCTCTGGTGGAACTGGAGCGACGCAGCAGCACGCGCACGTCGTCGCCGCGGGCGACCAGCTGGCGGGTGACGCAGCCGCCGACGTTGCCGCTGGCACCCATGACGAGGGCGCGCCGCCGCTCGGCCGCCGATCCATCGTTCATCGTCCTACCCGGGTCCCTGGTCAACTCGCGCTATCGTACATTACTGTAAGTATTACAGTTAATAGACCCATTACGCGGAGGTGCCATGCAGAAGCCGCTTGCCCCCGACATCTCGACCTGGCCGGAGGCGGACCCGCAGTTGGTCGGCAGTCACTGCGCGGGCTGCGACGCCACGGTGTTTCCGGCCCAGCCGCGCTGCCCGGCCTGCAGCGGCGACCAGATGAACCGGGCACTGCTGCCGCGCACCGGCACCCTGGTGGCCTGGACCACCCAGGGATTCCCGCCCGGCCCACCGTATCTGGGTCCGGCCGGCAAGGAGTTCGTGCCGTTCGGCGTCGGCCTGGTGCAGCTCGGCGACGTCGTCCGGGTCGAAGGCCGGCTCACCGAAAGTGACCCGGACAAACTGCAATTCGGCATGCCGGTGGAGTTGACCATGATCCCGTTCGCCTCCGACGCCGATGGCAACGAGATCATCACCTTCGCCTTCCAACCGGTTTAGGAGACTGCGATGGCCAACGACGTAGCGATCATCGGGGTCGGGCTGCACCCGTTCGGCCGTTTCGAAGGAAAGTCGGCGATGGAGATGGGGGCCGACGCCATTTTCGCCGCCGTCGCCGACGCGCGCGTGGACTGGAAGGACATCGGCGCCGCCACCGGTGGCAGCTGGACGATCGCCAACCCGGACGCGATCGTCGGCATGGTCGGCCTGTCCGGCATCCCGTTCACCAACGTGTTCAATGCCTGTGCCACCGCGGCCAGCGCGGCCAAGGTCTGCGCCGACGGTATCCGGCTGGGCGACTATGACATCGGTATCGCCGTCGGGCTGGACAAGCACCCGCGCGGGGCGTTCACCGAGGACCCGGCACTGGTCGGGATGCCGCGCTGGTACGCCGAGAACGGCCAGTATCTGACCACCCAGTTCTTCGGCATGAAAGCCAACCGCTACCTGCACGATCACAACATCTCCCAGCAGACCCTGGCCAAGGTTGCGGCCAAGAACTTCCGCAACGGCGCGCTGAACCCGAATGCCTTCCGGCGCAAGCCGATGTCCGAGGACGAGATCCTGGGTTCGACGATGCTGAACTACCCGCTGACCCAGTACATGTTCTGCGCACCGGACGAGGGCGCGGCGGCGGTGGTGATGTGCCGCGCGGACATCGCGCACCGTTACACCGACAAGCCGGTGTATCTGCGCGCCGTGGAGGTGCGCACCCGGCGCTACGGCGCTTACGAGGTGAACACCACCTTCGCGCCGGTAACCGAGGACGCCGCGCCCACGGTGTACGCCGCCCGCGCCGCCTTCGAAAAGGCCGGTGTGTCACCCGAAGACGTCGACGTCGTCCAGCTGCAGGACACCGACGCCGGCGCCGAGATCATCCACATGGCCGAATGCGGGTTCTGCGCCGACGGCGACCAGGAGAAGCTGCTCGCCGACGGCGCCACTGAGATCACCGGCTCGCTGCCGGTCAACACCGACGGCGGGCTGATCGCCAACGGCGAACCCATCGGAGCGTCCGGCCTGCGCCAGATCCACGAGCTGGTGCGCCAGTTGCGCGGCGAAGCAGGCCAGCGCCAGGTGCCCGGCGAGCCCAAGGTCGGGTTCGCCCAGCTCTACGGCGCACCGGGCACGGCTGCGGCCACCATCCTGACCCGCTAGCGACCGGGAGGCACCCATGGCCCAGTTCCACGACGCACCGATCTTCGATGCCGACCAGCACATGTACGAGACCCCCGAGTCGCTGACCAAGTACCTGCCGGAGAAGTACTCGCGGGCAGTCCAATTCGCCCAGATCGGCCGACAGACCCGGATCATCATCAACAACCGGGTCAGCGACTTCATCCCCAACCCCACCTTCGAGCGGGTCGCCGCACCGGGCGCTCACGAGAAGTTCTTCGCCGGCGAGAACACCGAGGGCCTGACCCTGCGTGAGATGCAGGGCCCGGCCATCGAGGCGCCGGCCGCCACCCGCAACCCCGCTGACCGAGTCGCCGAACTGGACCGCCAGGGCGTGACCGAGGCGCTGAACTACCCGACGCTGGCCAGCCTGGTCGAACACTCCAGCGCCGATGACCCGGAGCTCACGCTGGCGATCATCCACGCGCTCAACCAGTGGATGGCCGAGCACTGGACCTACAACTACGGCGGCCGGGTGTTCTCCACACCGATCATCAACCTCTCCGAGGTCAAGGGCGCGCAGCGGGAACTGGAGTACATCCTCGATCAGGATGCCGCGGTGGCGCTCATCAAACCCGGACCGGTCAACGGCATCGGTGGCTGGCGCTCCCCGGCCCTACCGGAGTTCGACCCGTTCTGGCGTGACGTGGAAGCCGCCGGCCTGCCCATCGTGCTGCATGCCAGTTACCCACCGCTGGACGACTACGTCGGCCGCTGGGAGCCGCCCTACACCCAGAACTTCATGGCGCAGAGCGCATTCCGCTGGATGGTGCTGGGGCATCGGGAGATCGCCGACATGATCACCGCGCTGATCTGTCACGGCACCCTGACCCGGTTTCCCAAGCTGCGCATCGCCAGCGTCGAGAACGGCAGCTCGTGGATCGGCCCGCTGTTTCACGACTTCGGCGACCTGTACAAGAAGATGCCGCAGAACTTCCCCGAGCATCCGCATGAGGTGTTCCGGCGCAACATCTGGGTCAGCCCGTTCTGGGAGGGCTGTATCTCCGACGTGGTCGACACCGTCGGCTGGGACAAGGTGCTGTTCGGATCGGACTACCCGCACCCCGAGGGCCTGCCCGAGCCGAAGGGCTTCTGGCGCTATGCCGAGGGCATGGATGTCCGGCGCACCTATGACTTCATGGGCGACAACGCCCGCCGGTTCATGGGGTTGCCGATCGCCAACCCGGACCCCGAGGCGCTTAAGCCGCCGGTGGCGGCAGGTGTGTGAGTTCGCGACATAGGCAGGTCAGCGCCGCTTTCACCGCGGCGTGTATACAATGAGATACATGCCTGCGCGGAACCCCGATATCGCGGAACACACCGAAGGTGTGCTGGCCGCGATCGGTCGCGAGCTTCGTAACCGGCGGCTGGATCTCGGTGTTAGCGCCGTGACCACCGCCGAAGCCGCTGGGATGTCACGGGTTACCTTGCACCGCATCGAGGCCGGATCACCCGCGGTGACGATCGGCGCCTACCTGAACGCGGCCGCGGCCCTGGGCCTGCGGCTGACCCTCGATGAGCCACCAGCCCCGGGTCGGGAACCGGCACAACAAGCAGCACCTGCGCAACCAGCACCGGCGACGGTTCGCGTGGGCGATTTCCCGCAACTGCGCGCGATCGCGTGGCAACTGCGCGCCGAGACCGAACTCACCGGCGTTGAGGCACTTCAACTGTACGAACGCAACTGGCGTCACGTGGACCAAGCTGCAATGAGCGACGAGGAGCGCGCCTTCGTGCAGCAGCTGGCCGACGCACACAGCGGCGGGGTTCTCCTTGTTTGAGCGAGCGCATCATGTTCGGATTGCCGGCGTCCTCGACGCGCTCGACGCCGAACTTCTGGCGGCATCGAATTGCTACTTCGCCGGCGGCACCGCGATCGCGCTGCGCTACGGCGAATACCGCGAATCGAAGGACATCGACTTCCTGGTCGCCGATGATTCCGGCTACGGCGACCTGCGGGAGAAGGTCCGAGCGCCAGAAGGATTCAACGCGTTGACACGTCGGCCGGTTGCGGTGCTGCGGCCCGTCGTGGCTGATCAGTACGGCGTCAGAACCTTGCTCGACGTTGACGGCGAACCGATCAGGTTCGAGATTGTTTCCGAGGGACGGATCGCCCTGGAGACACCGAGTCCTGGCGACAGCATCTGCGGGGTCGCGACGTTGACTGCCCTTGATATGGCCACCAGCAAGTTGCTGGCCAACTCCGACCGATGGGCGGATCGTGCGGTGTTCAGCCGCGATGTCATCGACCTGGCCATGATGGAGCCCGGCCCGGACCTGCTGAGCCGGGCCATCGCCAAGGCTGAGTCCGCTTACAGGTCGGCCATCATTGATGATCTGAACAAGGCCATCGACGACTTGCGGGACAACCCGCACCGCCTCGATGACTGCATGCGCGAGTTGCGGATGTACGACACCCCCAAGGCGGTTCTGTGGGATCGCATCAAACGGCTGCGCCCGTAGGCATGCCTCAGCCGAGATGACGCCGCGTCTCTCATGTGTCGCGCCCGGTCCGAGCACGTCACTGCCCCAGTGCGGGGCAACACCCCCGTCAAGGACGAATCCTTACGTCAAGGAGTCAACCGAACCGGGGGCAGACCCTCTGCCCCGGCGCGGCCGACAGTTGACGGAACCCCTACTTCATCAGCCGCCCGGCAACCCGCCCCAGCACCGCCCGAACCCGCGGCGAGAGGTAGACGGCGAACAGCCCGTTGAACACGTCCTCGCGCAGCCGGGTCAGCGTCGAAGACTTGATCCGCCAATGGCCGTCGACCTTCTCGTAGGTCTCGGTGTAGTGGCCGTAGCCGCGCAGGTTCATACCCGGGCCGAACCGCACCACGTCTTCGAGCGCCCACACCCCGTGCGCGGTGGTCGGCGAGTCCGGCTCGATGTCGGGCGCATGCACCTGGTGCACGGTGGGCTGCGAGCGCAGGCTCTTGCGGGTGAAGGCGACGAATTCGTCGGCGCCACTGATGATCTTCCCGCCCGCCCGCGACGTGTCGCTGAGGAAGTCGTCGGTGAACAACGCGCGCCAGGCAGCCCAGTCCTTGGTGTCCAGATACCGGCAGTAGCGGGATTTCAGGCGTTTGATCGCTTCGATGTCCGCGGCGGCGTCAGCCATGATTCACCGCCGGTTCGTAGCGCAGCATCGTGACGTCGTGTTCCGGGTAGTCGCAGAACACCGGCCGCACCCGCATACCGACCGCCAGATCGGCGGGGTCGACGTTGACGAGCTCGGTGGAGAACCGCGGTCCCTCATCCCATTCGACGATCGCCAGCAGTTGCGGCACGGCGTCGGCGAAGTGCGGGCCGACCGGCCGCCGGGCCACCGTGAAGGAGTACAGCGTGCCCATCCCGGAGATCTCGCGCCATTCCAGGTCGTCGGCCAGGGTGCGCGGGGCCCGCACCCGCGGGTAGAACACGTAGCTCTCGGTCGACGGCGAGTACTGGATGACAATGCGGTGCTGAGCCAGCGCATCCCAGAACGGTGCGGTGGTCGGCGTCTTGACGGGCATCGGCCGTTCGAAGGTCATCACCGTGCTCAGTCCCCTTCCAGGATCAGGGTGGTCTGTTCCGACAAGATCCCCCCGTTGCCGGAGACGAAGGCCCGGTTGCAGTCGGCGACCTGCGCCGCACCGGCCCGGCCCATGATCTGCCGGGTGGCATCGCAGACGTGGTGCATGCCACCGGCCAAGCCCGCTTGGCCGAATCCCAGTTGACCACCCGCGGTGTTGAGTGGGAAGTCCCCGCGGAAGGTCAGGTCGTGATCGGAGATGAACTGCATCCCTTTGCCTTTTTCGCAGAACCCGGCGTCCTCCAGCGACAGCAGCACGGTGATGGTGTAGCAGTCGTAGATCGAGACCATGTCCATATCGGCGCGGGACAGGTTCGTCATCGCGAAGGCGGTGTCGGCGGCCTCGCGGATCGGGGTCGCCAACAGGTCCGCGGCGTAGGTGGGGGTCTTGAACGGCACATGTTCGCCGAATCCCTTGACCCACACCGGACGGTTACGCGATCTCCGAGCAACATCGGCGCTCGCGATCACCACGGCCGCACCGCCCACGCACGGCATCACGATCTCCAGCATGCGCAGCGGGTCGGCGATCACCGGACTGGCCAGCACGTCGTCGATGCTCAGCGGGGTGTCGCGCCAGATGGCACCGTCGGTGTGGTTGGCGTTGACGCGTTGGTCGACGACCAGCTTGGCCATGGCCCGCTCGTCGTAGCCGTAGACCGCACCGTAACGGGTGGCCACCTGCCCGTAGGGACCGTTCTGGCCGAGGTTTCCGTAGGGGATCTCGAATTCCGCCTGCGGAGAGCCGTATTGGTTGCTCGACGAGCCGAAGAACATGGCGTCGACCAGTGGCTTGGGTTTGCGCTCCGACATCGGGGTGATGTAGCGGGCCGGCAGCGCACACAACACTACATCGCAGATACCGAGCTCGATCGCCGCCGCGGCACGCCAGACCATGGCCGCAGCGCTGGCCCCGCCCAGGTCGACGATCTCGGCGAATCGCGCGGGCATACCGAGGTATTCGGCGATGGTCGAGGGAACGAAGATCTCCGACTCGCCCAGGTGCGAGGTGACGATGCCGTTGACGAGTTCACCAGGAAGGTCTGCATCGGCGAGCGCGGCCGCGCTCAACTCCGCCCACTGCTCCAGGGTGAACCCGGCCGGGCCTGCTTTGTTCATCCGCTCCGGCGGCAGCTCGACGTAGCCGACGATCGCGGCGTCTCCACGTAATCCCATGTGTTGTCCTCTATCTCATTTGCGGGGAAGGCCGAGGATCATCTGCGCGATGACATTCAGCTGAATCTCGTTGGTACCGCCGCCGATCAGCTCGGCCGGCGACAGCAGATAAGGTTCGACGACGGCGGGGTCGGAGTCGGTGATCATCGCCAGCCGTCCCGCGGTGGCCAGGGTGGCCGCGAAGGTGCGGCGCAACAGGATGTTCATCGCCACCTTGGCGATGCTCGACGCCGCGCCGCGCCCCTGCCCGTCGAGCAGCCCCATGGTTTCACGGACCCCGAGTGCCTTGATGGCATTCGAGTAGGCGTCGAGCTCGCCGACTGCGCGCAGCGCGTGGTCACGCTCGTCGCCGGCGGCCGCGGCGAGCCGGCGCAATGCGACGGCACGGTCGAACTCGACGTAACCGCTGATGGCGGAACGCTCTTCGGCCATGGTGGCCACAGCGAGCTGCCATCCGCCGGTGGGCTCACCGAGCAGCATCTGATCAGGCACGAAGACGTCGGCGAGGAAGACCTCGCTGAACTCTTCGGCCCCGGTGACCTGCAGGATCGGCTGGACCTGCACTCCCGGCGATCGCATGTCGACGATGAAGTAGCCGATGCCGCGGTGTTTGGCCGCGTCGGGATCGGTGCGGGCCAGTAGTGCGCCGTAGTCGGCTCGCTGCGCGCACGAGGTCCAGATCTTGTGGCCGTTGATCCGCCATCCACCCTCGACCTTGGTCGCGCGGGTGGTCAACGACGCCAGGTCCGAGCCGGCACCGGGTTCGCTGAACAGCTGGCACCAGGCGAGTTCTCCGCGCTGGGTGGGTGGGATCAGTTGCTGTTGCAGTGTTTCGGGTGCCGCGGCCAGCAGCGAGGGCAGGATCCACTCGGCGATTCCCAGCGACGGCCGCACCAGACCCGGCCGGTTGGCGAACTCCTCGATGAGGATCAGCTGCTGCAAGGGCGTGGCACCGATGCCCCACGGGGGTGGCCAGTGCGGGGCGATCAGGCCGGCGTCGGCGATCAGGGTCCGCTGCGGGCCCGTCTTGAAATGCGCGTAATCGCCTTGCCGTCCGGGTCCGTCGTTGCGGAGCGCGCTCGCGGCATCCAGCGTCGCGGAGATCTCGGCCCGGAACTCCTCGGCACCGCCGAGGTCGACGTGGAAGTCGCGCTGCCCGGTGATGGCCAATTCGCCGAGTTTCCTGGCCCAGCCGGTGGCGGCGCCGATCGATGCGGCGATGCCGGTGGCGCGCCGCCAGTACAGATGCAGGTCGTGTTCCCAGGTGAACCCGATGGCGCCGAACATGGTCAGCGTGTCCAGGACGGCCTCCGGGCACGGCGTGATCGCGATCAAAGCCGCTGCCGCAGCGGCCATCCGGTGCTGATCTGGTGTGTCGGTGGCCGCGCGGACGGCGTCCCAGGCGGCGGCACCGGCCAGCTCACTGTTGACCAGCAGCATCGCCGCCTTGTGTTGTAGGGCCTGGAAGGTGCCGATCGGTTTGCCGAACTGTTCGCGGGTGCGCAGATGCGCGGTGACCTCCTCGACGCACCAGTCGGCGATACCGGCCGACACCGCCGCCGTCAGCCCGACCGTGAGCCATTCCGCGCGGCCGGAGTCGATGCCGGCCAGCACGTCACCGGCGGCCACCGGGTAGTCGGTGAGGGCCAGCGTGCCCAGATCGGTGAGCAGGTCGGTCCCCGACGCCGCACGCGTCGCGACTTCCGGCCGGGTGGTGTCGACGGCCAGCCACTTCTCACCGGCGCGGATCAGCACCAGCCGCGCCGAGCAGGCTCCCGAAATCACCTCGGAGACACCGCTGATCAGCCACCCGTCGTCAACCTGATGCGCGGTGAAGCTCGCATACTCGGGCAGCGCCACGGCCGCCGGCGCACCGGAACCGAGTGCGTGCAAGAGCGCCTCTCGGGCCGGCGTCGCCTCGGCAAGCATCCCGACCGCGCCGGCGGTGACCGTCGGCAGCAGCGGCCCCGGCAGGCACATCTTCCCGGCGGCTTCGAGAACGCAGGCCGCGTCGAGCAGGCCGCCGCCCTGCCCGCCGTAGGACTCCGGCAGGTGTACGGCATGAAACCCGTGCGATACCAGCTCATCCCACCAAGACGGCAGTTCTCCAGCGGCCAGTGCGTCGAGAGCCTTGCGGGTGTCGGCGATGGGCGCGTGTCGGGCGGCGAACCGCCGCAACGATTCACCGAGTTCGCGCTGTTCGGGGGCGAGTGCCACGCTCATGAGCTCTCCAACTTCTTGGTGATCACTTCGATTGAGCGACGGGGAGATCGAAGCTGCTCAACATCCGGGTCTGGCTGAAGCGCCGCCGCGCGATGCGCCAACCGTCCGGCATCGACACCAGCTCATCGCGGTATTGGCCGACCGCATCCACCCACTGCTTGGGATCGGCGGCCAGGGCCTGCACGGTGTGCACGTAGGTCACGGCGCTGGCATGGTCGGCGTCGCGGACGTCGATGACCATGTTGTGCAGCATGTGCTTGGTGTCGCTCATCGCCTCGTGCACCGTCGCCATGAATCCGGTGATGGAGTCGACGTCGAGCCAGTGACCGATCTCGCCGTAGTCGGCGTCGACGTCGTCGGTGAAGCAGGTCCGGAACAGCTCCCAGTCCTTGGTGTCGATCGCCGTCGCATACCGAAGCAGGACCTCGGTGATGTCGGCCTTCGCGGCTGCCTGGTCAGTCATGCCGGATCCTTCCTTGTCGCCCAAAGCGATTCGATGCGCGTGGCGGTCTCCTGCACGGCGGCCCCGAGATCGGCGACCTCGGCGGGCGTCATCGCGGCGAACGGGGACGCACCCACCGACATGGTCACGGTGCCGTCGGCGTCATGGATCGGCGCGGCCACGTTGGCGATCAGGTGCTCGGTGCCCTCGAGTTCGCCCGGCAGGTAGTCGACCACGGTCAGATCCGCGAACGCACTGGCCAGCCGGGCGGTGATCTCATCGGGCTCACCTTCGGCGGCGAGCGCCTGCAGCGCCGAGTACACCCGAACGTATTCGCGACTCATCCGTTCGATCGCGTAGCCGCGGCTTCGCACCTCGTCGAGCACCGCGCCCAACCGCCGGCGCAGCTGCGGCGACGGCGCGCCCAGGCCGCCCAGCCATTCCTTCTTGACCTGCCCACCGGCCTCGGCGACGAACTCTCGGCAGAACGGGGCCACGATCGGCATCCGGAAGCCGACACTGACCGGTGGCGCGGCCAGTGACTCGCCGACCGCGTCGGTGACCACCACTGTCGGCCCCTGCCGCACGCCCAGGACGACCTGCATGCCAACGGCATCGGAGAGCCGCTGCAGGTCTGGCCGGAATGCCTGCTTGTTGACCGGGCGGCTCAGCGCGGCCAGTGCCGGACCCCACGAGTAGCCGCCGGAGTGCCGGTCGCGCACGATCCACTGCCGCGCCGCCAGCGTGGTGACGATCGCGTGACAGGTGCCGTGGCTGATGTGCAGGACACGCGCGATCTCCGTCAGCGCGAAACCACGGTCGGGGTCGGATGCCAGCAGTTCCAGGATCCTCACAACCCGCTCGGTCGGCGGTGACGTAACGACGCGTGCCGCCTCGCCGGTATTCGCTGTCATGTCAAGCGTTTCCGGCGGCCCGACGGGCGCGCTCTTTCACCGAAGCGACTACCCCACCGTCGTTGAGGATGTCGGTGCCGGTGAGGTAGCCCGCCTTGGGACCGGCGCAGAACGCGAGCAGATCCGCCATCTCTTCGGGCGCGCCCCATCGCGGCACCGCGGCGTCGGCGACCAGTGCCCCGGCACCCGCCTCGGCTTCCAGCCGGCCCATCTCGGTGTCGATCGAGCCCGGTGAGACCGAGACGATGCGCAGGCCCCGTCCGTTGAATCGCTCGGCCTGCGAACTGCTGTACCACCGGACGAATGCCTTGCTCACCGCGTAGGCGAAGCCCGAGCGGGCCTCCTGCGGGATCGGGTCGCAGACCGCTGCCAGGGCGGCCAGGAAGGCGTGCTCGTCGGTCAGCGCCAACGGGAATTGCCCGGCCGGGATCAGCTCGTCCGGCAGCAGATGCGCGGCCATCGATGCCACGTTGACGATCACCGAGCCCTCGCCGGCGGTGTCGTAGAAGACTTCGTTGACGTTGAGGGTGCCGATTGCGTTGGTACGCATCACATAGTCGGCGTCGCCCATACTCGGGCTGACTCCCGCGGTGTGGATCACCGACGTGATCGGACCGATTGCACCGGCTGTCCCGAACAGTTCGACAACGGCATCCCGGTCGGTGACATCGCTGTTGATCACCGTGGCGCTGATATCGAGGTCTTCCAGCGCGGCGGCCGCGGCATCGAGTCGGTCCTGCCGCACATCGCACAGCACCACCGCGTGCTCGCGACCGACGACCTTCGCCGTGGCCAGCCCCATGCCGCCGGCACCGCCGGTGATCACCGAAACTGTCGACATGACTCCTCCTGCCTCACTTGCCCATTGCGGCGGTGATCGCCTGTGCCATGAATGCCACCGATTCGTTTCGGCCCTGCGACGCCAGTAGTTGTGCCATCCCGGCGACCTGCTCGCCGACGTACACCGTGGGCCCGTTACCGAGGTTGCTCAGCGCTGCGGCCACCACCTGCTCGGCAGGCACCGCGCCGGCCGGAGTCTCATCGGTCGAGGCGATCTGCCCGCGCTCGAACTCGAGGCGACGCAATGCGGGCGTGTCCGTCTTGCCGAGGATCAGGCCGATCACGTCGACGCCGGCGGGCTGCAACTCGCTCCACAGCGCCTCGGCGAACACCATGTCGAACGCTTTGGACGCACCGTAGGCCACCATGTTGGGTCCGCCGACGAAACCGGCGCCTGAACCCAGGATCACGATCGCGCCCGCGCCGCGCCGGACCATCGACGGCGCGAGGGCATGACACAGCTGCATGGGTACGACGCAGTTTCGCTGCACCATCGCCTCCGCCGCCGCAATGGTGTTGGCCAGAAACGGTGTGAAGTCCGGATCGGCGCCGGCGCAATACACCAGGAACCCGACCTCCACATCCCCGGTCGCCTCTATCAGCGCCTTCGCCGCCCCGGCTTCGGCGAGATCGACTGCCAGGGTGCGTGTTTGGACCCCGTGCCGCTTCGCGATCACGGCCGCCACCTCATTGAGCAGCGCCTGACGGCGGGCCACCAGCACGACATTGAGGCCACCCGCGGCCAGGGCCTCGGCGAACGCGGCACCCACGCCGTCAGAGGCGCCGACGATCACCGCCCACGGCCCATACCGGCCAAGGTCTACCGTCATATTGTCGAACGATACGTCGAATAGTCGACACAGGCAAGATCAACAGTCGGCGGCGAACCGGTAGGCCCGGCAGACTTCGCCGACCTCGCCCCGGTTTATGACCGGCCCTCCTACTGCTCCCACGGCACCGAGCTCAGATCGACCGGGACCTCACCGGCAGCTCGTCGTCGCGGTTCGCTTTCTCGGCGAACCGCCGCGCCCATTCCGCACGCGGCCGGATGGACACATCCACGTCGGTGGCGGTCGCCCGCAACGCCCCCACCGTCGCCTGCTCACGGGCGGTATGCGCGAACGGATCCCAGCCGAAGAACCGGCAGGAGTTCTCCCAAGTGATCTTGTTGATGTCGGAGTCGTCGGCGCCGGCGGCCTCCAGCTCGGCCAGCACCTGCTCGGGGGCGTCCGGCCAGAAGCAGTCCGAGTGCGGGTAGTCGCACTCCCAGGCGATGATGTCGATGCCGATCTCGTGCCGCAGCTTCAGCGACGTCTTGTCGGTGACGTAGCAGGCCAGCGAGTGCTCCCGGAACACCTCCGACGGCAGTTTGTCACCGAAGTCGCGGCGCAGCCACTTCTGGTTGGTGTAGTGCCGGTCGCTGCGGTCCAGATAGAACGGGATCCAGCCGATGCCACCCTCGGAGAACGCGAACTTCAGGTCCGGATAGTTGCGCATCGCCGGGCCCCACAGCAGGTCTTGGGCGCACATCGCCGAGATCTGGGTGGCCAGGATGATCATGTTGTCGATCGGCGCGTTCGGGGCCATGCTGATCGCCCCGAAACCGGTGCCGATGTGCAGACACATCACCACGCCGGTCTCCGACAGCGTGCGAAACACCGGACCCCAGTACTCCTCGTCGTGGTAGCTGGGCAGACCCTCCAGGTGCGGCAGTTCAGGCATGGTAACCGCCCGGCAGCCCTTGGCCGCCACCCGGCGGATCTCGGCGCACATCGCCTCGGGGTTCCAGGTCGGCAGGATGGCGATCGGGATGAAGCGGCCGGGGTAGGAACCGGCCCACTCATCGATGTGCCAGTCGTTGTAGGCCGACACCATCACCAGGGTGACGTTCTCCCGCGTCATGTTGAGGTGCCGCGCGGAGAATCCGGTGAAGGTCGGGAAGCACATCGAGGCGAGGATGCCGTTGCGGCTCATGTCGCGGACCCGCTCATGCACGTCGTAGACGCCGGGGCGCATCTCGGCGAAGCCGGCCGGGTCACGGCCCCACTCCTCGGCCGGCCAGGACACCACCGCGTTGAGTCCGCTGACGCCCTGCGGCCGGCCCTGGTACATCCACTGGTCGACGCCCTTTTCGTCGGTGACGACGATCGGCGCCTCGTCCCGGTATTTGGCCGGGACGTGCCGCAGGAACATGTCGGGCGGCTCCACCACGTGGTCGTCGATGCTGACCAGGATCAAGTCGTCGATGTTCATGCCTCTACTAGTACCCTGGAAAACCGTGACCGTCTCCGCGCGATCGGCCATAGAGTTTGCAGAACCGGCCAACATCGATCTGCGTCGCGGCGGCCGTGCCCGGGCCGGCAGCTACCTCTATGAGGGCCAGCATCTGATCACCGGCTGGCACTCCCACGACATGCACCAGATCGAGTACGCGGTCGGCGGCGTAGTCGAGGTCGAGACCGCCACGGCGCACTACCTGTTGCCCCCGCAGCAGGCGGCCTGGATACCGGCCGGCCTGCGACATCAGGCCACCATGCGCCCGGAGGTGCGCACCGTGGCGGTGATGTTCGACCCGGAGCTGGTCCCGCTCGCCGGCGACCGGGCGCGCATCCTGACCGTCTCGCCACTGATCCGCGAGATGATGCTGCATTCGGTGCGCTGGCCGATCGAGCGGGCCGACTCAGACACCGTCTCCGACGACTTCTTTTCCACCCTGGGGCACCTGGTCTCCGAGGCACTCGACCACGAGGCGCCGCTGAGCCTGCCGATCTCTGATCATCCGATCGTGGGTGCGGCGATGGTCTACACCAAGGAGCACCTGGCGTCGGTGACCGCGGCCGACGTATGCCGCGCGGTCGCGGTCTCCGAGCGCACCCTGCGCCGCCAGTTCGAAGCGGTGATCGGCATGTCCTGGCGGACCTACCTGCTGCACGCCCGGATGCTGCAGGCGATGGCGCTTTTGGCCGCGCCGGATCAGGGCGTGCAGCAGACCGCGACCGCGGTCGGCTTCGACAGCCTGTCCGCGTTCACCCGGGCGTTCACCCGGTTCGCCGGTGAATCACCGTCGGGCTATCACCGCAGGATTACGTCTTGAACTAGGAAGTCTTGACTGCCGCCGGCGCGTAGGCCGGCTTGCCCAGGCCCAGCATGTACTGGGCGATCATGTTGCGGAACACCTCCAGGGTGCCACCGTAGATCCCGACGAGCGGGGCGAAGCGGAACACGTAGTCGCTTGCTCCGTCGTCGATGGCGCCGTCGGTGCCGATCGGCAGCGCCGACGCGCTGCCCAGCAGGTCCATCAGGTCCGGTGAGACGTCCCGCATGGCCTGTGCCAGCGCCACCCGCCCGAAGATGGACGGCGCCGACAGCGACGCCTCGACCCGGGCGGCGGCCTTACCGAGCCGGTAGGCCACCGATCGGTCCTCGATGCGGCCCGAACTCCCGACCACCGCGCCCGCCTTGTCCACTGCCATGGCCATGAAGTTGGCCTGGTGCATCATGATCGAGACGTCCTGCAGCCCATCCGGATTCGCGTCAACGGCCCCGTGTTCGACGTTGAGTGGCTCGCGCAGCACCGTCCAGCCGCCATTGACCTCCCCCAGCCGGTATTTGTCGTCGACGCGGACGTCGCTGTAGTAGACGATGTTCGTGCGGTCGCCGTCGACGGTCCGCAGTCCCTGGATCTCGATACCCGGCGTATCCAGCGGCACCAGGAACATGGTCAGGCTCTTGTGCTTACGCGCATCGGGATCGGTGTTGGTGATCAAGAAGACGTACTGGCAGTTGTGCGCACCGGTGGTGAACATCTTCGAGCCGTTGACAATCCAAGTTGACCCATCCTTAACAGCCCGGGTCTTACAGGTCGCGACGTCGGATCCGCCCTCGGGTTCGGTGTAGCCCAGGCAGAGCCGGACGTGGCCGGTGAAGACGCCGGGCAGCACCTCGTCGCGCAGCTCCGGTGAACCGAATTTGTCGACCGAGCGGGCGACCATGGCGGTGGTCCCCCAGGTCACCCACGGCACGTGTGCCCGGCGCTTCTCCAGCTCCCAGATCCGTCGGCGCACCCGGGAGAAGCCGCCGTCTTCCTCGGTTCTCCACTCGGCCTCAAGGTATCCCGCGGCACCCAGCGCCAGGTGCACGCCTTCGTCGAAGTTGTCGCCGGTCTCCCGGTCGCGGCGTTTGACGTCCTCGGTCACATGGGTGGACAGGAAGCTGCGGACCTCGTGGAGGAACGCCGTGTCGTCGTCGGTGAGTTGGGGTCGGGAGAAGTCCATGGTTTCGGTGTCCTATTCGGCTGCAAGGGTGGCGGATTCGCGGGCGGCGATAATCTCGCCGATCCGGCAGGCGCTGGACCCCGGATCGCCTCCGGCCAGCGGCCAGCCACGCGCCCGCACCAGGTACGCCGTTGCGGCGGCTTCGTCCGACACCCCCAGACCACCCTGGATGTGGACGGCCATGGTGGCCGCCTTGGCCGCCTCCTCGGCCATGAACACGAACGCCGAATCCGCCAGCTCCGGGCGTTCGCCGGGCTCGTTGTCGAGGAACCAGGCGGCCCGGTAGGCCAGGTTGCGTCCGCTGGCGACGGTGATCGCCATGTTGGCCAGCGGGTGCGAGATGGCCTGCAGGGTCCCGATCGGCACGCCCAGGGTGTAGCGGGTCTTGGCGAATTCCGCGGCGATGGTCATGGTCTGTTCCACCATGCCCACCAGCGCTGCCGCGGTCAGCAGTCGCCATTCATCGAGTGCCCGTTGGTATTCCGCCAGCGCTGCGCTGCCACTGGCCAGCACGGTGCGGGTGTCGGCGGCGACCGGATCGATCCAGGCCATCGGCAGCCGGCCGATGTTGTCGACGGTCGGCGGCCGGGTGCCGAAGGTCAGCCGGACCACGTCGTCACCGTCGCGGATGACGACCGCGTCGGCGATCGACCCGGTGGGCACCAGCCGGGCGCCGGAGGCATCGCCGTGCTGCGGATCCAGTGCCACCAACTGACTGCCGCTGACGAACTCGGGTGCCACTGCACCGATTCGGCTCAACAGCCGTGCCGCACAGACGTGATCGATCCAGGGCACCGGTGCCAGTGCCCGGCCGATCTCCTCGGAGACCAGGACGAGATCCACCAGGGTGGCGCCGTCGCCGCCGGCCGATTCCGGCAGTGCCATGCTGGTCGCCCCCATCGCGCACAGCCGCTCCCACAGGTTCTTGTCGAACCCGGATTCTTCAGCGGCGCGCACGGTTTCGATACCACAGTGGCCGGTGAAGAACTGCCGGTAGGCATCGCGGACCGCCACGTGGTCCTCGGTCAGGCTGTAGTCCAGCCGGCGCAGTTCGAAACGATCCATTGCTCATTGCTCCTTGTGGTCGCCGAAGAAGAATTCGCGGGCGTTGTTGTAGAGGTAGTTGTCCAGGACGTCGGGCGGCAGGTCCAGGGCCAGTGCCTCGGGCACCACGCGATTCATCCGCAGCACCGGCCAGTCCGAGGCGAAGATGATCTTGTCGGCGCCCCGGGTGCGCATGAAGTGCAGCAGGGCCTCCGGCAGCCGTTTGGGTGACCATGCCGAGGTCATCAGCCGCAGGTTGCGGTATTTGATCAGCATCCGGATCGCGACGTCCCACCAGGGGTCGGCGCCGTGGATCATGCACAGCCGCAGTTCCGGGAAGCGCACGCAGACCCGGTCCAGGTGGATCGGGTGCTGCACCTCACCGGGGATCGGGGGCCCCGGAATGCCGGTGTTGACGCACAGCGGCAGCTCCAACTCAGCGCACTTGGCGTAGAGCGGGTAGTAGACGGCATCGCTGGCCGGATACTGGCCGTCGCCCCAGAAGCTCGGCCCCACCACCGCGTAGACCACCGGCAGATCGGCGGCCACCGCGCTCAATTCGCGCAGCGCGGGTACCGGCCGCAGCAGGTTCACTCCGCCGATGGCCAACGCGAACCGATCCGGCCTGGCGTCGGCGAACTTTCGCGCTGTCACCGACGGTTTGGCGAGGTTGTCCATCAGGACGGCCTTGGTCACACCGTTGGCGTCCATCTCGTCGAGCAGCGCCGACATGTCGGCGGGTTCGAACATCGACTCAGGACCCTTGAAGTAGTCGTCGCGGGCGGCCCTCATCCAGGACGGCTGTTCGCTCTCACCGAAGTGCACGTTGACCAGACAGTCGATGGCCTTTGTCTTCATAGGGTGGCGACCTTCCGCTCGGCTTGTCGTTTGGCCCAGCGGTAGTCGGCCTTACCGTTGCCGAGCCGGCGCACCTCGGGGACCACGACGAACTCCTTCGGGATCTTGAATCCCGCCAACGACTTTCGGCAATACTCATCGAGTGTCGCGATGCCCGAGCCACCGCGGGGCGCGACCAGCGCGACCAGCTCCTGTCCCCACCGATCACTGGGACGGCCCACCACCAGTGCGTCCGCCACCCCGGGATGCGCCCGCAACACTTCCTCGACCTCTTCGACGAACACCTTCTCCCCGCCGGTGTTGACCACCAGGGCATCGCGGCCGAACAGCCGCATGGTTCCGTCGGTCTCGATGGAGGCCCGGTCTCCCGATACCACCACCCGGCGGCCCTCGACATCGGGAAAGGTGCTGCGCGTGGCACTTTCGTCATCGAAGTAGCCGAGCGGAATGCGGCCGGTGCGTACCGACCAGCCGACCTCGGGATCGCCGGGTTGCAGGAACCGGCTGCGGTCCCGCGAGATCACGCATCCACCGTCGCGCAGGTCGAAGGTGTCCCGGCGAGCGTCGCGCCGGCTGCGGCCGAATCCGAGGTTCCCGGTCTCGGATGAGCCGTAGCCGTTGATCAGCGTGAGCTGGGGAAGGTACTCCAGCAGTGCCGCCTGATATTTCGGGTTGGTCGCGGCGCCCCCGGTGCCGATGGCGTAGAGCGACGTCAGGTCGTAGGTCCCCCTGCCGAGCTCCTCCACCAACGGTGCCGCGTAGGCGTCGCCGACCATCGTCATCAGCCCGACCCGCTCGCGTTCGACCGTCTGCCATGCCACACGGGCGTCGAATCCGGTTGCGGTGTCGTAGAGGATCACCGTCTGGCCGCTCAGGATCGCCGAGAACGCCGTCCACATTCCGGCGGCGTGCATCAGTGGTGACAACGCGAACCAGGGCGGCCCGGCGTCGCGTACCTTCTGGTGGATCTCGGCGGCGTCGGCGTGGTCGGCGCCGACCATCGATGAGACGTAGATGTCACTTTGGCGCCACAGCACGGCCTTCGGGCGCCCGGTGGTCCCGCCGGTGCAGATCATCAGCAGGTCATCCGGTGAGCCCACAGGCGCATGGGCGCCGGACCCGTCCGCCACAACGTCGTCGAGCGTCACCGCACCGGCGAGCTCGGGCGCATCGCTGCCGTCGTCGATCGAGATCAGCAGTTCCACACCGGCTTGTGCGAGGGTGGCGGCGAATTTCGCCCCCAGTGACCGGTGGTAGATGACCCCGCGGGGCCGCAGATAGTCGAGCAGCTCGGCCATCTCGGCGGGGGTGTAGTGATGGTTGGCGTTGACCGGGACGGTGCGGGCCTTGAGGCAGCCGATCACCATGTCGGGGTAGAGGTCGTTGTGCATGAGCAGCGCGATCCGGTCCTGGCCGCACTCCCAGTTACGCAGATCGCCGCGCTCCCGATGTGCGCCGAACCCGCGTCCGGCGAGGTAACCGGCCAGCCGGCTGGTGCGCCGCGCCGATTCGGCGAAGGTGCTGCGCCGGTCCCCGCAGATCGTCATGACCCGATCGGGAACCGCTTCGGCGATCTCGTCGAGGACCGCGCCGATGGTCCACTCGCACACCGTTAGACCGACGCTGTCAGGTGGGCGGCGCCCGGTGCGCTACGTCTGGGATCACCCAGCAGGGTTAATGCGTTGTCTCGCATCACCATTCGGGTGTCTTCCGCGCTGAACTCAGGGAACTGCGGGATATCTGCGGTGAAGGTCGTCGGGTCGGCCAGCCCCTCACCGTGCGGCCAGTCGGAGCCGAACAGGATCTTGTCGACGCCGATGGTGTCGGCCAGCAGCTTCACGTCGTCCTCGTAGTAGGGGGCGATCCAGACGTTGTTGCGCAGCTGCTCGATCGGATCTTCCTTGTAGTGGTACGGCGCATTGTTGGCCGACTTCTTCAGCCGCTTGATCAGCCGGTAGACGAAGTACGAGCCGTTCTCGATGCTGACCACCTTGAGCTCGGGGTGACGGGTGAACACCTGGTGCACGATCATCGAGGCGAGGGTGTCGTGGATCGCGCGATCGTCCATGATCACCATGTCCAGCGGGTCACGCTTGCCGAATCCCTTGAACACACCGCTGCCGCCCCACAACGCCGGGATCGCCATGTAGCCGGAGTCGGATAGGTGAAAGACGACTGCGACGCCCGCCTCGGCAAGGCGCGCCCACACCGGATCGTGCGCCGGGTCACCGAGGGACCGGGACCGAACCTCGCCGGGCACCGGAGCCGGGCGCACACACACCAGCTTGGCCCCGCGACTGATCACGAATTCGACTTCGTCGACCGCCTTCTCGGGGTCGGCCAGCGAGATGATCGGTGCGGAGACCACGCGGCCGTCGGGACGGTCGAAGCCCCAGTCCTCGTCGAGCCAAAGGTTGAACGCGTGCACCGACGCAACGGTGGCGGGGATGTCGTGCTTGAGCCCCTCCTCCACGCCACAGGCGAAGGTCGGCAGCATGAACACCGTCTCCAGCCGCTGCCGGTCGAGCACCTGCACGCGGGCGTCGCGGTTCTGATATTCGGGATGCTCGGAGAGGCGGTCGAGCTTCATCAACGACGCCGGGTCCACACCTTCGGGGATCTCGCCGCGGAACAGCAGATCCAGGCAGCCGGGTTCGATGATCGGATCGAAGCTCGGGTTCGGGATGAAGTGGTTGACGACCCCGCCGAACACCGCCAGGGTGCGATTGCCGTCCTGCACCATCTGGACACCGCGGCTGCGGAATTCTTTGGGCAGGTGCCGAGTGAAGGCGTCCAGCGGCTCGTAGTAGTGGTTGTCGACATCGACGGCCAGGTATGGGAGCCGTTCAAGTGCGGCAGTCATGTGCTCAACCTTTCTTCGGTGAGGGGCGGAAAGTTCGGCGGCCGCTTCTGCAGGAAGCTGGTGATCCCCTCGATGAGGTCGGGCCGGGCCAGCGATTCGTACATCAGCTTCTCCGAGCGAGCACTGACGGCAGCGATGTCATCGAGCGCGTCACCGTAGGCCTGCGCTTTGATCACCGCCAGCGACGCCGGAGAACAGTTCGCGGCGATGTCCTGCGCGTAGGCCATCGCCCGCGGCAGCAACTCGTCGGGTGCGACGACCTGGTTGACCAACCCGAGTCGGTGGGCCTCTTCGGCGAGGAAGGTGCGCCCGGACAGCAGCAGGTCCATCGCCGCTCCCCAGCCGACCAGGCGCGGGAGAATCCAGGTGATCCCGTATTCGGCGATCAGACCGCGACGGGTGAACGCGGTGGCGAACTTGGCGCCGGCGGCGGCGAATCGGATGTCGCACATCAGAGCGTGGGTCAGTCCGATACCGACGCAGGCACCGTTGATCGCCGCGATGACGGGCTTGCGCAGTTCGGTGAGGAAGTGCGCGGGACGGTCCCCGACCAACTGGGCCACATCGGTTCCGGACGTGTCGAGAGCCGATTCGTCGGTTCCGGTGGCCGGACCGAGATTCGCACCGGCACAGAATCCCCGACCGCTGCCGGTCACCACGATCGCCCGCACCGCGGGGTCCGCCTCGGCGCCGTCTATCGCGGCGTAGAAGCCGGCCGCGATGTCGGGACCCCAGGCGTTGAGCCGTTCCGGGCGGTTGAGGGTGATCAGCGCGACGCCGTCCGAAACGTCGTACAGCACGGCGGCGGTCATCGATGTGGCACCTCCCGCCCATGAGCAACCCGTCGAGACCGACTGTGATTACTCATACTGTATACCTTTCGATAACGCCGCGCGCAACCTGCCAAGTCCGCCGCGGCGTGACCCGTGAGCAGGTCAGATGAAGTCCGAACCGCCGTCGACGTTCACGTTGGCCCCGGTCATGTACCCGTTGCGCCGCGACGCCAGGAACGCCGCGACCGCCCCCACCTCGTCGGGCAGGCCGGCCCGCGGCATCTGCGCCGGATGGCCGAAGTGCTCGGTGATGGCATCCATCAACCGGTAGGGGTCCTCCCCGTCCACCCCGACGGTGCGGGCCCACCCCAGGAGCGCGTCGGAGGCGACGCTGCCGGGTGAGACGACGTTCACCAGGATCTCGTCGGGCGCCAGCAACAGCGCCAGATTCTTCGAGACACTGTTGACCATCGCCTTGGCGGCGGTATAGGCGGCCAGCACGGTGCTCTGGCGCTGGGTGGAATGCGCCGAGAAGTTGACGATCCGTGCCCACTGCGCCTTGCGCAGCAACGGCAATGCGGCCCGCACCGTGTGCACCATGCCCATCGCACCCTGGTCGATGGCGCGCCGCCACTGTTCGTCGGTGAGGTCGTCGAACGTGCCCTGCACATCCGGCCCGGTCGCGTTGATCAGGATGTTGAGCCGGCCTCCCCAGCGCTCGGACAGCTCGGCGAACACCTCCTGCACCCGGGCCTCGTCGCAGGCGTCGGCGACCAAGCCGAGCGCATCGGGGCTGCCGCGCCGCGTCAGGTCCTCCACCGCGTTGTCGAGATCAGTTGCGGTGCGGGAGATTACGGCGACGCGGGCGCCGTCGTCGGCCAGGCAGCGTGCGGTGGCCAGCCCCATCCCGCGTCCGCCGCCGACCACGACGGCCGATGCGTCGCGCAGGCCCAGGTCCACCCGGTTACCGCGGCTGGAAGCGCTGCGCGCCGTCGATGCGCACCACTTCACCGTTGATGTAGGTGTTCTCCAGCAGGTGCTGCGCCAGGTTGGCGTATTCGTCGGGCCTGCCGAGCCGCTTGGGGAAGGGCACGGTCTCGGCGAACTTCGCCAGCATCGCGTCGGTGGCCCGTTCCATCGCCGGCGTCTTGATGGTGCCCGGGGCGATGCTGTTGAGCCGGATACCGACCGAGCTGAGGTCGCGGGCGCCGCACAGCGTCAGCCCGAGCACCCCGCCCTTGGCCGCCGCGTACGACGACTGGCCCATCTGGCCCTCGATCCCGGCGATCGACGACGTCATCACGATCGCACCCCGCTCGCCGTTGGCCCCGGGCTCGTTCCGGGCGATCTTGGCCGCCGCCAGCCGCAGCACGTTGTAGGTGCCCGTCAGATACAGCGCGATGGTCTTGGTGAAGCCTTCCATCGGCGCGGGGCTGCCGTCGCGGGCGACGATCTTGTCCGCCACGCCGAAACCGCCGTGGGCGATCACCGCGTAACGCAGGGTGCCCAGTTCATCGGCCTTTGCCAGCGCGGCCTGCACGTCGTCGTCGTTGAGCACATCGGTGCGCACGTAAACGGCCTTGTTCCCCAACTCATTCGCCAGCTTGGTGGCCTTCTCGTCGGCGAGGTCGGCGATGACGACCGCCGCACCGGCTTCGTGCAGCCGACGGACGGTGGCCTCACCGAGGCCGCCGGCGCCACCGGTCACCAGAACCACTTCACCTGCAAAAGACACGACTTCTCCTCACGTTGATCCGGAATGTTCGAGCTGAGGGGTCAGGCCCCGGTCCAGTTGGGCGCCCGCTTCTCGGCGAAGGCGGTGGCGCCCTCGATCGCGTCGCGGGAAGCGAACACCGGCGCAATCAGCTCATTCTGCTTGTGCCACATCTCTTCCTGCGACCAATCCGCCGCCTTGGTCATGATGTCCTTGGTGACCGCCACCGCCAGCGGTCCGTTGGCGGTGATCTGTTCGGCCAGCGCGATGGCTCCGGCCAGCGCTTCACCGGGTTCGGTCAGCACGTTGACGAAACCCCACGCCTCGCCCTGCTCCGCGGTGAAAGTCGTACCGGTAAGCGCCAATTCGAGCGCCTTCTGATACGGAATGCGGTGCGGCAGCCGCAACAAACCGCCACCACCGGCCACCAGTCCACGCTTGACCTCGGGGATGCCGAACTTCGCACCCTTGGCGGCCACCACCAGATCGGTCGCGAGCACCAGTTCGGTGCCCCCGGCCACCGCGAAGCCCTCGACCGCGGCTATCAGCGGTTTGCGCGGCGGGCGTTCGGTGAAGCCCAGACCCCGGCCCGGAACGTAGGCGAGCTCACCGGTCGCGAACGCCTTGAGGTCCATGCCCGCACAGAAGTTGCCGCCGGCGCCGGTCAGCACTCCCACCGAGAGTTCGGGGGTGTCGTCGAGCTCGTCGCAGGCGGCCGCCAGGCCTTCTGCGACCGCCTTGTTGGCCGCATTTCTGGATTCCGGCCGGTTGATCGTGATGACAAGAATCCGACCGCGGCGCTCGCGCAATACCTCTTCAGGCACAGCTCCACCCCTCAGCTGTTGTGGCAACGTATACCACAATGCTTACCATATGCTTTACAGTAAAAGAAAGCTCAATCCCCGGCGCCGGCCCCGGTACAGGTAGGTTTAACGGCGAAGAATCCGTGCGACCAGAACTGGAGGTACCCGCAGTGGCCAAGCAGCCCGTAGCGGAGAAGCGTCAGCGGCGTGAACGCGGGTCCATCAACCCCGACGACATCATCGACGGCGCCTTCGAACTCGCCGAGCAGATCGGCGTCGACAACCTGAGCATGCCGTTGCTGGGCAAGCATCTCGGCGTCGGCGTGACGAGCATCTACTGGTACTTCCGCAAGAAGGACGAGCTGCTCAACGCGATGACCACCCGGGCGCTGCGGCAGTACACCTTCGCCACCCCCTACGTGCAGGCCAAGGACTGGCGGCAGACGTTGCGCAACCACGCGCACACCATGCGGACCACGTTCCTGGGCAACCCGATCCTGTGCGACCTCATCCTGATCCGGGCCGCCCTGACTCCCCGGGCCGCGCAACTGGGCGCTCAGGAAGTGGAGCGGGCGATCGCCGGCCTGGTGGAGGCCGGGTTGTCACCGCGGGACGCGTTCGACACCTATTCGACGATCTCGGTGCACATCCGCGGATCGGTGGTGCTGCGCAGGCTCGACGAGAAGAACCGAGCCTCGGACGCCGAGGGTCCGTCGGACTTCGAGGAGACACTGGTCATCGACCCCGAGGCCACCCCGCTGCTGGCCCAGACCAATCGGCAGGGGCACCGGATCGGCGCGGCCGACGACTCCAACTTCGAGTACGGCCTGGACTGCATCCTCGATCACGCCGAACGGCTGATCGAGCAGAACGCCAAACCCGCGCGACGGCGCTAAACCTCGATCACCACCGCGCCACCCTGGCCGCCACCGGCGCACATGGCCGCGACGCCGATGCCGCCGCCACGCCGCTTGAGTTCGTAGAGCAGGGTGGTCACCATCCGGGCGCCGGAAGCGGCGATCGGGTGGCCGAGGCTGCAGCCGCTGCCGGAGAAGTTCACCAGCTCTTCGTCGATGCCGTATTCCTTGCAGGCCGCGACCGGCACCGAGGCGAAGGCCTCGTTGATCTCCCACAGCGCCACGTCGCCGACGGACAGCCCGGCTCGCTCCAGCACCTTGCCGATCACCTTGACCCCGCCCAGCCCGGTGTCACGCGGTGCGACCCCGACCGAGGCCCATGCCTTGACGGTTCCCATCACGTTCAGGCCCTTGTCCCGCGCGTAATCCGCGTCGACGAGCGCGACCGCGGCCGCCGCGTCGTTGGTGCCGCTGCTGTTGCCGGCGGTGATCGAGAACCCCTCGATCTCCGGGTGCAGCACTTTGAGGCCCGCCAGCGTCTCGGCCGTGGTGCCGCGGCGCGGGAACTCGTCGACGCTGAACTCGGTCACCGACCCGTCGGGCAGTTCGACCTTCAGCGGGATGATCTCGTCGACGAACTTTCCGGAGTCGATCGCGGCGATCGCGCGCTGGTGCGAGCGGGCCGCCCAGGCGTCCATCTCCTCGCGGGTGATGCCGGCGGCTTGGGCGGTGTTCCACCCCACCGTGATCGACATGTCCCGGGTGGGCGCGTCCGGCGTCTCCGGGTGGGTCGGCGGCATCCAGGGCTCGACGAACTTCAACTCGGGCCCGGGAACCCGCCATTTCGTCAGCGGTGTCATCGACAGGGACTGCACGCCGCCGGCGATCAGCACCCGTTCCATGCCGGAACCGATCTGCGCCGACGCGTTGCCGATCGCGGTCAGGCTGCCGGCGCAGTGCCGGTTGACCGACTGCCCGGGCACCGACTCCATGCCGCACGCAGCCGCCGCGTAGCGAGCGAGATCGCCACCGCCGTAGTGGGATTCGGCGAAGATGATGTCGTCGATATCAGCCGGATCGATACCCGCCCGGCGAACCACCTCGGGCAGCACCGTGGTGATCAGTGTCTCCGGCGGAGTGTTGACCAGCGTTCCCTTGAACGAGCGTCCGATGGCCGTCCGAACGGCACCGACAATGACTGGAGTAGGCATTTTTCGACCTTACATTAATCGTTGTTTTTGTAAAGCTCACGGTTCCGGGACGTGGAAGTGCTCGTCACGCAGCCGGAACGCCTCCTTGGTTCCGTGCTGCGCCCGGGTCTTGACGAAGTTGAACTCCCCCGGCCCGAACTGCAGGTTGGTGCCGTAGGCGTGAAACAGGTAGCTGGCCACCTCTTCGCCCTGGTACGCCTGACTCTGTTCGACGAGCCGGAACGCCTCCTTGGCGATGACCACCCCGTCGGCGGGCATCTTCGCGGCCTTGAGCGCCCAATACCGCGCCCGCGCGGAAACCTCTGCGGCATCGCAGGTCTCGGTGAACACCCCGAGATGTTCTACCGCGGAGGCCTCGATGATGTCGCCGGTCAGCAACAGCCGGCGCGCCAGCACCGGGCCGAGCCGATGGAAGAACATGTGCAGGCTGCCCAGCGCCGGGCCCAGAAACCGGGTGGCCGGCATGCCGATCCGGGTGTCGCGGGCGATCACCGAGATGTCGGTCATCAGCGCCATCTCGAAGCCGCCGCCGAGCGCGTAACCGCTGATCTCGCCCACCGTGACCTTCGGGAAGCCCATCAGGTTGTGGTAGAAGCCGAACGATTTTCGGTCGACGGCTAGGCGGCGGCGCTGGCTCGGTCGGGCTTTGGCCGCGGGTTTCTCGCCCCCCTCGCCGTACCAGCCGTAGGCGTTGTTCATGTCCGCCCCGGTGCTGAACACTCCGTCGGCACCGCGCAGCAGCACCACGACGACGTCGTCGTCGTCGGCGACCCGGTCCAGGCAGCGGGCGACGGTGTCACGCATCGCCGCGTCGTAGGAGTTGCGCCGGCCGGGATTGTTCAGCGTGATGGTGGCGATTCGCCCGTCGGGATCGACGTCGAAGAGCACGCGGTCATCGCCGGTGTCGCTCATGGCTGGGGCTCCTCACGTCGGCGGCCGAATCGGTTGGCACTCACCTTCTCCGGTGGCGTGGCCGCGGTGGTCACCTCGCCGGTGCACAACAGTTCACCGCGGTGGGACAGCCGCGCGACGGACGCCAGACCGCGATCGACCTCGGTGCGCACGATGTCGAAGTCCAACTCGGTGAGCACCGGTGTCGGGCGACGGTAGCTGACCAGCATCGAGCGGGTCCGGCCGGCCAGGCCCACCGCGCAGCTCTGCTGCTGGGTGACGCAGTCGAAGAACACTCCGAGGAATCCGCCGTGCACCAGCCCGGGCGGCCCCTCGTAGGCCAGTCCGAATGTGACTCGCCCGGAAGCCGTTTCAGCATCGACGTGGTCGAAGTGGTATTCGGGAAAGCACGGGTTGTATGCCCCGACGTCGAACGCGTGGTTGAGGTAGACCCGGCCATCGTCATCGGACTCCAGCCGCGGTGTCGCGTCAGCCGGGGCAACGGCGACCAGTTCGCGTTCCCAGTCGGCGAATCGCGCCACCATGTCATCGACCACCGGGTGCGGGTGCTCCAGTGAGAGCAGCAGCCCGGTCAACCGCCGCATGGCGCCGGCCGCCGCGACGGTCTGCGCCAACGGCTGCGAGCCGAAACGGCTGGTGTCGACCGAAACCCCTACGTCTTCCGCCATGCGCCCTTCCCACCGAGCAGCAACAATCGTCTAGCATACTGTAGCTATAACGATAACGTTGCGAAGGGCGGGTGCGGCAGTGACCGAGGGTTCGGTGACGGTGCAGCGTGATGGCGCGCTGCTCCGGCTCACCCTGGAACGTCCCGAACGCCGCAATGCGCTCAGCCCTCCGATGACCGCCACGCTGGTCGAGGCACTGACCGCGGCCGCCTCCGACGACACGTTGCGCGCCATCCACCTGCGCGGCTCCGGCGCCGACTTCTGCGCCGGCGCGGACTGGGTGGCCACCAACGCCGGCGACCGGCGGCCTCGCACCGGCGATCTGGTCCGGCGAGTTCCGCAGGCCGCGCACCGGGTGATCGAACTGCTGCACACCATTCAGCTGCCGGTGGTGTGCAGCGTGCAGGGCCGGGCGGTTGGTTTGGGCTGCAATCTGGTCCTGGCCGCCGACTTCACTGTTGCCGCCGCCGACGCAGTGTTCTGGGAGCCGTTCCTGGAGCGCGGATTCAGCCCCGACTCGGGCTCCACCTGGCTGTTGCCGCGCCTGGTCGGCCTGGCCCGGGCCCGACGCATGCTGCTGCTCGGCGAGAAGGTCGACGGTGCCCGCGCCGAGGCGTGGGGGCTGATACACCGGGCGGTGCCGCCGGCCGAGGTTGATTCCGCCGCCGAGGAGCTGTTGGCGTGGTTGACCAATGGCCCCACTGTGGCGATCGGCCTGACCAAGCAGGCACTGAACTTCGGCCAGGCCGCCACCCTGCCGCAGGCCATGAACCAGGAGCTGTTCAATCTCGAACTCAGCTGCCGCACCAGTGATTTCAAAGAGGGCCTGGCTGCTTTCGAACAACGGCGCCCGCCGGAATTCACCGGCCGCTGAGAAAGGACCGCCGATGCCGACCTTCGACACCATCGACTACTCGGTGATCGAGCACACCGCCACGATCACGCTCAACCGCCCCGAGGCACTCAACGCCCTGAGCCCGCACATGGTCACCGAACTGCGGGCAGCCTACGCCGAAGCCGAGAACGACGATGCGGTGTGGCTGCTGATCGTGACCGGCAACGGCCGGGCGTTCTGCACCGGCGCCGACGTCAAGGAGATCCCCGGCGACGGCAAGGTCATCAACGAGCGGCCCTACCTGTCCACCTACGAACAGTGGGAGGCCCCTCAGGAGGGCACCCCGCCGTTCCGGACGATGGCAAAGCCGGTGTTGGCCGCCATCAACGGAATATGTTGTGGCGCGGGCCTGGACTGGGTCACCACCGGTGACATCGTGATCGCCTCGGACCGGGCGACGTTCTTCGACCCGCACGTGTCGATCGGACTGGTCGCCGGACGCGAGGTGGTGCGACTGGCCCGGGTGCTGCCCCGCTCGGTTGCACTGCGGATGGCGATCATGGGCAAACACGAGCGGATGGACGCCCAGCGCGCCTACGAACTCGGGATGATCAGCGAAGTGGTGGAGCACGACCGCTTGCTGGAGCGGGCCCATGAGATCGCCGGCATCGTGAACTCCAATGCCCCACTGGCGGTTCGCGGAACACGTTTGGCGATCCTCAAGGGCCTGGGCCTGCCGTTGCATGAAGCGGAGATGCTCGCCGAGGCGTTTCGGGAACGCAACCTGCACACCGCCGATTCCCTGGAGGGCCCACAAGCCTTCGTGGAGAAGCGCACACCGGATTGGCAGTGCCGATGAGCTTTCAAACCATTCTTCTCGACGTCGACGCGAGCGACCACGTCGCCACCATCACCTTGAACCGGCCGGAGCGGCTCAACGCGTTCAACCGCACCATGTGCGAGGAGATGATCGAGGCCTGGCGCATGGTCAAACTCGACGAGACCGTGCACGCCGTGGTCCTGCGCGCCGCCGGTGACCGGGCCTTCAGCGCCGGTCTGGATGTCAAGGAGCCCTATGGCCAGCCCGACAACGTCTGGAACCACGAGGATCCCGGCGAGGCGCTCAGCCCCAAGTGGCAGAAGATGTTCAAGCCGGTCATCTGCGCGGTACAGGGGTTGTGCACCGCCGGCGCGTTCTACTTCGTCAACGAATCCGATGTGGTGATCTGCTCGACCGACGCCACCTTCTTCGACTCCCACGTCTCGGCCGGACTGGTCTGTGCCCTCGAGCCGATCGGGCTGATGCGCCGGATCGGATTGGGCGATACCCTGCGGATCGCACTGATGGGCAACGACGAACGTGTCAGCGCCGAAACCGCGCTGCGGATCGAGCTGGTGACCGAAATCGTAGCCCGCGAACAACTCTGGGCCCGGGCACACCAGATCGCGGCCTGCATCGCGGCCAAGCCGCCGACGGCCACTCAAGGCACGGTCAAGGCGATCTGGGAATCACTGGACAAGCCCTACCGCGTCGCCATGGAGCAGAACCTGATCTATACCAGGCTGGGCAATCCGCTGGGCAAGGCCGAACTCGGCGCTTCGGGGCCGCGGCCCGCGGACCGGCCGCGGATCCGTTGATGGCGCACCCGCTGACGGAGCGGATCGCGGCGGTGCTCGACCTGGCACCCTCGGACCCGGCCGTCGAATACGACGGCGCCTGGTACACCTGGGCGCAGCTCGGCGAGACGGCGCGGGCGGTCGCCGCAGTGACCGAGCCCGGTGGCCGGGTCGGAATCCTGTTGCGCAACCGGCCCGCCCACGTCGCTGCTGTCCTCGGGGTGCTGCTGGGCGAAGGCTGCGTGGTGGTGATCAACCCGTCGCGCGGCGATGAGCGCACCCGCGCCGACATCGCCGCGCTGGGGTTGCCGGTGATCATCGGCGCGCCCGAGGATCTGGCCGCCCTGGTCACCACTGATACGTCCACGACGGTGGTGACCCTCACCGACCTGGCCGGGCCACCGCAGATCACCCGGGCCGCCGCGCCCCGCCCGGATGCCACACGCCCCGGTGTGGCGGTGTGGATGCTGACCAGCGGCACCACCGGACCGCCCAAGCGCGTCGACCTGCGCTATGACATGCTGGCGCACAGCGTAATCGGCTCCCCGCAGCCACCGGGGCAGCCGCGTCGAGGGGTGGCGATCGTCAACTCACCGTTGGTGCACATCGGCGGCGTATACCGGATCCTGCAATGTATGGCCGAGGCGAGATCCTTTGTGCTGCTGGATCGATTCGATCTGGAACGGTGGGCGGCCGCGGTCCGGACCCACCAGCCGAAGGCGGTCTCGCTGGTTCCGGCCGCGCTGCGCATGGTGCTGCACTCCGAGCTGAGCCGCGAGGATCTGGCAAGCGTGCGGGCGGTCACCTCGGGCACCGCACCGCTGTCTGCAGACGACGCCGACGCGTTCACCGAGAAGTTCGGAATTCCGGTACTCACGTCCTATGCCGCAACGGAATTCGGCGGCGGCGTAGCAGGGTGGACTCTGAAAGACTACCAGCAGCACTGGAAGGCCAAGCGTGGCAGCGTCGGCCGGGCCAGCCTGGGCGCCGCCTTGCGAGTGGTCGGCGACGACGGTGCGCCGCTCGGGCCCGATCAGCCCGGACTACTGGAGGTCAAGCCTGGTCAGCTCGGTCCGGGCGCGGACTGGATGCGCACCACCGACCTGGCCCGCATCGACGCCGACGGCTTCCTGTGGATCCTGGGCCGGGCGGATCAGGCCATCATCCGCGGGGGTTTCAAAGTGATGCCCGACGACGTGCGCGTCGCGCTGGAAACGCACCCGGCCGTCAAGGGTGCCGCGGTGGTGGGGAAGGCCGATGATCGCCTCGGTCAGACTCCGGTGGCCGCGGTCGAACTGCGCTCGGGAGCCCACGCCGACGCCGGGGTGCTGACCGCCTTCCTGAGCACCCGGTTGGCGCGCTACGAAATCCCCACCGCCATCACCATCGTCGACGCACTCCCACGAACACCCTCGGGCAAGGCCGATCTCAACGCGGTGCGTGAGCTGATCGGCGCGCGAGGCGAGCATGATCGCTGACACGCTGCCGCAGATCTGGCGCACCAAGGCCGGATCGCAGAGGCCCCTGCTTATCTGCGACTCCGAACGCCTCAGCTACGCCGAGGCCGACGCGCGCTCCGCAGCACTGGCCACACAGCTGATCTCGCTGGGCTGCGGCAAGGGCACCCACGTCGGTGTCCTGCACCCCAATGGTCCTGAGTTTGTGGTGGCAATGTTGGCCGCAGCGCGGATAGGCGCGGTAGTGGTGCCGCTGCCCACCATTGCGACGGCACCGGAACTGCGCGGGCAGCTGGTGCACAGTGACGTGCGAATCCTGCTCGCTGCGGAGTCTTATCGCTCCCACGACTACCGGCAACGGTTGGCCGAGGTGCTCACCGACGCCGCGGTCGGTGACGACCCGATCTACAGCGTTGCGGTACCGCAGCTGCGCCATGTGATCTTCGGATACTCGGCACCGGAGGTGGATGAGCTCCTGCCGGCGCTGGAAGACGATGTCGACCCCGACGATCCGCTGGCCATCATCTACACCTCAGGGTCGTCCGGCAACCCCAAAGGTGTGGTGCACACCCATGCCGGACTGATCGGCCATCAGCGCTACCTCAACCAGGTATGCGGAATCACTTCCACTGACATACATTTCAGCAACTCTCCGTTCTTCTGGGTCGGGGGTTTCGCCTTTGCGTTGCTGGGCACCGTGCTGGCCGGATCGACCCTGCTGTGCTCCAACGCCACCGACCCGAGCGAGACCCTGGATCTGCTGGAGGCCGAGAAACCCACCCTGGCAAATGGTTTCGCCAGCGGCGTCGCCGGCCTCATTCACCACCCGAGCCTGGGCACCCGGGATCTGTCCAGCGTGCGCCGCGGCAACCTCTACCCGATCATGGCTCCCGACGTGCGCCCTGAGGACCCCGGGTTGCGGCACGGCATGCTCGGGATGACCGAGACCGGCGGCCCGGTGCTGCTCAGCGATGACGTCACCGACCAGCCCGAGCACCGGCGCGGCAGCTTCGGCAAGCCCGCGCCGGGGATCGAATGCCGGGTCGACGACGGCGAGTTGCTGATCCGCGGACGTCATGTGATGCAGCGTTATCACCGGCGCAGCCGCGAGGAATGCTTCGACGCCGACGGCTGGTTCCACACCGGGGATCAGGTCCGCACCGATGCCGATGGCTTCTATTACTTTCTGGGCCGCCGCGACGCCATGATCAAGACTGCCGGCGCCAACGTCTCCCCGGCCGAAGTGGAGCGCGCGATCGCGAAGGTCACCGGCGGCGTCACCGCCCACGTGATCGGTATCCCCGACCCGGATCGCGGCCAGGTGGTGGCGGCCGTGCTGGTGGACGCCGGCCCCGACCCCGGTGCACTGCGCGAGCTGCTGCGTACGGAGCTCTCTGCGTACAAGATCCCCCGCCGGTTCATCAGCGTTGCGCCCGGAACGGTCCCGCTACTGGCCAGCGGCAAAGTCGATGGGCGCCGGCTGGCCGCGTTGTTCGCAGCGGTGTCGAATGCCTGACACCGCAACGATCGACGCACTGGTTCGCTCCGGTGCCGTCGGCTACGCGCACAAGCCGGCTGTGATCGATCCCGGCGCCCGGCTCAGCTACGCCGACCTGGACGCCTCATCGCGGGAACTGGCCGCGGCTCTGGTGCAGGCCGGTGTCGGCAAGGGCAGCCGGGTGGGCCTGGTCATGCCCAACAGCGTCGCCTGGGTCCGTACGGCGATCGCCGTGACCCGCATCGGCGCGGTGCTGGTTCCGCTGAGCACCCTGCTGACGCCCTCGGAACTGCGCGCACAACTGCGGGTGGCCGCGGTGCAGTTCCTGATCGGCGTCGAGGAGTTCCGTGGCCACCGGTACCTCGACGGCCTGCGTGACAGGCGCACGGTGGACCTTCCTGCGCTGCAACAGGTCTGGACTACCGAACACCTGTCATCACTTATCGCCGGCCCCGACCCGGTCCGGGTGTTCGACGCCATGACCGAGTCGGTGACACCCAGCGATCCGCTGGTGATCATGTTCACCTCCGGAAGCAGTGGCCCACCGAAGGGGGTGATGCACTCCCATGGCAGCGCCCTGGGGGCGGTGGCATCCGGCCTGGCCGCGCGCTGTATCACCACCGATACCCGGTTGTACCTGCCGATGCCGTTCTTCTGGGTCGGCGGCTTCGGCGGCGGCGTGCTCTCGGCACTGCTGGCCGGGGCGACCCTGGTCACCGAGGAGATCCCGAAGCCGCAGACCACGTTGAGTCTGCTGGAATCCGAACGGGTCACGTTGTTTCGCGGGTGGCCCGACCAGGCGCAGGAGTTGGCCCGGCACGCCGGCTCGGCCGACCTGTCGGCGCTGCGCCCCGGCAGCCTGGAGGCCCTGCTGCCACCGGCATTGCGCTCCGAACCCGGGGCGCGGGCCAACCTGTTCGGGATGACCGAGAGCTTCGGCCCGTACTGCGGCTACGCCGCCGACACCGACCTGCCGGCGGGGGCGTGGGGCAGCTGCGGGAAACCGTTTGACGGCATGGAGGTTCGGATCGTCGGTCCCGATACCGGGTTACCGGTCCCGGCCGGGACGGTCGGGGAGATCCAACTGCGCGGACCGCACACGCTGCGCGGCATCTGCGGCCGCAGCCGGGAGGACACCTTCACCGTCGACGGCTACTACCCCACCGGCGACCTGGGCCGTCTCGACGAAAACGGATTCCTCTTCTACCACGGCCGTTCGGACGACATGTTCAAGGTCAGCGGGGCCACGGTGTATCCCAGCGAGGTGGAGAAGGCGTTGCGGGCCATCGACGGTGTGCAAGCCGCGTTCGTGACATGCGTACCCGACGGCGACCGGTTCCGGGTGGGGGCGGCGATCTCCAGCGACGGGCTGACGGTCGGGTGGTTGCACGAACAGGCGCGGACGCTGTTGAGCGCCTTCAAGGTGCCGACGGTGTGGCTGCTCGTCGACAGTCCCGACGCCGTGCCACGCGGGCCGACCGGAAAGGTCGACAAACGGCGCCTGCGGGCGATGCTTGCCGTCGGCGGCTATGAGGCACTCGAGCCGGGAGGTCGTTCATGACACGTCGTCAGATGGTTGCGCTGGCCGGAAATGTGTTGGTATCGGCGGTGTTCTGCGCGCCACTCGCCTGGGCAGATAGCACCGACGGCCCCCTCAACGCGTTGATGATGGGCGGCACGGGTATGCCTACGCCGAGTCAGGCGTGGCGCGATGCGATCATCACCGACTACATCAACCCTGCGACCGGCGGTGACTACACCTCGGTACTGGTTCCCACTCCCGAATCCTTCGCCAGCCATTCGGTTCCCACCGGCCTGGCGAATCTGCAGGACGCGATCGCCGCCCAGCTCGCAGCGCAGCCCGGCCGACCGTTCGTCGTCGAGGGATATTCGCAGAGCGCCATGATCGCGGTGATGGAGAAAGCGCACCTGGCCGAACTCGCCGCGACCGGCCAGCCCGCCCCGGACGTCACGTTCGTTCTGCTCGGCTCGTCGAGCCGGCCCAACGGCGGCGAGGTGGCGCGCTTCGAGGGCCTGAACATCCCCGGACTGGGCGGCAGTTTTCCCGGTGCCGGACCAACCGACCTGGGCATCCACACCATCGACATCTCCAAGCAGTACGACTTCTTCTCGGACTTCCCGCAATACCCGTTGAACCTGGTGGCCGTGCTCAATTCGTTCTTCGGAATCATCTACGCCCACGCCGCCTACGGCGACGGCGCCATTCCGGGGGTTCCCGCAATCTGGCCTCCGTCGGACCCGTTGGCCGGGCCGTACGCCGACGAATACCTGCTCGGCTCCACCGACATCGTCCGGCAGGTGGAGGGCGACACCACGTTCTACCTGATCCCGTCGACCACCCTGCCGCTGCTGGGCCCACTGATGAGTTTGGGTGTGCCCCAACCTGTTCTCGACATCGTGCAACCGGCACTGCAGGTGATCATCGAAGCCGGCTACGACCGGTCGGTCCCCTTCGGCGAACCGACACCGATACAGCTCTTCCCCACCCTGGATCCGCTGACCTTCGGCATCGAGTTCGCGAAGGCCGTCGTACAAGGTGCTGACAATGCCGCCGCACTGTTCGGGATGCAACTGCCCGGATACGACACGATGGAAAACCTGCTGGCGCAAGCACAGTCGTGGTCGGAAGAGAATTTGGGCGTGTCCTACCACGACGCCGTGGCCCAGCTCAACGCCGACTTCAATCCGTTCACGATGTTCTTCGCCATCGAAGGACCGATCGGGCAGGCGATCCAGGATCTCCTGGATGTGACCGGCATCCAACAGGCCGTGATCGACCCGATCCTCGGATTCATCGGACCGTTCGGCGGTCTGTACACCAGTTGAACCAACAACGGAGGGAACGAAATGACAGGTCGACTGACCGACAAGGTGGCATTCATCACCGGTGCGGCGCGCGGACAGGGCCGGGCGCACGCGGTGCGGATGGCCGCCGAGGGCGCGGACATCATCGCTATCGACGTGGCGGGAAAACTGCCGGACTGCGTGCCCTATCTGCCGGCGAGCCCGGAGGATCTGGCCGAAACGGTGCGCCTGGTCGAAGAGACCGGCCGGCGCATCGTCTCCTCGGTGGTCGACACCCGCGACTACGACGGGTTGCGCGAGGCCGTCACCGACGGTGTGGGCAAGTTGGGACGACTGGACATCATCGTCGCCAACGCCGGTGTGGCGGCCCCGCAGGTCTGGAATGCCATCACCCCGGAGAACTTTCGCGACGTGATGGACATCAACGTCACCGGCACCTGGAATGCGGTGATGGCCGGCGCGCAGCACATCATCGATGGAAAGCGCGGCGGGTCGATCATCTTGATCAGTTCTGCCGCCGGTCTCAAGATGCAGCCGTTCATGGTGCACTACACGGCCAGCAAGCACGCCGTCACGGGCATGGCCCGCGCCTTCGCCGCCGAACTGGGCAAGCATTCGATTCGGGTGAACAGCCTGCATCCGGGCGCGGTCAATACCCCGATGGGCACCGGGGACATGATGGCGGCATTGCACACGGCCAACGAAACCAACCCGGGCCTCATCAACATGGTGACGCCATTCCTGCCCGATTACATTGCCGAGCCCGAAGACATCGCCGACGCCGTGTGCTGGCTGGCCGGCGACGAGTCGCGCATGGTCACCGCAGCGGGGATCGCGGTCGATCTGGGCTCTACCCAGTACTGAGCAGGTCGTCGTCGGTAAGGCCGTATCGCTCGGCGATCTCGTCGTAGTCCATGGCGTCGTAGCTGCGCAGCAGCCCTTCGTAGGCTTCGTCGTAGCCGGGTTCGCCGGGTAGGGGTTCGTCGAGGTCCGGCCAGCCTGGTGGTGGTGGTTTGGGGTCGGGCGGTTCAGCCTCAGGTGCGGCTCGGTGGTAGTCGATGGTGGCTTCGATGAGGTGGAAGGGGTTGATGCGGGGTTGGTCGTGGTCGAGTGCCGGTGGGGGGATCCATTCGACGCGGCCGGTGTCACCGAGTTGGGTGGTCCAGCCCTGTTCGGTGGCCATCCGGTTGTCGGGGGCGCAGGCCAGGGTCAGGTCATCGATATCGGTGTGGCCGTTGTCGGCCCATTCGCGCATGTGGTGGGCCTGGGTCAGATACCCCGAGACGGTGCAGCCTGGTCGGGTGCAGCCGCCGTCGCGGGCGTGCAGCACGATGCGCTGATCGGCGGAGGCGAGGCGTTTGCTGCGGCCCAGCCATAGGGCTCGGCCGTGGTCGTCGAAGATCGTGAGGTAATGATGCGCGTGGGAAGCCATCCGCAGCAGGTCGCTCATCGGCAGCAGGGATCCGCCGGCGGTGTGGGCCGTGCCGGTGGCGGCCTGCAACTGCGCCAGGGTGGTGGAGACGATCACGGTGACCGGTAGGCCGTTGAGTTGCCCGAGGTCCCCACACGCCAGGGTGGCCCGCAGGGCGGCCAGCAGCGCGTCGTGCTGGCGTTGGTCGCGGGTGCGGTGATCGGCCTCGATCTGCTCCTGGCTAGGGGTGCCGGACACGCAGGGTTGTTCGTCGGCGGCGTTGCACATCCCCGGGGCGGCCAGTTTGGCCAGCACCGGCTCCAGGGTGGCCCGCAGCTCCGCGTTGATCGTGCCACTGACGGTGCTCAATCCGTCGGGGCGTTGTGGACCCAGTCGCAGGCTGCGTTGGGCTTGCCGTGCGCGGTCGTCGGGCTCGTCGCCGTCTTGATCCAACACCGCGATCAGGTGCACCGCCAGGCGCTGGAAGGTCTCCGGGGCGAACAGTGCCGCCATTTCGGCCAGGTCGCGTTCGGCGCGCTCCCGATCCGTGGCAGCCACACCGGCGGGGATCTTGTTCATCGCTTTGACCGCGATCGCCACGTGCTCGGGCCCGATGCGCCCGGCGGCTTGGGCGGCAGCCAGGCTGGGCAGCACCGGGGCCAGAGGTTCACCGCTGAGGGCGGTGCGCGGACCCAATACCTTGGCTTCCTCGATGCGCCGGCGGGCTTGTGTGGCGCTGATCCGCAACCGCTCACCCAGGGCCTTGGCCAGCGAGCACCCCGCCAGCGCCTCGCTATGGCCCTCGGCCAGGAAGCGGGCCACGATCTGGTGGTCGACCGACGGGGCCTGCCGGGCCAGCGCCTCGCGGCGGGCCAGCACCTCCACCAGCTCCTGCGGGCTCAACGCATCGAAGGAACACCGCGCCAACAGGGCATGGGCGGCCTCCATCGCCTCCAGGCACCCCATGACGGTGTCCCGATCAGCGAACGCATCCCTACCCATAAATCGAACACTAGTGCGACGGTCCGACAGAAAACCGCCCGGATCCGGGCCCGAAAACTAAGACTTCTATGAGGAATTCTGCCGGGCCAGTCGCTCGTCGTGCAGGCGCACCAGCTCCCGGAAACCCAGCCGGTGATACTGCGGGACGGGCTGAATCCCCCACTGGTCACGGGCGGTGTCCTTGCCCTCGGCCCCTTCCGGTGGGCCGAGCGGCGGGTAGGGGTGCTTGCACTCCAGGGTGTCGTCGGAGAACCGGTTCTTGAGCAGTTCGCTGCAGATCTGGGTGAGGCTCAGCGTCGGGTAGCCGTAGTAGACCGCCATGAACGGCAGCGTGAAGGCCCCTTCGATGACCAGCGCGACCAGGCACACCAGGGTGGCGCGCTTGATCCACTTGTGCATCCGTGCGTAGTACGCCGTGGTGCCCGGCGGAAGTTCGTCGGCAACAACATCGTCCATCGTCGTGCTCCTCGATCAGTCGGTGAAGATTTCGCGGTTGACGGTGTGCAGGTACGGGATCGCCAAAAACGGTGTGATGTAGAAGATGTCGTAGAGCCACCAGCCGATCACCGGGAAAACCACACCGGCATAACGCACATCGGCGTACATAGTCATGTTGAACACGTAGAGGACCCAGATGAGTACACCCATCCAGCAGGTGATCACCATCCACTGCTGACCCCACCGCTTCATCTGCAGGAACCCGATCGCCGCGGCACAGCGCATGGCGAACACCGTGAGGATCATGCCGAAGACCATCGATTTCTCACCGGGGGCCGCCGCGCCGCCGATCCACAACTCGTTGTAGTGCCAGAAGTACCCGGCGTCGAACATCGAGCCCCAGCCGACCATCAACACCCGGTTGATCAGCGTGTGGTTGGCGATCAGATCCAGCGACCAACCCAGGCTGTTGAGCATGCCGTCGATCAGCACCAGGTACCCGATCAGCGTGACGATCATCGGTCGCACCGACAGGCCGGCCCGGGTGGCCTCGCGCTGTAGCCAGACGCCGCGCATGAAGATCGGGAAGCCCAGCAGTCCCGGGACCCACATGCCCATCAGCGCCGCGCCGGCGATCATCCAGCGGTCGGCCCGCCACTGGGCGGCCCGGGACTGCTCCTGATGATCCTGCAGACCGACGAAGTCCGCCGGCGCCGTCACAGTGACCACCAGCCGCGCGCGAAGGACATGTACAGCTGAATGCCGAACATGATGGCCAAATAGCCGTAGATGAAAATCTGAAAGACGATCAGTGCTCTCTTGCGCCGCTGCTCCTGCTGGTCCATGTCTGCGACTTCCCTTCCTAGTGGTCCTGTTTCGGATTCAGGAACACACCGGCCGCGACTTCACGCAGCCCGTCGTGAATCCCGCCGTCGGTGGACAGCGGCGCGAGGATGCAGGCGTCGGCGGCTTCGATCTCAGTCGCCCCGTCGGCCACCAACTGGGCCGCGCTGACCAGCGCCCGGGTCGACGGGGGCTCATAGTGGAATGCCTGATCCGCGTTGCGAAGCGCCTCGGCGCACGCGACGAGCCGATCGGCGACCGCTGGCTCTACGCCGGTCTCCGCAACGACCACGGCCGCTTCGCGAGCCGGCGGCAGGTAGTCCATGCCCAGGGTGGCGAAGCGCTGCCGGAATGACGGCTTGAGCTCCTTGAGCGAGCTTCGGTAGGCCGGATTGTAGGAGCAGACCAGCATGAAAGTGTCGGGGGCCGTGACTACTTCGCCCGACCGATCCAAAAACAGGCTGCGCCGGTGATCGGTCAGGGAATGCAATATCGCCAATGAGTCATGCCTTGCCTCCACGACTTCGTCGAGGTAACAGATGGCGCCCGCCTTGACCGCCCTGGTCAGCGGTCCGTCGGTCCACTGCACGTCCCCGCCTGCCACGGTGAACCGGCCCACCAGGTCAGAACTGGTCAGGTCGTCGTGGCAGCTGATGGTGACCACCGGACGCCCCAGCAGCACGCCCATGTGCTCGACCAGCCTCGTCTTGCCGCACCCCGTCGGCCCGGTCAGCATCACCGGAATTCTCCGGCGGTAAGCCCTTTCGAACAGCTGCACCTCATTGCCGTTGGCCAGGTAGGTCTCGCTCGTCATCGTCTCCTCCATTCGCTTATGCGGCAACCAATTCGCGGTGCACGTGCGCCAGCACGCGTGGCAGTTCCTCGATGCGCCGTATGCGCCTGCTGCAGCGGTCTCCGAACACCTCCGGCAGTGGGTCGACACGGACCGGGCCCACACCGACGTAGTACACGCAGACCCCGGCCTCGTTGGCCTCGCCGACCGCGTGGGCCACGTCGGCCCAGGCGTAGCGGCCCTCATAGCCTTCGTCGGACATCAGGCCGTCGCCGATCACGATCAGCAGCCGCCGCTGCGCCGGTTGTCCGACAAGCCGGCTGGTCAGGTGACGCAGCGGCGCGCCCAGCCGGGTGTAGCCGCCGGCCAGCAGACCCAGGTCGCTGGGGGCCACAAACCTGCGATCCCCGAAGTCCTTGAGGCAGTGCACCGCCACGCGGTGCCGGGTGTTGCCGGTGAAGGCGAAGACACCGTGGCGCTGGTGCGCGCGGGTCATCGCACCCGACAGTGCGTCCGCGCAGGCCAGTTCCAGACGGAACAGCCGGCCGCCGTGTACCCCCAGCGATGAGCTCGCATCCAGCAGCAGAGCGGTCGTCACGTCCCGGCCCGAGGGAAGGAGCTCACGGAAGATCCGCGGTTCATCGGCATGGCCGGTCAGCGTGTCGAGGTGGTGTCTGACGTAGGCGTCGACGTCGAGGTCGCTACCGTCCGGCAGTCCGCCGGCCATCGCCCGAACAGTGCTCTGCTCGAACCACTTCCGCAGATCGGTTCGGACCGAGTCGGGTGCCGTGCGGCGCGCGGTCCAGGCCTGTTCGACGACGGCGACATGGTCGGGCAGGAAGCTACCGGTGTGGGTGTTCCATTCGGGGTACGGGATGCCCGGCCGGCGATCCGCGCAGGTGTACGTGTCGTCTTCACCGGGCCTGCTCGGGGGTGGCAGATTGGTGTTGCGCACCCCGCCCTCACCGCCGACCGGAACCGAATAGGCTCGGGGACGGCGCTTCTGCGTGCTGGACCAGGGCATCCGGCCCAGCCGGCGCACCGACTCGCCCAGCCCGCCGGGTGCCGTCCACGCCGCCGGCAGGGTTCCCACCAAGGGATGCCAGGCCAAATCCTGTCTGGATCTTGCCAATTCGATGGCGCGATCGAAGATCGCGGTGGCCGGCAGATCCGCGTCGACGGGCTCAAGGTCGCCCAGTATCCGGTTCAGCTCGGGCAGCAGCCCGGGCCAACGGCGTCCCACCCAGCCCAGCGCCACCTGCGCTTCGACAACTGTCAGGGCCCGCAGCTCGCGCGACGTCAAGTCCGCCAGCCGGTATGACGCGATCCGTTCTTTGGACGGTGAGCATTGCAGCGCCACACCGCAGGTCAGCGTCCGGCGGGTCCAGTCCTGCGCCACGGGGTGTGGGACCTCGACGGTGGTCAGCGTGGTATTCACGCCGAATCCGCGTTTGGCTCCGGTTACCAGGCGCGCACCGTCGCGACGCCGATCGCTCAGCGCGACAGCGGTCAGCGCGCAGCTGCCCTCCAGCTCCAACGGGTTCACGACGTGGATTCCCTCGCGGCTCAGAACGTTCCGATGGAATCGAACATCCAGTACCAGAACGCGATGATCGCGGCGGTGCCGCCCCATGCGGCGACGTAGCGTAGGATCTCCCAGATCCAGGCCATCAGAACCTCCTATCGTCTTCTCAATCCGAGAAGATCTCGCGATTGACGGTGTGCAGGTACGGGATCGCCAAAAACGGCGTGATGTAGAAGATGTCGTAGAGCCACCAGCCGATCACCGGGAAAACCACACCGGCATAACGCACATCGGCGTACATGGTCATGTTGAACACGTAACCGACCCAGATCACCACACCCATCCAGCAGGTGATCACCATCCACTGCTGACCCCACCGCTTCATCTGCAGAAACGCGATCGCGGCGGCGATCCGCATGGTGAAGACGGTGAGGATCAGTGCGGCTTCCCATGCCTTCTCACCGGGTCCGGCCGCGCCACCGACCCACAACTCGTTGTAGTGCCAGAAATATCCGGCGTCGAACATCGCCCCCCAGCCGTTGAGCAGCACGCGGGCCAGCAGGGTGTGGTGGGCCACCAGATCCAGCGCCCAGCCCATCGCGTTGATCGCGGCATCGATGATGACCAGATAGCCCAACAGGGTCACCAGCATCGGCCGCACGGCCAGTCCGTCGCGCTGAGCTGTGTGCTGCAACCAGATTCCCCGCAGGAACAGCGGCAGGCCGAACACACCGGCGGCCGCCGTACCGATCAGGATGCCGCCGGAGGTGAGCCACTTGTCGGCGCGACGCTGAGCGGCCCGCGACAGCTCCAGGTGCTCATCGAGCGAGTTCTGCTGTGCGGTAGGCAACGCTTCCTCCCCCCTCGCCGTGTCGGCCGCCTATGACGGTAGGCAAGTCACTGACTTAAGTCAATGACTTTTGCGCGCGACGCAGGTAGTCGTCGACCAGGTCCTGCCGCGTCGGCCAGGCGTGCGTGGTGATCAGCAGCGCGTAGAGCCCCAGCAGGAAGAAGATGGCACTGTTCATTGCGACCACCTCGGCGTCGATCTCGCCGCGGCTGCGCGCGAGCTCGATCTGCTCGGCCACCAGCACGATCAACGGGTGGTCCTCGCCTTCGGACGCCACCGGTCGGGTCGGGGAGAAATGCAGTGCCAGGAAGTCGGTGAAGAGCGGATCGCCCAGTCGGCGCTCCAGGTCCATGATCAGCCGGGCCGCCTCGGCCAGCACCTCCGAAATATCATGCGGTGCTTTGAGGTAACTCCGGAACTGCTTGGCGATCCGCTCCTCCTCGCGCAGCTCCACCTCCAGCAGGACATGCTCCTTGGTGGGGAAGTGGAAGAAGAACGTGCCGTGCGCGACGCCCGCAGCGGCCACGATGGCGCCGACGTCGGCCTGGGCCATGCCGGTCCGCTTGAACTCGGCGGTGGCGGCACCCAACAGACGCTCACGCGTCTGCAGGCGCTTGGCCTCACGTGCCGTCATCTTCTCTGACTTGTTTGCCACCGCCATGCCTGGTTCCCTCTGCCGACCGACCGGGTAACGACAGTATCGCCCCGGGGCCGCCGGGCCAACCACGTTGACTTAAGTCAGGCTTTGCTTGTCCACTTTGCCGGTGGCGTTCAGCGGCAGCCGGTCGACGAAACGCACCGACCGCGGGACCTTGAAACCGGCCATCCGGTCGCGGCTCCAGGCGATCAGCTCGGATTCGGTGAGCGCAGGACCATCGGCAGCGGCCACCACATACGCCCGGCCGACTTGGCCGAGCCGCTCGTCGGGAACGCCGATCACCGCGACCTGCGCTATCCCGGGATGCTCCAGCAGGAAACCCTCGATCTCGGCGGGGTAGGCATTGAAGCCGCCGACGATGAACATCTCCTTCTTGCGGCCCACGATCCGCAATCGCCCTGCCCCGTCCAGGGTTCCGATGTCGCCGGTGTGCAGCCAGCCTTGCGCGTCGATCGCCTCGGCAGTGGCCTCCGGGTCATCAAGATAGCCGGCCATCACGTTGTAGCCGCGCACCAGAACCTCGCCGGCCTCGCCGTCGCCGTCGCCGTCGATCCGAACCTCGATGTCCTCGCAGGCCCGGCCGGCGGTGGTCGCGATGTCCTCGAAGGAGTCCCCGCGCCGCGAGGCCGTCACGGTCCCGGCCTCGGTGAGCCCGTACCCGGTCATGATCGATCCGAACGGCAGCTCGCTGCGGATCCGCCGGATCAGGTCCACCGGAATGTCCGCGGCACCGGTGACCGCGGCGCGCAGTGACGACAGGTCACGCCCGGCGGCGCCGCCCAGCAGTGAGTGGTACAGGGTCGGCGGCCCGGGCAGCATCGTGATGCGTTCGCGTTCAATGATTTCCAGCACGTCATCGACGTCGAAGACCCGCAACGGGTACATCGTGGCGCCCCGAATACAAGAGGCGATACAGCCCGCCTTGTAGCCGAAGGTGTGGAAGAACGGGTTGACCATCAGGTAGCGGTCGCCCTCGCGCAGGTCGGCCAGGTCGCACCATTCGGCATAGAGCCGCAGGTTCTGCTGATGGCTCATCATCACGCCCTTGGGGCGACCGGTCGTACCCGAGGTGAAGATGATGTCGGCGATATCAGCACCGTCGCCGGCACACACCAGCGGCGAGCCGTCCAGGAAGCCCGATCTCAGGTCGATGACCGGGACCCCGGGCGGCGCGGTGAAATCCATCCCGAGGAAACCCTTTTCGACCAGGACCAGCTTCGCCCCACTGCGGGCGATGATGTCCGCGGCCTCGGCGGCCTTGAACCTGGTGTTGACCGGCACCAGTACGCCGCCGGCGGTGAGCAGACCGAATGCCGCGATGATCCATTCCGCACAGTTGGGCGCCCAGATCGCGGCACGATCGCCCTTAGCGATGCCGGCCGCGGCGAATGCCCCTGCCGCGCAACGGACCCGGTCGGCCAGCTCGGCAAAGCTCAGCCGAACATCGCCGTCGACGATCGCCCCGGCATCCCCGAAGCGATCGCCGGCGCTCAAGACCATCTCGGGGATGGTCTGCCAGCGTGGCACTCCTAGACGGTTACGAGGCGACCGAGGTTGCCGCCCATGATCTTGGCCTGGTCGTCGACAGGAAGGTGCGACAGCGCCGTCACGTAGTGCGTCGGCTCGGCCAGGCCCTCCGGGTGCGGCCAGTCGGAGCCGTAGAGCACCTGGTCCACGCCGATCAGGCTGATCAGGTCGTCGATGCCGTCTTCGTAGAAGGGGCTGACGTAGATCCGGTTCTTGATCTCTTCCATCGGGTTGCCCATAAAGGCTTCGGGCGCCTTCTTGTACACCTCGGCCATGGAGTCCAACAGCGGGGTCATCCACTTCGACCCGGCCTCGACAATGCCCACCTTGAGCTTGGGGTGGCGGAACAGCGCGCCGTGAATCACCCAGGACGCCACGGCGTCCTGGATCGGACGCCACTCGTTGAGGATCTGCATGGCGTTGGTCTGGAACGGCAGCATCTCTTGGGCGGCGCCGTCCCACTCCGAGGTGTAGCGGGAGTAGCCGCTGTCCGAGGAGTGCATGCCGACGAACACGTCGTACTCGACGCACTTCGCCCAGAACGGGTCGAACTCGGGAAGCGCGAAGGACCGCGGCCCGCGGAAGCCGGGCACCGGCGCCGGGCGGATCAGGATGGCGCGAGCACCGCGCTTGACCGCCCAGTCCAGCTCCTCGATCGCCTTCTCGACGATGGGCAGGGTGATGACCGGCGTGGTGAAGATCCGGTTCTTGTAGTTGAAGCCCCAGACCTCGTCGAGCCACTGGTTGAGCGAGTGGATGATGACGTGGATCGCGACCGGGTCGTCGCGCAGCCGCTCCTCGATCAGGCTGGCCAGGGTCGGGAACATCAGCGAGCGGTCGACGCCGAGCTGGTCCATCAACTCCAGGCGCGGCCCGGGCTCGAAGAACGCCGGGATCGAGCGCATCGGCTCACCGAACAGCTCCCGCTTGCTCTTGCCGTCGGGGTTGCCGAACTTGAAGTACTCCTCCCAGGCACCCGGCTTGGCCACCACCGAGAACGTCGGGTTGGGGATGTACTCGCTGATCTGGCCGCGGATGGCGATCTTGGTGCGGCCGTTGATCTCGACGTACTGGACGATGTCCTTGTACTCCTTGGGCAGGTACTTGGTCATCGCCTCCGGTGGCTCATAGAGGTGGTTGTCCGCGTCGAACAACGGGAAGGGGATCTCGACGCGGTGTGACAGTTGACCCATGAAACACTCCTTTTCAGCTTGCGAGAATCATATTCTCATACCGGTGTCTGGTGCAACAACCTTCTCGGCAAGGTGCTTGCGCACCAGGTACTTCTGTACTTTCCCGCTGGCGGTGCGCGGGAAGTCCTCGATCGCGTGCAACTCCTCCGGCCACTTCTGCCGCGCCACACCGAGACGCTCGAAGTGCTCCCGCAGCTCCGCCAAACCCGGCAGCGCGCACTCGGGCCTGAGCCGGACCACCGCCGCGGCCCGCTCCCCCAGCCTGGTGTCGGGCACCGCGACCACCACCGCTTCGGCGACGGCCGGCATCGCCAGCAGCACCTCTTCGACCTCCACCGCGCTGATGTTCTCGCCGCCGCGGATGATCACGTCGGCCTTGCGGTCGGTGATGGTCAGATATCCGTCGTCGTCGAGCACGCCGACGTCGCCGGTGTGGTACCAGCCGTCGGCGTCGAACGCCGCCGCGGTCAGCGCGTCATCGGTGTAGCCCAGGCACAGGTCGGGCCCGCGGCTGAGAATCTCGCCGTCGGGGGCCAGCCGGATCTCCACGCCCGGCCGCGCGTCGCCGTCGGTGAACAGTCGCTTGCCCTCCGGGGCGCTCACCCCCGATCCGGAGATCGACGGATGCTCGGTGCTGCCGTAGGAACGGAACACGAAGATGCCCAGGTCGGCCAGCCGGCGGGTGACCGCGGCGGGCACCGTGGAACCACCGAGGCCGACGTGGCGGATGTGCGCCAGATGCTCGTCGGTGAAGTCCGGATGGTCGAGCAGGCTGGTGACGAAATAGGGCGGCCCGCCGCCGATCGACACCCCCTGGGTGGCCATCAGCTTCAGCACCATCGCCGGATCCCACACGTCGGCGAGGTCGATCGGCGCTCCCTCCAGCACCGGGATCAGGAACGCGCCCACCATCCCGATGAAATGCCCGACCGGGGTGGCGGTGAGCTGACGGCCGCGGTCCGGTGGGTAATTGGCCAGCAGCTGACGGGTCTCGCAGCACAGCGTCTGATGACTGTGCACGACACCCTTGGGCTGCCGGGTGGTGCCGGAGGTGAAGGCGATCAGCGCCGGAGCGCCGGGATCGGTGGCCAGGACGCCGGTCATCGGTTCGTCGGCGAGCAGGTCGTCGAAATCGCGGCCCACCACCCCGACAATCGGGACGTCCGCGCTCAGCTCGGGCTCATAAGCCATCCGCCCGAACCGCTCGGCGGTGATGAACACCTTGGGCCGGCTCGCGGTCAGGATGTAGCCGACCTCCTTACGCCCGTAGAAGTGCACGACGGGCACCACCACCGCGCCCAGGAACGACGCCGCCCAGAACGTGGCGGCGGCCTCCATCCAGTTGGGCAGCTGGAAGGCGATCACGTCGCCGGGGCCCACGCCGCGCTCCGCTAGCCCCGCCGCCAGCCGGCGGGCGACGTGCTCCACCGTGGCGAAGGTGCCGAGCCACGGACGAACCTGCGAGTGCACCTCGAAGTGACAGTCGGGCGTAGCGGCCAGCCCGGCACCGAGCACGTCGCCCAGCGTCTCGCGGGTCCACCAGCCCTCGAATTCGTAGCGCCGCACCAGATCAGCAGGAATCTTTCGCATCTCGCCAGCGATGTTATTCTCCTTTTTTGAGAATGCCAATATCGTGAGTGGAGAGCCATGGCCGGGGCTGAGTTGAACGTGCAATGCGACGACGGCCTGGCCGTCATCACCATCGACCGGCCGCAGGCCCGCAACGCGATCGCCCCGGAAACCATGGACCAACTCGACCGGGCGCTCGACGAGGCGGCCGGGGCGCGGGCACTGGTCATCACCGGCGGCGGCGACCGGGCGTTCGTCTCCGGAGGTGACCTCAAGCAGCTCGCCGCCATCCGCACCGAACCGGATGCGGCGGCCATGGCCTGGCGGATGCGCACACTCTGCGACCGGATCGCGGCCTTCCCGGCGCCGGTGATCGCCGCGATGAACGGTCACGCACTGGGCGGGGGCGCCGAAGTCGCGGTCGCCGCCGACATCCGGATCGCCGCAGCGGACGTCAAGATCGCGTTCAACCAGGTGTCGCTGGCGATCATGCCGGCGTGGGGCGGCGCCGAGCGGCTGGCCGCCCTGGTGGGACGCAGTCAGGCGCTGCTGCTCGCCGGCACCGGCACCATGCTCGACGCCGCGGCCGCCGAACGGATCGGGCTGATCAACCGGGTGGTGCCCCGGGACTCGTTCGACGCCGACTGGCGTGCGCTGGCACGCTCGCTGGCCAATCCGTCGGCCGTCGAGATCAAACGGGTGATCGACGGCGCGTCACCGGACGAGGCGGTGGCGGCGTTCGCGCGGCTGTGGGTGGCCGACGACCATTGGGCGGCCGCGGATCGACTGGACCAGCAGCGCAGGGCGCAGAGCTAGTGCGCCGCCGACTCCGTCAGCACCGCGGCTTCGCCGGCCGGTTCGCCCTCGAGTCGGTGCAGCCAGCGTTCCACGAACTCGACGGTCTGGGCGTGGCCGAGCGTCATGCCCAGCGCCTCCTGTTCGATGATCAGCATCCGCGATGCGCTGGTCATCAGCACCATCAGCACCGTCGGCGGGAACTCCTGCGTATCGATGCCGTAGCGCTGCAGCAGTCCGGCCACCGCCTCGATCTGTTCAGCGCGCAGCCGTTCGGCGTAGTCCGCGATCTCGGCCCGCAGCGCCGCACGCTGATTGGCCAAGGCCATGAACTGCATGGTCAGCGCGGTCCCCGCCGGGTCGGTGTTGAACCGCCACAGCGCCCACAGCGGCTGCGGGGACGCCAGCACCGCGGCCTGATCGGCCAGCCCCTGATCACCCCGGCGGCGAAACACCGCCAGGAAGAGGTCGTCCATGGTGCGGAAGTAGTAGTGCACCAACTGGTGTTTCAACCCGGCCTGCTCGGCCACCCGCCGTGAACTGACCGCGGTGGCACCGAGGGTCACCAGCAGTTGTTCAGCGGCGTCAAGCAGCAGCGTCCGGTTCTTGGCGTCCGGGGCGCCAATCCTGCGCTGCGCCTTGTCCGAATCGGTCACCTCGTGGCTCCGCATCTATGCAATCCACCTTTACACCTAGCCCGGCCAGCGTAATGCCCGGCAAGCCTTGACCCCCCAACCCCGCCCATGCTAAGCAAGTGCCCAGCACTTGTCAGGCTGTTCATCAGAGAGGTCCACCTTGACTGACTTCGACACCATCGACTTCTTCACCGATCAGACCCTGGTGCCCGACCCGCACCCGTACTTCGACCACCTGCGGGCCAAAGGCCCGGTGACCCCGCTGGGCGTCTACGACGTGGTCGCGGTGACCGGCCACGAAGAGGCCAACGAGATCTACCGCGACTCCGACACCTACTCCAACCTGGTGGCCGTCGGCGGCCCCTTCCCGCCGCTGCCGTTCACCCCTGAGGGCGACGACATCAGCGAGCAGATCGAGGCGCACCGCCACCTGATGCCGATGACCGAACACATGGTCACCATGGACCCGCCGATGCACACCAAGGCCCGGTCGCTGCTGAGCAGGCTGCTCACCCCCAAGCGGCTCAAGGAGAACCAGGACTTCATGTGGCAGCTCGCCGACCGGCAGCTGGACTATTTCGCCGACAGCGGGAAGTGCGAATTCCTCTCCGAGTACGCCCGGCCGTTCGCGCTACTGGTGATCGCCGACCTGCTCGGGGTTCCCGAGGAAGACCGCCCGGCATTCCAGCAGGTGCTCGGCGCACCGCAGCCGGGCGCCCGCATCGGCTCGCTGGACCACGAGGAACTGGCGCATGACCCGCTGGGCTGGCTGGACGACAAGTTCAGCCGTTACCTCAGCGAGCGGCGGGAGAGCCCGCGCGGTGACGTGCTGACCGATCTGGCCACCGCCACCTACGAGGACGGTTCGATCCCCGAGATCGCCGACGTGGTCAAGAGCGCCACCTTCCTGTTCGGCGCCGGGCAGGAGACCACCACCAAACTGCTCAGTGCCGCGTTGCGGTTCCTGGCCGAGGACCCCTCGCTGGTGGAGGCGTTGCGCTCGGACCGCAGCAAGATCCCGAACTTCCTCGAAGAGACCCTCCGGATGGAGAGCCCGGTCAAGACCGACCCCCGGCTGGTCCGCAAGACCACCACGCTGGGTGGGGTCACGCTCAAGGCCGGCACCGTCGTGGTCATGTTCCCCGGGGCGATCAACCGCGACCCCCGCAAGTTCGACGAGCCCCACGAGTTCCGCATCGACCGGGCCAACGTGCGCGAGCACCTGGCGTTCGCCCGCGGCACCCACACCTGCCCGGGCTCACCGCTGGCCCGCGCCGAGAGCCGAATCTCGTTGGAGCGCATCCTCGATCGGATGGCCGACATCCGGCTCGACGAGGCCGCGCACGGCCCGGCAGGCGACCGCAGGTTCACCTTCGAGCCGACGTTCATCCTGCGTGGCCTGACCGAACTGCATCTGGAATTCACCCCGGTGGCGGCTCCGGTCACCGCCGGCCTTTGACCTCAGCTCTGTCGAAAGAACGGAAAACCATGACGGCCACCACCACCGACGAAGCACGCTATGACCCATACGACGTTGAACTCAACAACGATCCGTACCCGATGTTTCGCCGGCTGCGCGAAGAGGCGCCGCTGTACTACAACGAAGAGCACGACTTCTACGCCTTGAGCCGGTTCGACGACGTCCACGCCGCGTTCACCGACTACCAGACGTTCAGCTCGGCCAAGGGCGCGGTTCTGGAGATCATCAAGTCCGGCATGGAGATTCCGCCGGGGATCCTGATATTCGAGGACCCGCCGATCCACGACATCCACCGCAACCTGATGGCCGGCATGTTCAGCCCACGCCGGATGAACGCCCTGGAATCGCAGATCCGGGAGTACTGCGCGCGCTGCCTGGACCCATTGGTGGGCACCGGGAAGTTCGACTTCGTGGGCGACCTCGGCGCGGAGATGCCGATGCGGGTGATCGGGATGCTGCTGGGCATCCCCGAGGACGACCAGAAGCGCGTCACCGACCACGGCGATGCCACCATCCGCACCGAGCCCGGTCAGAAGATGACCGACAACCCCGACGGTCCGATCGCCACCGGCGACGTGTTCGCCGACTACATCGACTGGCGTGCCAAGCACCCCTCCGACGACCTGATCACCGAGCTGATGAACGCCGAGTTCGAAGACGAGCACGGCGTCCGGCGCAAGATGGGCCGCGAGGAACTGCACCTGTTCCTGACAGTCCTGGCCACCGCCGGAAGTGAGACCACCACCCGGCTGATCGGTTGGGCCGGAAAGGTTCTGGCCGAACACCCCGACCAGCGCCGCGAGATGGCGAACAACTTCGCGCTGATCCCGCGGGCGGTCGAAGAGCTGGTCCGCTTCGAGCCACCGGCACCGCAGGCAGCGCGCTACGTCACCCGCGACATCGAGTACTACGGCCAGACGGTGCCCGAGGGTTCGGCGATGTTGCTGCTCATCGGTGCCGCCAACCGGGACCACCGCAGGTTCCCGCCGGACGGCGACGTGTTCGACATCCACCGCGAACGCCGCCCGCACCTGGGCTTCGGTCAGGGCACCCACTTCTGCGTGGGCAACGCGCTGGCACGGTTGGAGGCACGGATCGCCCTGGAGGAGATCCTCAAGCGCTTCCCCGACTGGGACGTCGACCTCACCGCGACGTCGATCTCCCCGACGTCGACGGTGCGAGGCTGGGTCTCGATGCCGGCGATCATCCCCTGAATCAGATTCCGTACCAAGAAGAATTGAGGTTTCCATGACCGGACGCGTAGAAGGCAAGGTCGCATTCATCACCGGCGCGGCACACGGCCAGGGCCGCAGCCACGCGGTGCGACTGGCCGAGGAGGGCGCCGACATCATCGCGATCGACGTGTGTAAGCCGATCGTCGAGAACTCGCCCATCCCGCCGGCCACGCCGGAGGAATTGGCCGAGACCGTCGACCTGGTCAAGGCGCGCGGTCGCCGGATCTTCACCGCCGAGGTCGACGTCCGTGACTACGACGGGCTCAAGGCCGCGGTGGACGCCGGGGTGGAAGAGCTGGGCCGCCTCGACATCATCGTCGCCAACGCCGGCATCGGCAACGGCGGCGACACCCTGGACCAGTGCAGCGAACACGACTGGCAGGAGATGATCGACATCAACCTGTCCGGTGTGTGGAAGACCGTCAAAGCCGGTGTGCCGCACCTGATCGCCGGCGGTAGGGGCGGCTCGATCGTCCTGACCAGCTCGGTGGGCGGGTTGAAGGCCTACCCGCACTGCGGCAACTACGTGGCCGCCAAGCACGGCGTCGTGGGCGTCATGCGCTCGTTCGCCGTCGAGTTGGGTCACCAGAACATCCGGGTCAACACCGTGCACCCCACCCACGTCAGCACCGGGATGATCATGAACGAGGGCACCTGGAAGATGTTCCGCCCCGACCTGGAGAACCCGGGCCCCGACGACATGGCGCCGATCTGCCAGATGTTCCACACCCTGCCCATCCCGTGGGTGGACGCGGTGGACATCAGTAACGCCGTGCTGTTCCTGGCCTCCGACGAGGCGCGCTACATCACCGGTGTCACCCTGCCGGTGGACGCGGGTAGCTGCTTGAAGTGACCTCACCGGCCACTCCCGACAGCTGGGAAGCAATCTCACCGGAGTGGATGACCGCGACGCTCAGCGGTCACCACCCCGGTGCGGTCGTGGAGTCGGTCGCGGTCGCGTTGCGCGACGACGGCACAAACCGGCGAGCACGATTGGCATTGCGCTACTCGCGGGGCAGCGGGCCGGGGACGGTCTTCGTCAAAGCGGTCGATCCCGAACATGCCGACCTGGTCGAGTTGACCAGCGGTCTCTACCACGAGCCGCGCCTGTTCCTGTCCGACATCGTTCTGCCGCTTGATCATCCGAAGGTCTACCGATCGCTTATCGATGAGCAGCGCCGAGATTTCCTGCTGGTGATGGAGGACGTCGTTGCTCGCGGGGCCGAACCGCGTGACGCGACGCGACCGCTCAGTGTTGACGAGGCGGCGCAGGGGGTCCGCGGTCTGGCACGGATGCACGGTGCGTTCTGGGGAGCACGCATCGCCGACAACCCGGCGCTGGACTGGGTGGAGCCGTTCGTGCCGTTCGCCGGTTTGGAAATGGCTCCGCTCGAAGTTGCCTACCAGCGGCTGGGCGACTCGGTCCCCGCCGAGATCACCACCATGACCGGCGCGGAGCTATTCGGTGACATCTGGGCTCGTTACATCCGCGGCCTGACCCGGGGCCCACAGACCCTGCTGCATGGTGACCCGCACCTCGGAAACACCTACGTGTTGCCGGACGGCGATGTCGGCTTCCTGGACTGGCAGATGGTGCGTCACGGCAACTTCTCACTGGACCTGGGTTACTTTCTGCAGGGCGCATTGACCATTGCCGACCGGCGCACCAGCGAACGCGCACTGCTGGAGGAATACGGTGGGGCCCTGGGCCTTCCGGCCGCAGAGTTGCCGTCGGCCGAAGAGATCTGGTTGCACTACCGGGCGTCAGCCGCGCACGGGTTGGCGATCTGGATCGCGACGCTCAGCGGGGGCGACAGCTGGCAGCGCCCGGACATCAGCCTGGCGTTCGCGCAGCGCTATGCCGCGACCTTCACCGATCTGGACACCCGTGCGGCATTGGATGACATTTCGAGCCTTTCCGGCTAGCCGGGGTGCTGCCGTCCGAGGGGTACGGCGGCACCACGGCTAGCCCGGAGCGGTGACTCTGCGTCCAGGGCGGGAAGGTTCGAGAAGATCCCGCCCTGAGCAGAGTCAACGAGGTGCGATGAAGAGGCGGGGCCTCCGATCCCAGTGAGGTTCCCGGCGGATGCTGGGGTGCGTCCAGAAGCTTGGTCAGGCACGGACTTCTCGACTTCGGCCGTCAACCGCTGCTTCAACTACCGCCTCAGCCTCCGCCGCGCGCGTCGCGGCCTCGGCTTGGGCTTCGTCGGCCGTGCGCCTCGCCGTCTCTGCTTTTGCAGTGCATTTGCGGGCCACGGCATCGGCTTCCTCGGCCCCCCGCTCCGCCGCAGCAGCGGCCGCCTCCGCCGCATCTGTCGCGCCGTCAGCCTGCACAAGGTCGGCCGCGCGCCTCGCGGCCTCCGTCTCGGCGTCATCGGCCGCCCGCCTGGCCTCCTGGGCTTCGACGGTGCGCGTCGCGGCCACAGCCTCGGCTTCGTCTGCCGCCCGCGCCGCGGCCTCAGCGGCCGCCCCAGCCTCAACCGCACACCGCGTGACCTCAGCAACCGTCCCAGCGTCAGCCGCATACCTGGCGTCGGCAGCCAGCGCGTCGTCGACCGCGCGGTCGGCGGCGGCAGCCTCCGTCTCACACCTGGCGACCGCAGCCTGCGCTTCCTCGGCGCCGCGCCTGGCCGCCCTAGCCTGGGCCACATACCTGGCGAGTGCGGCCTGCGCATCACTAGTTGCTTGCCTGGCCTCCTGGGCCAATCCCGCAACCTGCGCTGCGCACTCGGTGACGGCTGCCTCCGCGTCGTGAGCCCTGCGCTGGGCCCTCGCAGCCTGCGCCGCACTATTTTCGGCCGCGGCCTGCGCGTCGTCGACTGCGCGTCTGGCCGCCTCGGCTACCACCGTAGCTTCAGCCGCACGCTCGGCGACCGCAGCCCGCGCTTCCTCGGCTGCCAGCCTGGCGGCCACGGCGACCGTCCCGGCCTCAGCCGCACGCTGCACAACCACAGCCAACGCGGTAGCTTCTGCCGCGCGTTCGGCGACCGCGGCCTGCGCTTCCTCGGCCGCACGCTGAGCCGCTCCGGCCTGCGCCGCGCAGTCGGCGGCCACCGCCTCGGCGTCCTGCGCCGCCCGAGTCGCCGCCTCAGCGACCTCCTGAGCTTCGGCCGTGTGCATTGCGACCGCCGCCTCGGCATCCTCGGAGGCCCGGCTGGCGATCTCAACTTCGGCCTTGCACTGGGCGACCGCCGCCGCAGCATCCTGCGCCGCGCGCTTGGCGACCTCGATCTGGGCTACGCGCCCGGCTACCGCAGCCTCGACGTCGTCAGCGATACGCCATGCCAACTGAGCCTCAGCGGCACGCGCGGCGGCGGCCGCCGCCGCGTCGTCAGCGTCACGTTTTGCCGACTCGGCGTCTGCCGCGCGCTTGCGGGCCGCACTGTGGGCCTCAGCCGCGCTGGTGGCCGCCGCAGCGGCCACCTGCGCCTCAGCAGTACAGTTGGCGACCGCAGCCGCGGCTCGGTCAGCCACGCGCCTCGCGGCGACGGCATCAGCGGCGTGCTTCGAAGCCTCCGCCTCGGCTTCGGTAGCCGCGCGCTTAGCCGAGTCAGCCCGCACCCCCGCGTCAGCTGCGCGCCCCACGGCCTCAGCGATAGCCTGTGCCTCAGCGGTGCGAGTGCAGGACGCAGCCTCGGCTTCCTGCGCCGCGTGCTCCGCCGCCTCGGCGTCGGCGACGCATTTGCGGGCCGCCGCCTCGGCCTTTTTGGCAGCACGCCCCGCCGCCTCAGCGATCGCCTGCAGCTCGGCGATGAGCGCGGCAGACGCATCCTGGGTTTCTTGTGCGGTACGTTCCGCCGCCTGCGCGTCAGCGGTGCAAGTGCGGGCCGCCGTCTCGGCTTCCTGCGCCACGCGCCCCGCCGCCTGCGCATCTGCGGTGCGCCTCGCGATGTCGGCCTCGGCTTCCTGCGCCACGCGTACCGTCGCTGTAGCGAAATTCTGTGCCTCCGCGACGCGGACGGTGACGGCAGCCTCGGCTTCCTGCGCCGCCTGCCACGCGATCTCAGAAGCTGGCCCGGCGTCGGCGGCATGCCTCATAACCACGCCCAACGCCACAGCTTCAGCAGTGCGTTTGGCGACCTCGTCCTCGGCTTCTACGGCCATGCGCCGCACGACCTCGATGGCCGACCGATAGTCCGCCACCTCAGTCTCAGCATCCTGCGCGGCGCACCTCGCCGCCAGCGCAACCGCCTCAGCGTCCGCCGCGCGCTCGGCGGCCGCAGCCTGCGCCTCCTGCGCCGCGCGGTTGGCCAACTCGGCTTGCGCGGTGCGCGTGGCAACCTCCACCTCAGCTTGCTCAACCGCGCACCGCTCCGCCTCGGCTTGAGCAGTGCTGGTGGCAACGGCCTCCTGGGCCTGCTCAGCTGCGAGTCGAGCTGACTGCGCGACCAACCCGGCGTCCACCGCGCGCTGCGCCGCCTGTGCGACCGCCCCAGTTTCTGTGACCTCGGCCATTTCGGCGGCAGCCAGGTCAGCCGCAGGTTCGGCAGCTACGTCTATAGCCGTGCTAGCGCGGCGGAAAGAACGCGCCTTGAAGACTTCTTCGGTTCCCGAGCCACCGGCCAACTCATTAACAGCCGCATCCTCGCGGCCCTTGGGGGCCAAAATGAGATAGACCACCGCACCAATGAACACAAGCGCAGAGGTGAAGGAGTTGATCCGGATTCCGGCAACACGGGTGGCGACGTCCGCGCCCAACAGCTCGATCCAAAATCTACCCACGCAATAGCCCGCGACGTACAACGCGAACAGCCGACCGTGCCCGATCTCGAAACGCTGGTCCAGATAAATCAGGACACCGAATATCAGGATATTCCAGAGCATTTCGTAGAGGAATGTCGGTTGCACCACCATGGCCAGCTGTCCGGTTGAGACCCCGTTGATCGACTGCACATCCACGAATCCGGCCGGGTCGCTGCGGTAGAAGATCTCCAAACCCCACGGCAGCGTGGTCGCGCGCCCGAAAAGCTCCTGGTTGAAATAGTTTCCGACTCGGCCAATCGCTAGCGCCAGCACGAGACCGGGCGCTATCGCGTCGGCGAATGCCGGCAGCGCGATGCCGCGACGATGGCACCGAATCCATGCACCCACACTGCCCAGCGCGACCGCACCCCAGATCCCTGAGCCGCTGTGCCAAATATGCAACGCCCCAACGATTCCGATGCCGCCCTCGCCGAAGTACGTCTGCCAATCGGTGGCCAGGTGATAAAGCCGACCGCCGACCAACCCGAACGGCACCGCCCACAGGGCAACGTCGTAGATGACGCCACGCTCACCGCCCCGAGCCTCCCAGCGTCGATCCCCGATCACGAGCGCAGTCACCAATCCGATGATGCTGAACAACGCATAAGCGCGCACCGATAGGGGCCCGAAGTCCCACACACCGCGTGGCGGACTTGCGAAAGAAGCGAGCGTGGTCATCGTCATAACTTGGACACCCTTTTCGCCCAGCGGGCTACCTGTCTGCGGTCGCCGGCTCGACGCGATCCTGCCGGTCGATGCAGCTCTCCGCGCAGTCCGGATCGTCGGGGGCTGAATCCTCGGGGGCTGGATCCTCGGGGGGCTGGTCGCCGACCTCGGATGGGCCGAGGTCGATCAACGGCATCCGCGCCAGCTGGTCGGTGGATGGCAGGCCGTTGAAGTCCAGCGGCAACGCCGGGCCCAGACCCTCCGGGTTCTCCAGATGCGCATCGCCAATCGGTGACGGTGGACCCGTGATCGACGGCAGATTGATCGGCACCACACCGGTGGCGTAGGCCGCCGCCCAACCCAGCACATTGTGGACATAGGCCATCGAATTGTTGTAAAGCAGGATCGCGGCCACAACCTGCGGCTGATCCCGCAGGTCCAGCCCGCCGCTGCACAGATAGCGGGCCGCCGCCAGCGTGGCATCGAACAGGTTCTGTGGATCCGCCTGACCGTCACCATCGCCATCGGAGGCATACCGTGCCCAGGTACCGGGCAGAAACTGCATCGGTCCCACCGCGCGCACATAGGTGACCTGACCGCCGGAACTGTTCTGCACGATGACCTCGTTGCCCGGTAGCGAGCCGTCAAGGGCCGGACCGTAAATCGGTGGGACCGCAGTGCCGCCAGAGCCGGTGGCGCCCCGGTTGGCGTGCATCGATTCGATGCGCCCGATCCCGGCCAACAGGCTCCAGCTGATGCCGCAGTCCGGTGCCGACACCGCCATCTGTTGCTCGGCGTTGAGGTAGGCAGACAGCGCGATCTCCGGGATCCCCAACATCCCCGGAGACCTCACAGCCGCAACGGGACTGACGCCGATTCGTAAACTGGTCGGCGGGCGTTGGGCCGCGATCACACTCAAGCCCGAATCGCCGCTCACATCGGTACTAACGGCGCTTAACGGGGTGACCGCGGTATCGCGCAACGGCAATGTAGGCAAATGAAATAGAGGCGTCGCAGCGCCGACAGGGCCAGCCAACATCACCGACGTGAGCATGGCGACGCTGACCGCTGGGGATCGCGTCACACCGATTGTCGACTGCCGCCGTCTCACACGGCGTTGGCCCCTCAGCCAACGCATTCGGGTGCACCCTGCGGTGATTCTACGAACGATTCCAAAATCGCCGCCTGGGCGTTGGCCGGCAGGGTGTGCAGGATCTCGCGCACCCGGGCCTGGCGACGCCCGACGGCCTTGCGCTCCGGCATCCCGGGGCTGGCGACGATCTGCGGCGGCACACCCTCCACCTCGTCGACGCCGCCGTCGGCGTGGCCGGCGTCGATGGCGGCCTGCTCGGCGGCCGCGGTGGCCTGGTCCTTCTCCTCGGACATGCCGATGGGACCGATGCGACGGCCATTGAGGAACTGCTTGACGGCCGGCTCCTCGCTGGTCAGCAGGACCTCACGCGGGCCGAACATGACCAGCTTCTTGCGGTAGAGCATGCCGATGTTGTCCGGCACGGTACGCACGACGTTGATGTTGTGCGTAACGATCAGGATGGTGGCGTCGATCTGGGCGTTGATGTCGATCAGCAGCTGGCTCAGGTAGGCGGTGCGGACCGGGTCCAGACCCGAGTCCGGCTCATCGACCAGGATGATCTTCGGGTCCAGCACCAGGGCCCGGGCCAGGCCGGCGCGCTTGCGCATACCACCGGAGATCTCACCGGGGAACTTGTAACCGTCGTTGGGCATACCGACCAGGTCGAGCTTCTCCATGACGATGTCACGGATTTCGCTCTCGGACTTCTTGGTGTGCTCGCGCAGCGGGAAGGCGGTGTTGTCGTAGATGTTCATCGAGCCGAACAGCGCGCCGTCCTGGAACAGCACACCGAACAGCGTGCGGATCTCGTAGAGCTCCTTGGCCGAACACTGCAGGATGTCGGTCCCGTCGATCACGATCGAACCGCGCTCCGGGCGCAGCAGACCGATCAGCGACTTCAAGAACACCGACTTACCGGTACCCGACGGGCCCAGCATGACGCTGACTTCGCCCTCGGGGATCGTCAACGTGACGTCTTCCCAGATCCGGGCCGATCCGAAGGACTTGGTCAGCCCGTTTACCTCGATGGCGACACCCATTGGTGGAGGTCCTTCCGGTTAGGTTGCTTTGGTTGCAGATACGCCCGACGCCGCGTTTAGTTCGCCAGAGTCGCCAAAGCGGGCCTCACCGTCGGCCGTGAGGTCAGCGCCCACCGGCCGGACAGCAAAGCTAGGCCCGCTCTCCACTATCTCAACAGCGGGATCACCATCGCTGACTGGACAACTATGGCGCCTAAGCGAATTCGCCGTGCCCAAACCACGAACGGCAGCCGGACGACTGCCGCACTCGGTTGGGTGGGGCTCCATAGCGATGCCTATCTGTCGTAAGATGCCCTCGCGCTGGCTGCGGAAGCCGTTGCGGCTCAGCGCGGTAGCATCTCATGGCTCTCAGATATCCATCATCATGGCCGCTATAATCCGAGCAGTCTTCCCCCGGATGAGCACATTGCACTCCCCTTTTTGGGTCAAAGCCGCAAACCAGTACGCACGGATACAACAGATCTAGATCGATGATTCGGATCGGAGCGAAATCGACGGAGCTCTACCTGCTCGTTCGGATCGGCCGTTGAGTTCCTTCATCATGAACCACGTCGTCACAGAGATATAGCCACCCCAGATCACGACCGGCAGGTAGAACGCCAGCAACCCGTGGTAAGCGAATGGGCCGCTCTTGAAGAACGCCGGGCCGGCCGCGAAGAAGATCGTCACACCACCGGCAATGGTCAGCCAGGTGAACCAGCGAGGAATCATCGGCTCAGCCCGGTCATCCATGAGTTCCACTGCGGCGGTGGCGAACATCTCGATCGCCAGGTAGATCCAGCCCAACAGGAAAGCGAACCACGCCCAGTCATACCACGACTGAATGACATCGGCACCACTCTCAGGCCGATAGGCGGCGACGATCCACGCACAGCAGTTGAAGAAGATGATGAGTGAGATGAAAACTCCGCATACAGCCGTCGTGATTGACCACAACGGCCACCGCCCCTCGATCTTGGCCAGCATGATGCCCAACATGATCGATCCAGGCGTCAGCAATCCAGCGGCGATGTAGAAGATTGTGCAGCCGATAACCGTTCCCCAGCGGTGCGTTTCGCTGAACCACACCTTGGTGGCCTCGAGTCCGAGGTCGGCTCGCGCGGGTGCCCAGAAGTGAGCGATGCCCAGCCAGCCGATCACCGTGAGCGCCACGAAAATCCAGTTGCACCACAGTCCGATCTTCTGTGAGAGCACGCTTCGCTTCTCGATATCCTGCATGGGTTTTCCTCCTAGATAACCGATTGGATGGGTCTGCCGCTGGTCACGTGAGGGACGGAGTCGCAAACCAGAAGCCCAGGATCACGAGTACGACTACCGTGATCCAGGACTGGAAGAAGGCACGGGCACCCGTCGGGGCATGTCTGAGTTCCATGAAATCCAACATCACGTATCTGACCTTGAGTGCCGCGATCAGGAAGATCCCGGTCACCGCCACGGCGGGACTGACCAGATCCTGCGATAGCCCCCATGTGGTCAGGCAGGTAGCCACCATCAAGCCGAGCCACACTATTGTGATCCGCTCGCGTAGCACCGACATCACATTGCCTTCTGGAGGTAAAGGAGGGGGAACAGGAGGAATTGTCAATACCTGTGGATCGGGGTGTTTCAGGCGACCTCCGTTTCGGTT